>JAPPIE010000301.1 GCA_028874765.1 Gemmatimonadota bacterium
TTCAGAAGGTGGGCATTATATCCACGGGTATTAGCGGTATGGGGTTATTTTTTTGATAGGTGCGGCAGGTAGCCTTGTTGCTGGAGTGTTTGATTCAGAGATTCGGGATTTGCTTCATTGTTGAGGGTTGCAGTGGTTGGAGAAATGCGGTCGCCCAATGCCTGGGCGATGCGGGGTTGAGCGTAGAGTTCGTCGAGCAATTCACATGTGGTGGTTTTGATATGTCCGCTGGCGGGAATGATTTCGATTTCGCCGTATCTGTCGTCACATTCGACAATCAAAGCATTGACTATGTCGGGTAGGCCGCTCGCGCTGTGCTGTGTCAAAAATGCACGTATCTCATCCCCCGACAAACCGCGTGCGAATGCGCGGCGAAGCGAGTCGCGCGAGAGGTGGAAACACGCCATCACATCCTGTGTTTTGAGGTCGCCGATGACGCATAGTTTGAGATAGTGCGCGCTGGGAAGGTCCGGCGGGGATAGAACTTCAAAATTGGGCTGTACAACAAATTTTGCATCTGAATTTTGCAGGGGTATTTGTTCGCTCAGTGCGTCATCCTGCGTGTCGTGCAATAGGGCATAACCCGCCGGGGTGATTTGAAAGACCGCCTGTTTGCTGTGCTGTAATGGTGCGGAGAAATCGGGAAAGTTGCCCACGCGAACAACGCCCATCCAGGTGAGCGCGCCGGTGATGGTGCGACGCAGCAATTCATCGGCGGTGGTCCCGGTATGGGCTGGATCTTTGGCAAAATGCCGAAAAGGCTCTGAAAGGCGCGTCAGGAATTGATAATACGACGGATATGTCATCCATGTATCGGTGGGGCAATGCCGAAGGCTCCGCACGATTTCACTGCGAATATTCTTGAGTACTTGCATTCGGGCACTGGTGGATTTGGTGCGGTCGGAAGACCACTCATTCCACCGTTCGCTGTGAAACCAGAATTCAAAGCACGCCTTGCGTATGTCGATGATTTGCCCTACCCGGGTGCCGGCATCCAGGGCGGTATGCCAGACTGTGCCCTGAGGGGTTACAAGTTCCATTGTTTCGGCAAAGAGCGTGAGAAATTCAATATATCCCGGATCGTTCTGAATATGGCAGTATTTGTTCGCGTCGCGCAAATCGGTTTTGGACATGCCACCGTGTTTGAGTCTGCGGGGCAAGCGTTGTGCAATAATGCCGAGCAATGTGGTCAGGTCCCGAATGAGAAAAGCGGTGTTTTCACGTATCGCAGTGGGAGTGGTGGTGGATGTTTCGAGGAGGGCGTCGAGACTACTTTCGAGTTGTCCTCCCTGAGATTGGGCGATTTGGGATAGGGCGGTACACAGGTCTGAAGCGAGATATATCGCAGCATTGGGGGCGTGAAGGTCGCGGTTAGGAGCGTAAAAGATCGGCATTTTCCAGAGCATGTCTTCCAATTCACGGACTGCGGATTCTCCCAATTTGTCGGCGATTTCGCGGCGTGTGAGTGCGTTGGCAGGGAGGAACAGGTCGAGAATGGCGCGGCGATCTTCGCTGAGTGTGTTGAGGTAGGCGTGCAGTGTTTTTGTATCGAGCAGGGCATCTCTTATGGCGTTGGATACGATGGGTTTGCGCGTGTCTGAAAGGCGCAGGTCAATCTGATCTGCAAAAGCTCGGAGCAACCCCACAGATACGGGTTTCAAGATGACGAGCAGTCGGCCCTGATCTGCGTCGGGAATGGGGATGGATTTGAGCAGCGATTCGGGAATGCCAATTAGAACGTCTGAATCACCCAATGTATGTGCGTCTCGGAATACGAGACCGGTCAGGTCACTGAGTTGTGCATGGAGACGGGGAAGAAATCCGTTGGCAAATTTTTCAACGGCTTCGGTTTCTAAAAGCTCGCCCCCTTCAGCGGCAAGCGTCTGTACCATCGCGCGTTGTTCCAGCGATAGGGAACTGAGACGTTTGGCTACATGCTTTGGGTCGGGGAGTATGCGGCAGAGCGCGTCGGCGAGGATGGTTTTGTTGCTGCCAGTGGGATCAACACCCACGTCGCGGGCGAGTTGACAGAGTGTGTCGAATGGATATTGTGTGAGCGCGGTGCGTAGTTTCATAATGGACACAGTAAAAATAAGACACTTACAAAACTGTAAGTGCCTAAAAAAAAGTGGAGCCGAGCGGGATCGAACCGCCGACCTTTTGACTGCCAGTCAAACGCTCTCCCAGTTGAGCTACGGCCCCACATCTATACGCGGTTAAGGGTAACAAAATGGGGTGGGTGTGTCAAGCAAAAAGCCGATCGCGGATTTTGCGGATTACGGGATTGCGCGGATTAAACCCGATGCGTCAGTGAACGGATTAACTGCGCGGATTTGCCTCACTCAAGGGATTATGCGTTTTCTTCGCCGATGAGTTCGATAAATTTCTCTTCATTGAGGACGTCGATGCCCAATTGCTCGGCTTTTGCGAGTTTGGAGCCAGCTTTTTCTCCTGCGATGACGAGGTCGGTTTTGCCGCTGACGCTGGAGGTGGGCTTGCCACCGAGGGCGCGGATGAGATCCTGGGCTTGTTGGCGGCCCCAGCGGGTGAAGGTGCCGGTAACGACTACTGTTTTGCCTTCGAGAGGTTTGGGACCTGTGTCGGCGGGGGCTTCGGATTCGAGATTGATGCCTGCGGCGCGTAGTTTTTCAACGATGGCCCAGTTGCTCTCGATGTTGAGGTATGTGTGGATGCTTTCTGCTATGGCGGCGCCTATTTCGTGTACGGCTTCGATTTCTTCGGGCGGTGTTTCGCGCAAGCGGTCAATGCTGTGGAAGTTGTCGGATAGTGCGCGCGCAACCGTGGCACCTATGTGGCGAATGCCCAGGGCGAAGAGTACGCGGTGAAAGGGCTGTTGTTTGTTCGCTTCGAGCGCGTCGAGGACGTTTTGAGCCGATTTTTCTGCCATGCGTTCGAGGTCGGCGAGTTCCTCTAATTTGAGGTTGTAGAGATCGCCGACATCGCGGACGAGTTTGTTATCGACGAGTTGTTCTACGAGGGCGGTTCCCAGGCCCTCTATGTCCATTGCCGTACGCGAGGCAAAGTGGCGGATATTGCCTTTGAGCTGTGCGGTACATTGAGAATTCTCGCAGCGAATGGCGACTTCGGTTTCGTCTTTAATGAGAGGGGCGTCGCAGACGGGGCAGTTTTTGGGGAACTCGAATTCGGCGGCGTCTTTTGCGCGTTTGGCCGTGACCACGCGCACGACTTTGGGGATGACGTCGCCGCCTTTTTCGAGGATGACGGTATCGCCTTCCCGAATGTCTTTGCGCTCGAGTTCTTCGGCGTTGTGCAATGTGGCGCGGCTGACTGTGGTGCCCGCCAGTTGCACGGGTTCGAGATTTGCCACCGGGGTGATCACGCCTGTGCGCCCAACTTGAAGGGTAATATGTTTGAGCACGGTTTCGGCCTGTTCGGCTGAATATTTGTAGGAAATTGCCCAGCGAGGGCTTTTGGATGTGGCGCCGAGTTTGTTTTGCTGTGCAATGCTGTTGACTTTGATGACGATGCCGTCGATGTCGTAGGGCAAATCCGGACGCTTTTCCTGCCATTCGCGTGCCTGGGCGATAATGTCGTCAATATTGTTGCACAGGGCGCGGTTGGTGTTGACGGGCAGGCCCAGGCTTTCCAGGTAGGAGAGGTTTTCGCCATGGGTTGGTAGCTGTATGTTAGGGGAGCGGAAGGAGTACGCGAAAAAGCTCAGGCGGCGTTCGGCGACCTGTTGTGCGTCTTGTAATTTTAGGGAGCCGGACGCTGCGTTGCGCGGGTTGGCGAAGGGGTTTTCTTCGTTTTTTTCGCGCTGGACGTTGATCGCATCAAAGGTGTTGTGGTCGAGATAGACTTCGCCGCGGATTTCGCAGTAGGACACGGGGTTACTGAATAATCCCATTTCAGCACAGGCTTTGAGGCGGATGGGTATGGATTTGATGGTTTTGACATTGGGCGTTATATCTTCGCCCTGTGTGCCATTGCCGCGGGTGACGCCGCGGATGAGCAGGCCGTTTTCGTAGATCAGGCTCAGGGCAACACCGTCGATTTTGAGTTCGGCGACATATTGCAGTTCTTCGTCGGGCAGTTCGCGGCGAATGCGGTCTTCAAAGTCTCTGAGTTCGTCTTCTGAATAGGTGTTGTCCAAACTGAGCATGGGGACGTCGTGTTGCACAGTTGGAAATTCTCGGGTCAGGTCAGAGGTTACGCGTTGTGTGGGGGAATCGGGTTGGATTAAATCGGGATGTCGCGCTTCCAGGTCGCTCAGTTCGCGCAGGAGGGCGTCATATTCCCGGTCGGAAATCACGGGATCATTGAGTACGGCGTATCGGTAATTGTGTTCGTTGAGTTGTTCAACGAGTTGTGCAATGCGGTTGGTGGGATTCATGAATCAATACATCTCTTTTTGGCTGTCCTGGTCTTTAGATAATCCACCACATGAGCCACCTGTCCTTAATGCTGACTATCACGCGGAAACCAGGTACGCAGAATGTCTTGAAATTCTTGGAACGACCTATCCGCACATCGGCGCAAGGAAACCCTTTGTGCAATCTGCTGATATAGGGACGAACTGCGTTGGATGCGTGCCTCGCGTAAGGCCGCTTGAAACGCCTCTTTGGGCCTATTAGGCTTGACCGCCCCTCCCTGAAGCCAGCCTTGCGTGGTCAGCCATTGTCTTAGCGAAGGCTGTCGGTTCTTCCATCCTGCCACATCGTCAACATGGGGGGAACTGCTCCAGACCCAGGCTTCAAGCTCCGGCGACAAAACGATTGCTCTGGCCCGCTTACCCCATGCTGAACTATCAAATTCTGAGTTGAGAGTCTCTTGCAACTTTTGTGGTTTCTGCCTCTGTTCTCTTCCGCTTCCTTCATAGTCGAATATAAGCAAACCATAGTGATAATTTTCCGAGAAATTGGACAGGAATGCAACGCCGTGCTGTGTACAGCCAGGATCGTGTTGTGGATGGATAAAAATGTCCGCGTTAATTGGCCGGATTCCCAATGATTGCGGCCTCGTAAATAGTCCTTTCAGCGCGTATTCGATATTTTTGTCAGCAGCGAGAACGATGAGGTCTTTCCGATTCATCCCAAAACTCCCGATGCGAGCAATGTGCCGAGATCAACCTCGCCTTGCCACTCTTTAAGCAAGGGATGTTCAGAGCCAAGAACGATGTCGGTTGAACCATTGTCATTCTTGGCAAAGCAGAGTACATCATTTAGGCTGGCTGTGCTCAATACCACTGGCGAATGGGTCGCCAATAGCACCTGGGCTTCATACATTGAGGAGAGGGAATCGTATGCTGTTGCCACGGCTCTTGGATGAATCCCATTCTCTGGCTCCTCTATCAGATAGATGCCTTGAAGGTCGGGTAGATAAGCAGGCAAGGTGAGTGCCGTAAGTCTAAGCGTGCCATCGGAAACCAACCACGAAGGTAATTTTAGCCCTTCCTCATACTCGTAGATCATATAACAATGCCTATCATCCTCACGTATAGAGGTTGTAATGTCCACCAAGTCTGGGAGTGCAGTCCTTAGATGAGAGATCCATGCGCGATGTTGTTCTTGATTTTTTTCACGCAGACGATCGATAACCCAGGGAAGATTTGATCCGTCCGACAAGAAACCCGTAGCCCGCGTTGGCGGACTTGGGCGCTTAATCTCAAGGCTATTGAGCATGAATTTCTGAACTTCGCTGGTCAGGTATTTTTGAAACCATATAGCCACGGGAAAAGAGCTTTCGTCTATCAGAAGGTGACCAAGGGCCGATCTTTGCGGCCCAAGTTTGATCGAAGGTGCCCAGCCTTTGCCTGAACGAGCATAGGTTTCGCTGTAGAAATTGTCATTTCCACCCGGTACTTTGTTGAGCACGATCTTGTTATCTCGCTGGTGAACCTTGCTTAGCAATGAATCTGGCACCGCGGGAGATATGGGGAATAATGAACGCTGCACTGGTTTCAAAACCTCGGCATTTTTTAATAAGAGTGTCTCAGCCTTGAGTTCGAACCGGTGTTGTGTTTCATCAAAACCTACAGCCACTTCGTATCTTACCGTATCCAAATCCGGTTTTGCCGTCAATTCGCGCAGATTATCGGGAATCCGTGCCTCAATCGCTAATTCTAACCTTTCACCTTTCTGGCGAAAGAGGAGTCCTTTAGGATCCGAGGTGGTGCGCTTTGACAGGGCCTCTTCCAATCCCTCGGATACCAGATCACTCAGAAAGCCGAGGACGTCCAAAAAGGTTGTCTTACCCGATGCATTCGGACCGACCAGGACATGAAAGGGCTTCAGAGGTCTCTGTACATACTGTAAACAGCGGTAGTTCAGGGCTTCAATCAACGTAATCATCAGCTATCTCCATAATGGCCTGGTTCGGTAAGTCTGAATATAATCAGGCCCCCATTTTATGATAAATATATCAAGGAATGATAGGGTAAACCAGTCCAAAATTGGGCAAACTAAATAAAAGGTACATCGACAGAGTGTGATGTGATTGCGTAACTCTTATTAAGCAAAAAGAAAAGCCGCGAGTCCCAGTAGCATCCCCGCTTTGAGGAGTTTATTCAGGTATCCGAGGGCGTCTTTTTGCCAGAGGCGGATGAGGACGAAGATGAGCAAAAGGTTGAGTAGGACAATCAGGCAGAGATAAATTGAGCTGTAAATGCCCAGGAGCGCGGGCAATGGGGTTGCGATGATGAGGATTGCAAAGATGCCGGTGATCAGGATGCGCGCAGTGTTTTCGCCCCAGGAGATGGGTACGGTGCCGCCGGATAACTGGCGGTCGCCCGCGCTGTCTTCGAGGTCTTTGAGAAGTTCGCGGCCCAGGTGAAATAGAAAGGCAAAGCCCGCGATGAGATAGGGAGCGGACATGTTCTCAACGGCTGCGCCGCCATAGAGAAATGTCAAACCTCCGAGCGCACTTACTGCGAGATTGCCGATGAGGGGTACGCGTTTGAGATAGGTATTGTAAAGGATCAGGCACGCGATGGCGGTGAGGGCAATGGCGATGGCAGGCATTGGTAGGGGTAGAGCGAGGAGAATGCCCGCGAGGAGGAAAATACCCATTTCTATGCGGGCGGTGCCGGGGGATAAACGCCCCGAAGGGAGTGGGCGGTGCGGTTTGTTGATGCGGTCTTCGGTGATGCCGCACAGGTCATTGAGCGCGTTGCCTCCCGCTGTGATGAGGGTAGCGGATAGCGCGGCAAAAAGCAGGGGTTCGGTGATGTTGTGAATTCCCAGCCAGCCGCCGAGGAGTACTGAGGCAAAGGTTATGAGACAATTGATCGGGCGAGGCAGTTCAATCGCAGCGTAAAATATGATCTTGCTGAAGGGCATTGAGGTGGTCATCCAATCAGCGAAGCAGCGATGGAGTTTGTAACAACTTTGGTGGTAGGGCGGGGTTCGTCTATTCGTCTATTCGCATTCTCACGCTTCATCAAAGACATCGTCTGCGTCTCGAATGGTGTAGCGGTAGCCCTGTTCGGTGAGGAAGGTCTGGCGGTTTCGGGCAAATTCTTGTTCGCGGGTATCGCGCGTAACCAGGGTGTAAAAATGAGCCAGGCTGCCATCGGATTTGGGGCGCAAAATGCGTCCGAGGCGTTGGGCTTCTTCCTGGCGCGAGCCATAAGTGCCAGAAATCTGAATGGCGACGCTGGCATCGGGTAGATCGACGGCAAAATTGGCGACTTTGGATACGACGAGGATCTTGATTTTGCCCTTTCGAAATGCTTCGTAGAGGTGGTCGCGGTCTTCGGTAGGGGTTTTGCCCATTATCAACGGGGCGTCGAGTTCTCGTGCAATATGTTCGACCTGGCGGATGTATTGTCCAATGACGAGGATTTGGTCGCCTTTGTGTTTTTTTAGCAGATGCTTGACCATGTGGATTTTGTCGGCATTTTCCGATGCGATACGGAATTTGGCGCGTCTATCTGCTATGGCATAGCTGAGTCGCTTGCTCTGTGGCAATGGCAGGCGAATTTCACAGCATTCTGCGGTTGCTATCCAGCCGCTGGATTCAAGCTCTCGCCAGGGTACGTCGTAGCGCTTGGGTCCGATGAGGGAAAAGACATCGGTTTCGAGGCCATCTTCGCGCACGAGGGTGGCTGTGAGGCCCAGACGACGCCGGGACTGCAATTCGGCGGTAAAGCGAAATACGGGGGCGGGAAGCAGGTGAACTTCATCGTAAATAATGAGGCCCCAATTACCCTGATTAAAAATGCCGAAGTGGGGAAAGTCTTCCTCCCGGCTCTTGCGATAGGTCAGGATATTGTACGTGGCAATGGTAATGGGCCGGATTTCTTTGCGCTCGCCAGAATATTCGCCTATCTGGTCGTCGGTGAGGCTCGTTTTGTCGATGAGTTCTGCTTTCCACTGGCGCGACGCCGTGATATTGGTGGTCAGGATTAGGGTTTCGCACTGGAGGGTATTCATGGCAGCCATGCCCACAATAGTTTTCCCCGCGCCGCAGGGCAACACTACTGTGCCGCTCCCGCCATCGGGACCTCCGCCCGCGTGAAATATATCGACAGCCTCGCGCTGATAATCGCGCAATGCAAAGGGATTTCCCGATAGTGCAGTCTGGCGATGTCGAAATTTAAGTGTTCTGCCTTTGAGATATCCCGCGCGATCTTTGACCGGGAATCCGATGCGTGTGAGAGCCTGTTTGAGGTGCCCTCGATAGAGGGGCAAAACGCTGATGCGATGGGCGTCGAGTCGCTTTTCAATATAGGGCTGGACGGTTTTGTGGCGACAGATTTCAAGGATAATCAGGGGATCTTCGGAAGACAGGATGAGCGCGTCGCCTTCTTTGTCGAGATAGACTTTGCCATAGCGGCTCATGGCCTCTCGGATTTCAACGCCCACATTTTGGGGAATGTCGTATTTGCCGTAGGCTTCGAGGGTGGCGATGATTTCTTCGGTGGTGACACCAGCTGCGGCTGCATTCCAGAGCGAGAGGGGATTGACGCGGTACGTGTGCATGTGCTCGGGGCTTTTTTCCAATTCGGCAAAGCGCACGAGCCGATCTCGCGCCGCTTCGTATCTGGGCGAGTTGACTTCGACGAGAACTGTGAGGTCGCTCTGGATGATGAGGGGATTTTCGGGGTTGTAGTTCATATTTTTTATCCGTGTTCTACCGTCACGTAATACGCACCGGCGAGGCGATTGCCATTCGCGTCTATCCACCAGGTTTGCAAAGTTACAGGACCGCTCGACAATTCCACAGTAAATGTTACGGACAGGTCATCTGAACGCACGTCCACTTCATGTTCAGAGCCACCGACCTGCATCCACGCTTGATCTACGGGGAGTGCTTTTCCTGCCATCAATGTGCCGTCAACGCCTTCCATCACAGGAGCCGGTGCTGTAATTGCGAGATTCGATTCTCGGGGCCAGCGCCGCAAGGTGATGTCGTATTTTCCGGATTGTGCAACCGCGAGTTGCCAGATACCGCTATCCATCACACATCCGCGCACACCTCCTGGATTATCGCAATAAACACCCATCCAATCGCAACTGGACAATCGCGTGGAACTTTCCTCTTCTGTGCCAATGGAAATAGGGTAGTAAATATTGAGATTATCCCCAACTTCATCCCACCACGCATCGTAATGCGCCCGCATCTTTTGCAAGACATCGGGATGTTGGTCGGCGATGTTGTATTCTTGTGCGGGATCACCGTTGAGGTGATACAGTTCGGCATAATCCACGAGGCGCCATTGATTCCACAAAACTGCGGCATTGCCTTTGCGAGTGGTTCGGTTCCCCGTTGGGACATTGTGGCCGTATTGTACGACGAGCATCCGATCTTCCAATTCTTCCCGTTCGCGCAAGAGGCCGGTTAGAGAAAGGCCATCATAGGCAGTTCCGTCTGGTTCGTCGAGGTCGCAGAGGGAGATCAGGGTTGGCAACAAATCTGTACCGTGCGCGGGATCGGGGATATCGCGAGGGTCTCCCAATTGTCCTTTGGGCCAGCGAATAAAAAACGGAACGCGATGACCGCCTTCATAGAGCGTGGTCTTTTTTCCCCGCATACCGGCGTTGTACACCGTCTCACCGTTTGCCGTCCCATTATCGGTCATAAAAATCAAAATGGTATTGTCGCGCAGTCCGGTTTTGTGGAGAAAGGCGTCGAGTTTACCCATGTTTTCGTCGATATTGGCAATCATTCCGTAAAAGCTGGCGACATTGTATGCAACATGCTCCAGATAGGGCTGGCGGTATGCGTCGGGAACCCACAGCGGGGTATGGGGTGCATTGGTGGCGATATACGCAAAAAACGGCGCGTCGTCCTGTTCTTCAATCCAGTTGATGGCTTCGTCAAACCACACATCTGTGCAATACCCTTCAAAAGCCTCAATTGTCCCATTGTGCCGATAGTGGTCGTCAAAATAATCATTCCCAAAATAATCCGCAGCGGATGTAATACCCCAGGCGGGGTGGTGAATTGTTTCATGAAATCCCCTGTCCTGTGGGCGGTAGGGATAATTGTCGCCGAGGTGCCATTTGCCAAAATGCCCCGTGCGGTAGCCATTCATGCCGAAAATATCCGCCATGGTCGGCAGTTCGGGATTTATCAACGACCGTCCCATGCACACAAATGTGGCACCATTGCGGAGCGCGTCCTGGCCTGTCAGCAATTCGCCGCGCGTTGGCGTACACATGGGCGCGACATGGAAATCTGTGAACCGAATACTCTCGTCGTGTAACGCGTCTAAATTCGGCGTTTTTATGATCGGATTGCCATGGCAGGAGAGATCGCCATAGCCCTGGTCATCGGTGAGAACAAAAATCACATTGGGTTTGTCCATATCCTCTCCGGAAGTATCATTTGTCTTGAAAAAACGCGCGGTTAATGGTGAAAGATTTGGCGACGAGATCT
>JAPPIE010000218.1:0-5901 GCA_028874765.1 Gemmatimonadota bacterium
TTTGATTATCGCGGGGAAGTCAATCGAGAAGAAAAAATTGCATTCCTGAATAGTATCCATATCTTATCCGTGCCCACGCCTTATAAAGAGCCCAAGGGGCTATCGCTGCTCGAAGCTATGGCCAATGGCGTTCCCGTTGTTCAGCCCCGGCACGGTATTTTTCCGGAATGGATCGAAAAAACGGGTGGGGGAATTCTGGTAGAGCCAGACTCTTCAGAGGCATTGGCGGCAGGGTTGCTGCGGATGATGAATGACGCAGAGGGGCGAGAGGCGATGGGGCAAAAAGGGAAAGAAGCAGTGCATCAAAATTTTAGCGACGACGATATGGCGGAAGCAACACTGTCGGTATATCGCCGGTATGTGACGGATTCAAAAACTTAATACAGGAGGGCAAATGCCGACTTCTTCTTCTGGACTTACGTGGTTGATTTTTGCGTTGATGACTGTGGGATCGTGGGGTTTGTACGGGATTTTTCTACACACCGGGCAGATCGCTATGGGCGATCCCGAAAATGGACGCTATAAGGCGTTTCTGTTTGTGGGTATTGCCTATCTTGTGACGGCTGTTATTGGATCTCTCATCGTGCTGGCGATCAACGGATCGGACTGGTCATTTCCAACAAAGGGGCTGACATGGTCGCTGCTGGCTGGTACTGTGGGTGCTATTGGCGCGTTTGGTGTGCTCCTCGCCTTTGGCGCAAAGGGGACGCCACCCGTGGTTATGTCTATTGTTTTTGCCGGCGCGCCTATGGTCAATGCTATCGTCTCTCTCATGATGCATCCGCCAGCAGGTGGATGGGGTGGTTTGAACTGGCAATTTGTGCTGGGTATTATATTGGCCGCGCTGGGGGGGTGTCTGGTGACCTTATTTAAACCTTCGTCTTGAGTGTTCGCACTATGCACAGTGAATTTCACACCACTCGCAGGGTAGAGTTTTCCGATACGGACATGGCCGGGATTGTACACTTTTCCCGGTTTTTTGTCTTTATGGAAGCTGTCGAGCACGCTTTCTTGCGCTCGTTGGGGACGAGTGTTTCAACAGAATGGGAGGGAAATAAAATCGGATGGCCGAGGTTGGAAGCAACATGTACATATCTCAGTCCAGCCGTATTTGAAGATGTGCTGGATATTCATCTGAAGGTGATACGCAAAGGCACAAAATCGCTGACCTATCGGTTTGATTTTTTTCGCGGAGAGACGGCTATTGCCCGCGGAGAGTTGAGCGCGGTATGTTGTATATGCAATCCCGGTGAAAAAATCAGGTCCATTCCGATACCAGATTTTATTGCAGATCAGATCGCGGATGAAGCAGATGGCGCAGATAGACGCGGATGAAGATCGAGAATGTAGGGGCGAGGGCCCTGTGCCCGCCCGAATATTTAAGAGGTCGCAAATGGCATTAAAAGTTGAAAATCTTTCCAAACACTTCGGCGATGTACATGTTCTGCAGGATATATCTTTTGAAATGGCAATGGGGCAATCGCTGAGTGTTATGGGCCCCTCGGGATCGGGGAAGAGTACCTTGTTGCATGTGCTGGGAACGCTGGACCGGCCATCTGAGGGCAGTCTCGAGATTGAGGGGCAGGATCCCTTCGCATTATCTGAAATCGAACTCGCGCGGTTTAGAAATAGGGGCATTGGATTTGTGTTTCAAGAGCACCATCTTTTGCCGCAATACTCGGTTCTGGAAAATGTTTTGATTCCAACGCTGGCATTTAGAAATGGCGATGCGCGAGACCGCGCCCGAGAGATTATTGATCGCGTGGGTTTGGCGCATCGCATTGATCACCGGCCCGCTGAATTATCTGGCGGCGAGCGACAGCGAACAGCTGTTGCGCGTGCGCTCATCAATTCCCCGGCATTGCTTTTGTGCGATGAACCAACGGGTAGCCTGGATGGGGCGCGGGCAGAGGAAATAGCCGATTTGCTATTTGAATTGCACAAGCGGGAAAATAATATCCTGATCTGCGCGACGCACAGTACGGCGCTTGCCCATCGCTTTGAGCGGCGTTTTGATCTGCGGGGGGGGACGTGCGTCGAAGTCTGATCTATTTCTGGCGGATTAATCTGGCTGTTGCGCTCGGCGTGGCTGTGGCGACAGCTGTGCTGACGGGTGCTTTGATTGTGGGCGATTCCGTGCGCGGTAGCTTGCGGGATTTGTCACTGAGTCGTCTGGGCAAAATTGACCACGCCCTGGTATCCGAGCGATTTTTCCGCGAGAGTCTGGAACGCGACCTCGAGCGTGAACTCGGCGCTCAGGGTGTTGTATCGGCTATTAGCCTGAGCGGAACGGCTGTTCATGCGGGATCGAATACGCGGGCTTCTCGCGTTCAAATTCAGGGTATTGATAATCGCTTTGCAAATCTTTTTGATCAAATATTGCCCGAGTTGACGATCGGGGGAATATTTCCATCGGTTGTCGTCAACGAATCCCTCCAAAAAGAACTCAATGCACAGATTGGCGATGCTATTCTGCTGTCTTTTGAACAATCAGATGATATTCACCGCGAATCGCTATTTGGACGTGCTGATGGTGCAGTTCAGACAATTCGACTGACGCTCGCAGGCGTGCTTCCCGATAGGGGAATGGGGCGCTTTGGCCTTTTCGCTCGCCAGAACGTTCCGCTCAATGCATATCTGTCGCTGCCGGTTTTGCAAAAAGCGTTGGGTCAAAGAGGCCGCGTGAATACATTGCTGGTGTCGGGTGATCCAGATACAGGTGTTCAGGAAGCTCTTTCCCGCGTTGCAACACCGGATGATCTCGGCATTGTCATCCGCCCTGAAGCAGATTATTTCGCTATTGAGAGCACGCAGTTTATTCTCAAATCCCATATTGCAGAGACTATTCAAAAAGTATCTACTGAATTAAACGCGCCCCACATGTCCATTCTTACCTATCTGGCGAATATCACACAGGTCGGAGAGAGAGAACTGCCCTATTCCACAATTTCTGCGCTGGATGTTGGGAATCTGGGGACCTTTCAGGTTATAGATGGATCACTACAACTCGGGGAAGATGGTATTTTGCTGAATACATGGGCGGCTGAGGATTTGAACGCACGGGTTGGCGATGAAGTGAAAGTGGCCTATTACGAAGTCGCGCCTGGAGAAAAACTCCTGACCCGTTGGGCAACATTCCAACTCAAGGGGATTGTGGCAATGGCGGGATTGGGGGCAGATGAAAAGTTGTCTCCCGATTATCCGGGCCTAGGGGATGCAAATAATATGGCAGACTGGGAAGCGCCTTTTCCCATAGATTTGAGTCGTGTTCGCCCGAAAGATGAAGATTATTGGGATACCTATCGCGACGCGCCAAAAGCCTTTGTGTCTGCTGCGACTGGGCAGCGATTGTGGCAAAGTCGATTTGGCGTATTAACCGCTGTACGCATTGGAGCTATTGCGGGAGAGGATATCGCAACAACAGCGAAGCGATTTGAGGATCGCTTGCTGAAAAACATTGCGCCCGAATCGGTTGGTCTGACATTTCAGCCCGTCAAACAGCAGGGTCTGACCGCTTCTGCGGGGGCGACGGACTTTAGCGGGCTGTTTATTGCATTCAGTCAATTCCTGATTATTTCTGCAGCTCTTCTGGTTGGTTTGTTATTTCGTCTGAGTGTGGAGCAGCGAGGCAGGGAAGTCGGGATGCGGATGGTGTCGGGATATACGGGGAAAAAAATCCGCCGACTCTTTAGCCGTGAGGGCCTTGTGCTGGCCGGTGTGGGCGGTATTACAGGGCTGATAGGCGGTATTTTCTATGCCTATCTGATTATGGTGGGGTTGCGTACTTATTGGGTGGGGGCGGTTGGAACGTCTGATCTCTCGCTTCACATCCACACATCAAGTCTGTTGTTGGGATATGCCATTTCACTGATTGTGATCCTGCTGGCAATCTGGCTCACGCTCCGCCGTTTGGGCAATATTTCTGTTCGCGCATTGTTATCGGGTATTACGGAAGTGGTGCGCACAAGGCCGCGTACAAAATGGTATGCCCTGGGCAGCCTCGTCCTCGCCGCGCTCAGTCTGGGGGGGGCTGCGACGGTGGATCCATCAACGGGTACAGGTTTGTTTTTTGTTAGTGGCGCGCTGTGGATGGTTTCGGGATTGTGCTTTCTCTCGCTCTGGTTCAGGCGCGGGCATCGCTCTGTGAGAGAAGGTATTATTGGGATGGGGGTGCAAAATAGCAAGCGGCAGCCCGCGCGAAGTTTGTTGTGCGCCTCACTCATCGGTTGTGCGTGTTTTGTCATTGTTGCAGTAGGCGCAAATAGGCGAACTGATTTGACTCAAAATATCGCGCAGGACAAAGCCTCTGGCACGGGTGGCTTTGCCCTCATCGCCGAAGTTGATGTGCCGATTTATCGGGATTTCAATTCAAAAGACGGGCAATTTGAACTCGGTTTCTCGCAAGCAGATGCAGAACTTTTGAATCAGGCACGGTTTATTCCGATGCGCGTTTTGCCGGGTGAAGATGCGAGTTGTCTCAATCTTTACAAGCCCGAAAGCCCACGCGTTTTGGGCGTTCCCGAAGCTCTGCGTCAGCGAGGTGGTTTTACGTTTCAACAAACGAGTGTCGAAGTGGAAAATCCCTGGGCTTTATTATCCGAGGATCTGGGTGCGGGTGTGATTCCGGCAATTGGGGATTACAATTCGGCTATGTGGATTTTGCACAAGCAATTGGGCGATGATATTGAGGTTCAGAATGAAATAGGGGAAACTGTCAGGCTGAGATTGGTGGGCTTGTTAAAGACGAGTATTTTTCAAAGTGAATTGCTGATTTCCGAAGACAATTTTTTGCGGCACTTTCCCGATCAGAGTGGGTATGGTGCTTTTCTCGTTGAAACGCAACAACCCATTCAGCTTACTGCGCTTTTGGAAAGCCGATTAAAAGATATTGGGTTAGACGCCGTATCCACAGCGCAAAAACTCGCGCATTTTCAGGAGGTCGAAAATACGTATCTCTCCACCTTTCAGACACTGGGGGGATTGGGATTGCTGTTGGGGACGCTCGGATTGGGTATTGTTCTATTGAGAAATGTTATTGAAAGACGCGGTGAATTGGCGGTTCTTCGCGCCTTTGGATTTCGCCGCGCTGTGCTGTCGCGCATGTTGCTCGCGGAGAATGGGTTTTTAATGCTTGTGGGCCTGGCTATCGGCAGCGTCTCCGCGCTTATTGCCGTAGCACCCCATGTCATGAGCTATGGTGCGTTAATCCCCTGGGGATCGCTGGCCCTCACGCTTGTCATTATATACGGTGCGGGTCTCATAGCAAGTGCGATAGCCGTTTTCTATGCCCTGCGAGCACCACTATTGCCTGCGTTGAAACAGGAGATGTGAGAATTGGGAATTTTAATTCTCAATTTTTAATTTTTAATTCTTAAGTGCGAGTTCATAGCACGCTGCTTCCCGATCATTTCGCACGAGGAGATAAGGCGCGGCAAGTGTGGGAGCGTTCCACGTATGGTTGCTCAGGGCGGGAAAGCGCGCGCGTTCATTGTGTTCATCTGGCGAGGCATCAACGAGGACGACATCGCCCGATTCGGTTTGGATGAGCAAGTGATCATCTACCAGAATGAGTTGCCCGTGGCCATAGCGCCCTCGTTTCCATTTTCGCTGTCCGTCTGCGAGATCCAAACATACGAGGACGCCATCGTCCAGTCCGTAAATATATCCGTCTTTATAGACCATATTGGCAAATTTGGCTTTGAGACGAGGGCTTTTCCATATCCGTTCGGCAGTAAATTTATTCTGACCATTTTTCGCAATTTGAATCAATTCACTACCAATGCCATAACCTGTTGATACAAAGATGCGGTCACCGGGCAGTGGAATGGGTTGGGCAACGTGTTGCGTCATCCCGCCAGTCCAGGGATATTCCCATAGCAACTTGCCGGAAATTGGATCGTG
>JAPPIE010000218.1:6001-10623 GCA_028874765.1 Gemmatimonadota bacterium
TCATCCCGCCAGTCCAGGGATATTCCCATAGCAACTTGCCGGAAATTGGATCGTGTCCCGCGATTTGCCCCCTGTTAAAAATGAGTATTTGATTCATTTCAGCTATGGAGACCAGACTGGGTGAGCTGTGACCCGCTCTCACACGACCACCTCCCCAGATAATAGCACCGGTTTCTTTGTCATAAGCCATTAGCGATTGTTCGTTTGGTCCGCCCGGACTTACGATCACTTTGTCGTCTAAAACGAGGGGTGACCCGCTCATGCCCCATTCTTTAACGCGCGCATCGGTTTCTTTCACAGTGTCGCGCGACCAGATTTCTCGACCGGTTTCCAAATCGAGACAGGTGAGGATGCCGGTTGCGCCAAAAGAATAAACGCGGTTGCCCGATATGGTTGGCGTGGCTCGCGGACCAATTCCGGCAATCGCGGTTTCATATCGCGCAGGCGCACTGTGACGCCATTTCTCTTTTCCGGTCAAGAGGTCGTAACAGGCTATGGTTTCATCTTCGCCTTTTTGCTCTTGAGTCACGGCAGAGCGTCCAACAACGGCAAAGGCAGAATAGGCTTCACCAACGGGTACGCGCCAGAGTAATTTGGGGGGATTTTGATCCCAATCAGATTCCAGTTTTATTTTATCGAGAATGGCGTTGCGATGTGGTCCCAAAAATTGAGGGTAGTCTATGTCGGGGCCATCTGAAGACTGTCCCGCCACGGATATGGATGTAACAGAAGACCAGCGCCACTCTATCTTGGGAGCCAAATCGCCTGTAAAACCGCGAATTTGGAATAGTGAAACTATCAGGATGATCAGGAGTATAAGAATACTTAGACCCCGTACGCGAATTTTTCGACTCATTCGGGAAAAAGCAAAGAACCAGAGGCAGAATAAAAGAGAGCCGACTGAGCAGACGAGTAGCGTCGGCATGACCTGCATCTGGCGGTTGGGCCTTTCGGGAATCCATATTACCGATAATACAATGAGCATCAATACGGCGATAGCAATAGCGGGCCACCAGCGAATGGATTTGGGATAAAGAGGAGCAGGCATAAAATTCCTTTTTTTAGTTGTTAAATGTCAGTCCATCGAATCTCTATCTCCAACCTAAAAAAAAAAGAAGGGTTTGACAACCATTCATTAAATGGATATTTTGAATCTCTAAATTGCAAAATATCACACCATAGAAAGGAGTTTGCGATGAAGAAATGGATTTTGATTTTGATGGGGTTTTGTCTCATTCTGATTCTGGTTCAGGCAAAACACCATGCGGCGAAGGAAACACAGAATTGGCCCCACCTGCGGGGACCAAACGTAAATGGTCTGGTGGATACGGGCAATCCCCCTGTGGAATGGAGCGAAGATACCAATATCCGCTGGAAAGTAAAAATTCCGGGTACGGGGCACGCCACACCTATTGTATGGGGCGATAAAATTTTTGTTCAGACGGCGGTTAAGACCGACAAAACCGTAGAAGTTGCCCAGACAGTCAGAAAGCCGTTGCCCACTCATATCTATCACTTTAAGCTGCTTGCACTGGATCGCAAAAGCGGCGATGTGGTGTGGGAAAAGACCGTGAACGAAGCAGTGCCTCACGAAGGTACTCATAAAACGGCTAATTATGCTGCTACATCGGGTGTTACGGATGGCGAACACCTGTACGCATTTTTCGGTTCATGGGGGCTTTACTGTTTTGACTTCGACGGCAATTTGAAATGGGATAAGGACTTTGGCGATATGAGAGTTGCAGGCTCTTTTGGAGAAGGCTCATCGCCGACGATTCACGGCAATACGCTGATTATCAACTGGGATCACCAGGGTGCTTCGTTTATTGTCGCGCTGGACAAGCGCACGGGTGAGGAAATCTGGCGCACGGCGCGACGGGAACGAACGACGTGGACCACACCGATCGTTGTAGAATATAAGGGTACGCAACAGATTATTGTGGGCGCGAGCGGAAAGACCCGAAGTTACGATCTCAAAACTGGTGATGTGTTATGGGAATGCGCGGGACTGGGATCAAATGTCATTCCCACCGCCGTCTATGCCGATGGCATCGTCTATGTTACAAGTGGTCATAGACAGCCGGCTATGCAGGCGATTTCACTCGACAAAGCCAAAGGCGATATTACGGGTACAGATGCCGTGCTGTGGACTGTTACTGATAATACCCCTTATGTTTCCTCGCCTCTTCTTTCTGGAAACAATATCTACAGCATAAAAAACACCAGGAGTATTTTAGCCTGTTACAATGCCAAAACAGGCGAAACAGTTTTCGGTCCCGAGCGACTCCAGGGTATAAATCGCATATACGCTCCACTGGTTGGTACAAGTGACCGCGTGTACATCGCAGGGCTGGCTGGCATGACATTTGTGATCAAGAACGGCAGCGAATTTGAAGTGCTCGCAAAAAACAAGCTCGACGAAGGCACTGGCGCATCCCCCATTATTGTGGGCGACGAGTTGTATTTGCGCGGCAGCGAACATCTGTATTGTATTGCGGCAAATTGATCGCGGATGAAAAGGATGGCGCGGATTTCACGGATTAAATCTGCGCCATCGTTATTTCGGGAGCACAGCGTTTGAATCTGGATGCTATCAAAAATTGCAATAGTTGAAGTGTCCGATTTGTAAACTATGAAAGGATAGCTATGCAGCACAAAGCGTTCCGGGCAGTAATCATCTTCGCGGTAGCCATGTTCATCGGATGTGGCGCGCCTCAGGATCGAGAGGATAAATTTCTCAGCGTGGGCACGGCGCCGCCCGGTGGTGCGTTTTTTGTCGTGGGGGGCGCGATTGCCCAGGTTGTCAACGATCACATGACCTGGGAGGTTTCTGCCGAGGCGACCAAAGGTACGCAGGAGAATATTCGCCGCCTTTCGAGTGGAGAATTGGATTTTGCGCTGGCCAATGCCGCGATCTCTTATTTTGCCGTGCGCGGAGAAGGTGCGTGGGGAGAGAAACAGAATATCAATGCTGTTATGACATTGGCGCCAAATGTCGCGCTTTTTATTGCGCCACAAAGCGCGGGTGTCAATGGTCTGGGCGATCTCAAGGGCAAGCGCGTTGTCGTTGGGCCAGCAGGGGCGGGTTTTGAGTATTTCTTAAGACCCATCCTGAACGCGCACGGGGTCACTTATGACGATTTCACACCGCTTCACAATACGCAGGCGGGAACGGTTGATATGCTCGCCGACGGATCGGCTGCTGCGGCTTTTTTAGGGGGCGCAGTGCCCACGGCTTCGATCACTCAGGCCAGTGCGTCTCAGGATATTTATTTTATTCCCTACGATGAATCGGCTAAGCAAAGCCTTTTTGAGACCTATCCCTTCTTTTTTGCCGCCACGATTCCCGCCAATACGTACCGGGGGCAAGCAGAAGATTTTGCCGGGATGAATGTCGGTTCTATGCATCTCATAACGCGGGCGAGTTTGAGCGAAGATACAGTTTACAATTTTACCAAAACGCTCTATGAACGCCGCGCGGAAGTCGTCAAAAAACACCCGGCGGGCAGGGCGATAAATCCCAAGAATATCGTTCGGGACACGGGGACGCCTTTTCATCCGGGTGCGATAAAATATTTCAAAGAAATTGGTATCTGGGGCGAATAGACGCATGACGCGCCTCTATTCCCACCTGTTTCGCATTATCTCTGTACTGCTCGGTCTTTTTATTCTGGTCGAAGTCAATTATCCGCAACTCTCACCACAAGCCCAGCTATCGGTTTTTGCCTTGCTGGGCTTGAGTCTTGTATTTCTCAAATATCCGATCCATCCCAATAAATCTCTCCAGATCCTCGATCTCTTTTTTGTACTGGCGGTTGTTTTCTGTTTTGGTTATGTCCTGACCCAGACCGAATCCCTCTTTCAGTCCTACTGGCTCAATGGTCAATCTCTGGGCAATCGCGCGGGACTCGAACACGCGCTCGATCACGTTGTCGGCCTCATCGGGCTTATCCTGGTTCTGGAAGCTACCCGCCGCGCCATTGGTCTCACCCTGCCCTTGCTCGCACTCGCCTTTCTGGTTTATGCCGCTTATGGATATATCCTGCCCGATTGGCTCTTTCCCCACCGCGGATATAACTGGGAGCGCATTGTTTCCCAGACCTATCTCCACTCCCAGGGCGTTTTTGGCATCGCGCTGAAAGTGATGTTTACCTACGTTTTTCTTTTTGTACTTTTTGGCACTGTGCTCGAAGAGACTGGCGCCACGGGATATATTTTGAACACGGCTCGCCGCATTTTTCGCAATAGCACCGGGGGACCAGCCAAAGTGGCTGTTATTTCTTCGGGTATGATGGGGTCTCTTTCGGGCAGTGCTGTGGCTAATACAGCGACTACTGGCACGTTTACCATTCCGTTGATGCGCTCAACGGGTTTTCGTCCAACTGTGGCGGGCGGTATTGAAGCCGCAGCGAGTTCGGGCGGTGCGCTCGTTCCTCCGATTATGGGGGCGGGGGCATATATGATGCTTGAGATAGTCGAACCGGCTGTCACGTATTTGGAGATCATCAAAGCTGCTCTTATTCCGGCGATCCTCTATTACGCGGCTCTTTTGCTGATTGTCCATTTCCACGCCAAACGCATTGGTGCGTCTGCAGGCGATGGAGATGTTCAGGAACGTCCTC
>JAPPIE010000008.1 GCA_028874765.1 Gemmatimonadota bacterium
GGTTCTACGGATAATGTAGCAGGCACATTGAAATAAAAACAATGTGCCTGTTTTTGGTCAAGTCCAAAAAGTTCTGTAAAATAGTAGCTCCGTGAAATAGGGGTCAGCGATTTTATTTCAAATCCGTCATGTCCAGATAGCGTATGGATTGATTTCATAGACGTAAGCCTGGGAGAAAAAGAATTTCCACTGAGTATCTGTATTGCCGATCCCGAGTTGTTTGAAATTTTTGATTTTCCATTTATGCGTGGCAATCTCGAGACCGCATTTCTCAATCCAAATGACATCGCTATAACGGAATCGGCGGCAAAGCGGTTGTTTGGAGATGAAGATCCAATTGGCAAAACCATAACCTCTGAGAGCAATCACCACGGCGGTGAGCGCACCATCACGGCAATATTAAAAGATGTGCCTCGCAATTCTACACTTGGCTTCGGTGAAATCGATTATTTTTCAACAGGCGGTTTTACGTCCGAAGGCGCGAAGTACGCCTGGGAAGATTGGATACCGACCGATGGCTGGCGTCCGGTCAATACGTATTTTCTGCTGCGAGAAGGGGCTGACTCAAAGGGACTGGCTGCAAAATTCCCCGAGTTGATCGATCGCTATATGGGTGCAGAAATTGCGCGCACAAATGCGTATCATCTCCAGCCTCTCAAGCGCATTTATCTCTATTCGAGGAAGGACTACAACCTGGATTGGTACTCCGGTGATATTGACCACATTTATCAGTTTGGGGCTATTGCGGTTCTGGTGCTTGCGATTGGATGTATCAATTTTGCAAATTTGACGACGGCGCAATCGGCTCGCAGGGCGCACGAGGTGGGTTTGCGAAAGGTGTCGGGAGCGTATCGCTCACAACTGATGGGTCAGTTTTTGGGCGAGTCTGTTCTCACGGCAATGGTCGCGCTTATTCTCGCGCTTGTTGCCGTCAAACTCGTGCTTCCCGAGTTCAATGCCTTTTTCTTCAAGCAGATCGAGTTGAATTTGTTGAGCGATCCGTTGCTTGTAATTTCTTTGATTGGTATTGCCATACTCGTCGGGATATTTGCCGGTGTTTATCCCGCATTTTTTCTTTCTGCGTATGAACCCACAGAGACGCTAAAGGGGGCGTTTCGCGCGGGTTCTCGGGGGCAGTGGATTCGGAAGGGGCTGGTGGTGGTGCAATTTGCGATTTCAATTATTCTGATCGCGAGTACGGGGGTGATCTATCAGCAACTCGATTATATTAAAAATAAACGTTTGGGGTTTAATACAGAACAGATGGTCCTCATGCGTATATTTGTGTTTGATCAGAATACAGAATCAGACCAAAGGCTCGCCGCCCGTTATGCGACGGTGAAAGAGGCTTTTCGCGCCCATCCGAATGTGCTTGAGGTGACGGCGTATCGCTGGGATCTTGGATGGGGCGGGGGTATTATTCGAACCATTCGGGCAGAGGGACACGAGGGCACGGACTGGCGCATGCCCCTTCTGGAGGTCGATGAAGATTATCTCGATGTGTTTCAAATCGGATTGGTAGAAGGGCGCAAATTCGATCCGATTGCATTTCCCACAGATACGTCAAGAGCCTTTATCATCAATGAAACGGCAGTTGCGCGGCTTGGTTGGGATGATCCTATTGGCAAGTCTTTTGAGTGGGTTGATCGAGAGAGAAACCGGAAGGGGACGGTGGTTGGCGTTGTGCGGGACTTTCACTATAGTCCGTTGCACGAAAAAATTGGTCCTGTTGCGCTGACGCTTCGGCACCAGCAATTTTACAATCTGGGCGCGCGCGTCAAAGCCGAAGGCATGGAAGAGACGCTCGCTTTTTTTGAAGAGACCTGGAAGCGATTCGCTCCGGCAGATCAGCCGTTTGAATATCTGATGTGGGATCAGCAGTTTGAACATCTGTATTCTACAGAACGACGGGTGCAGGCGCTGACATTGCTTTCTTCAGGGATGGCGATTTTGCTCGCGTGTATGGGGCTGTTTGGCCTTGCGGCATTTACGGTTGAGCAGCGCGTGAAAGAGATTGGGGTGCGAAAGGTTTTGGGTGCGAGTGTATCAAATATTGTGATTTTGGTTTGTAGGACATTTGCGATTATGGTTCTAATTGCGAATCTGTTTGCATGGCCAGTTGTCTATTTTGCGATGCGAAATTGGCTGGCTGGTTTTGCCTATCGCACGGATCTTTCGTGGTGGATCTTTGTGTTGAGTGGCGCGGTTGCATTGGCGATTGCGTTGTTTACTGTGAGTTTTCACGCCCTTCGCGCGGCTGTGTCCAATCCAGTGGAAGCCTTGCGGCATGAGTAGATTGGTATAAGGAAAATAAAAAAGCCCGGTGGATCAGTTATTCATCGGGCTTTTATTTTTTAGCCGTTTATTGATATACCTGTCAACTTGTGGAATCTCAACCCCTTGAGTATATTGATTAGTGCAAGAGAAACAACCCGCAAGGAGAGACAAGCTTATGAAGAAGGATGAGACAACAACACAGAATGAACTTCGGCCAGAGTATGATTTGCGAGCCTTAGAGGTGAGAAAGGTTGGGCCGGAGCGCAAGCACTTTGGTAGATCCGTTGTCCAGTTAGCGCCTGACGTTGCCGAGGTGTTTCCAGACGCAGAGTCTGTGAATGAGGCACTGCGATTTTTGATTCGCGTCACGAAAGAAAATAGTGCAGTGCCTTCTGGCACGGGTGATAAAGTCTGATATCTGTAATGGAATGATCTCCTATGACTCAGCAATTACCACATTCAGATCAACTTGATATTGCAGCACTCAGTGGATTGTTCAGAAATACGACCAATTCGTACAAGTATCTATTTTTTCTTTCTCTATTGACTTTGCTAAAGGATAGGGATTTCGAGATTGATGACGGCATTTCACTGAGAGATATAGAGATTGAGATGCTGGTTACTGCATGGTATCCGCATGTCTTTTTTAAACTTTCATTTGGCATTCAGGACAGAATTCCTTCCGTTTTGGGACGGATTCCAAATTTTGATAATGATAAAAATTTGCTGTCTAAAACGGGGCGCAATAAGTTGCGAAAACACCTTGCCTTTTATGGTGAAATGCTGGATTTCAAATTGATGCGTTATGTACCCTATCGAATTTTGCGCCCGTTTTTTGTCGAAGAAACCAGTCTGTTGAGAAAAAAGGTGGATCAGAAAATTGTCGAACTTGCGGCTGAACATTTTCAGAAACGACGCCCTCTCTTCCGTTTTGACGATGTTCGAAAATGTATTTTTTTGCATCCGGATTGGATTGCCTATTTAGAGCGACATCTAACAATTCTTGAGGGGTGGGCACTGTGGCACTGGGCAGATTATATGCAGCGACGCAATCCCAATATTCCTGCTGTGACGCAAAAATTGTTTCCTCCTGATCGAAGGGAGCCTCTTAATACACAGCGAAAGTTTTGGAAAACTGTTATTAACAAAACGAATATCCAATGTATTTACACCGGAAAAGGGCTACATAGCGATTATGCATTGGATCACTTTTTGCCCTGGAAATTTGTAGCGCACAATCAGTTGTGGAATCTCATTCCCGTTGATCCCTTGGCAAATAGTTCTAAAAGTGACCGTCTCCCATCAGAAATCTACATTGACTGCTTGGCTAAAACTCAGTGCGACGCGCTGTCTACTGCTCGAAACATTTTTAGTAATAACAAATGGAAAAAGGATGTGGAGCCTTATATTGCAGACCTGCACATTGATAAGCCCGAGGATACTTTGAATTTTGAGATATTGAGATTCGCCTATCGCAGAACCCTGGAGCCTCTTATGTCAATTGCAGAGCAGCAAGGATTTCACTGCGGTTGGACTTATGAATGAGATGAAAAAAAACCATTGAGCACAGCGCGGGAGACCGATTCCCAGTGTCTTTGAATTCTTCAATAAAGGTTGACATTTTGGGTGGTTTGGCGATCTTGAGTAGGTTGGATTACGCGCCATGCACAATAAGTCGTATTCTATCACAGGAGGGTCTTATGGATCCTATTATGCGCGAATCATCGTTTGCACAATACATTAAGCAACAAGGCGTTGAGCAAGGGGTTAGAGAACGCGCTATTGAAAATCTTTTCGACGTGTTGGAAATTCGATTTGATCTGGATGAATCAGACCCTCTATTTGCTCGCATTGCCCCTATCAACGATGTGCAACGCCTCAAGCAATTGCACCGCGCAGCGGTCCAGATGTCTAATCTCGAAGCATTTCAGCAAATATTAGATGAAACGGATTAAGGGGGTTTTACAATGCATGACGAAAAACCACAGCGTCACACCCATACGGATCGGTTAGTTAAGGCCAATAATCTCGCAAGCATGGCGATCTTGAGCGGATTGAATTACGACGCTGAAACCATTTCTAAAGCGCTCATCAAAGAGGGCGTCATGGATCTCGTCCGCGAATCATCTTATTTTCAATCCCTTACCCAACAAGGTATTGAGGAAGGAAGTAGAGAACGCGCTATTGAAGACCTCCTGGATGTATTAGAGATTCGATTTGATCTGGATGAATCAGACCCCTTATCTGCTCGCATTGCGGCCATCGAAGATCTGTACCGCCTCAAGCAGTTGCATCGTGCAGCGATTCAGGTGCCCAGCCTTGAGGCATTTGAGCAAGTGCTGGATGCGTGACGCGATTGTATGGAAGTATGCACTTCTCTCAAATTATATGAATAAGCCCGATTCTATCGGGCTTTTGTTTCTTATAGGACTTCTTTATGATTGTCGATACGCACGTTCATATCTGGGAAATTTCGGATAAGTATCCGATTGGTCCCACTGCGCCGACGTGGAATAGCTATCCGGATGAGCCGGGTACTGCTGAGGAACTTTTGGCTGATATGGATGCCGAAGGGGTGGATTGGACGGTGCTCGTGCAGACGAGTTGGTCCACATGGGATAACGGTTATATCGCGGATTCGGTGGTGCGATACCCGGATCGGTTTGTCGGGCATGGCCTTATTGATCCCCAGGATCCCGATAATGCCGAGCAGGTGCGCTACTGGGTTCAGGAGCGCGGTCTGGTTGGGTTCCGTTTGCATCCGATGTATTATCCCGATGAAAAGATTCTGCTTACGGAGCAGAACGGTCCGATGTGGGAAGAGATCGTCGCGCTCGACGCTGTTATCCAGTTTCATTTGCGGCCTGAGGATGCGGATCAGGTTGCTGCGATTGCGCGGCGGTGTCCGGATACTGTTCTTATTTTGGACCATATGGGATACCCGCAGATAGGTCGCCCGCTTGCCGATTATCAACCTGTTCTGGATCTGGCGCGTTTTGACAATGTGTTTTTTAAACTTTCGGATGTTGCTGGTCGTTCGCAAAAAGTTTATCCGTACGAAGATGTGCATCCGTATATTGAGGCGGCGCTGGCGGTTTTTACTGCTCAGCGTACGGTTTGGGGTACTGGGTATCCCGGGCACCACCGGGTCAAGCACAAGTGGCCTACGCTTGCTGAGGAACTCCGCCTTATTCGCGAGGGGTTGCCCTTTCTTTCGGATGGGGATATAGAACGCATTCTGGGCGGGACCGCGGCTGGGATATGGGGTCTGTCGGGATAATTACGGAAAGAGATAAAAAATGACTTATGACGCTATTGTTATCGGCGGTGGTGTTGTCGGGATTTCTGCCGCGTATCATCTGGTGTGCGACGGTGCAAAGACTCTGCTCGTTGACCGGAGGGATGCGGGGCGCGCTACGGATGCAGGGGCGGGTATTCTTTCGCCTGCTACCAATACCCGCGATCCGGATCCCTGGCTGCGTCTTGCTGCGTTTGCTTCTGAATATTATCCACAATTGGTGGATAATTTGCAGGCGGAGCAGGATGGGGAGACGGGGTTTGCAACTTGTGGGATGATGCTGGTCGCTGTTTCGTACGATGAAATAGAGTCCTTTGCTATTGCGCGGCAGCACATTTTTAATCGCCGGGATCAACGCGGTGAACCGGCTGAGGAGGATTTGTACGAGATTTCCTCGGACGAGGCGCGCAGGCGTTTTCCCGCTCTGGGAGATGTGCGCGGTGCGATTTTCTACCGCGATGCCGCCCGCGTGGATGGTCGGCTTTTGTCGGCTGCTCTGCATAGGGCTGCCGAAGCGAAGGGGTTGGCGGTCAAACACGCTGGGGTGGAACAGTTATTGGTCCAGGATGATGCGGTTACGGGTGTTATTACAGATGGAGAAACGATCTCTGCCGGTAAGGTTGTGATCGCGGGTGGGGCGTGGTCGCAGGCGTTTGGAGATCAGCTTGGTGTTCATATTCCGGTTGAGCCTCAGCGCGGTCAGATTATCCATCTGGGTCTGGGTGATACGGATACGTCGTCCTGGCCCATTATCAGTGCTGTGCGGGGTCACTATATGGTTCCCTGGCCGGATGGCCGCGTGGTTGTGGGGGCGACGCGGGAGACGGGATCGGGTTTTGATGCGCGCACGACTGCCGCGGGGGTGCTCGAGGTCCTGGCAGAGGCCCTGCGGGTTGCGCCGGGGCTGGCGCAGGCTGAGGTTCGCGAGATTCGGGTTGGGTTGCGTCCGTACACGGAGGACCATTTGCCAGTTCTCGGTCCGGTTCCCAATATTCAAAATATTTATCTCGCAACCGGGCACGGTCCTACGGGTTTGCAACTCGGTCCCTATAGTGGCAAACTCATTGCGGATCTCGTTTTGGAAAAAGATCTCGCGACAGATATTGATGCGTATCAAATTACGCGATTTGCGTGACGAATCGTCGCAGATACAGAAGACCGCATTCACAACGCTGTACACGAGATGCTCGATGTTTTAAAATAGGGATAATTGTTCGGCGGGCTTGCGTCTTTCGGTTCGCAGATCGACAAAGTCGATGACGTCTTCAGGGATATTGGCTACAAAGCGCGATATTTTGGGTGCAATGCGTTCGCCAAAGCGTCTGCGGCTTCGGGCGCGGGTTAAGATTACTTCGTCTTGTCCGCGGGTTATGCCGACGAAAAACAGGCGTTTCTCTTCTTCGATATCCGCTTCGGCATGCGGTATCAATCCTTCCTCAACTCCGCTGATAAATACTACGGGAAACTCCAGGCCCTTGGACGCATGCAAGGTCATGAGCGTGACGGCTTCGGGACGCGCAATTTTTCCACGACGTACAAAGTCGCCATCTTGTCCCAGGGTGATGATGTCCAATAGCTCTGCGATGGAATCCACGCCTTGAGCTAATAGGCCCAGTCGTTCGATGTCGATGTCGTCTGATGTCGCAAATTCTTCTGCCCACTTTGCAATGCGTTCGGAAGGCGATAGGTGAGATGTTTCATTGCGGAAGCGATCTACAGCTTCTATCGCGGTGTCCAATTTTTCCTGTACAGTGTCTGATAGTGTGTTGTTTTGTATTTGCTGGCGTATTGATGCGCGGGCTTCTCGCCCGGGGGCAAATGCGGGGATGGAGAGGAGGTCGGTTATATCTCTGGTGGTTGGGGTGCTGGAAATGTTGTCCTTCAGGAGGCACTTAAAAAACGATAGTGCATGCTGTACCGAGGCCGCGTCCAGATAATTTTTCTGTCCGACGACGCGATAGGGGATCCCGGCCTGTAAGAAGCACGCTTCCAGGGCGTCTGCCTGGCGTCCGGTGCGGAACAATACGGCAAAGTCGTCCAGGCTGCGTTTGCCTTCTTCGTTGGCTTGCAATAAGTCTGCGCCGCCGACCATCCGGGAGATTTCTTCTACGATGGCGATGCCTTCGCCTGTTTCGCCGGGTGTGGATAGTATTCTTAGATTAGGACCATTTTCTCGTACGGGATCGTACGATCGCTCGCCAAGCAGGCTGGATGCTGCGGAGATAATCTGAGGTGTGGAGCGAAATGTGTGCTGCAATATGACTTCGTTTGTTTCGGGAAAGTCCGATTTTAACTGTGCAAAATATTCTGCGCTCGCGCCTCGAAAACCGTAGATAGCTTGATCGGGATCGCCGATGACGAATAGACCGGAACCATCCCCAGCCAGTTTTTGAATTAGTGCGTATTGTACGGCGTTGACGTCTTGAAATTCATCGACGAGTACATGGGAAAAACGCGCTTGCACTGTCCGCAATATATCGCCGCAGAGCACGTCGTGGAGTATGAGCAAGATGTCGTCAAAGTCCATCAGTCCATACGTGGTGAGGCGGTGTTGATAATTTGTATAAATGGTTTGGAGTTCGGGGAAAATGATGTCTTGATCTTCAGCACAGGCTTTGTACAGGGAGATCTGAGAGAGGGCGTCATCGACCGATATCTCGGTGTCGATGTCGGCGATTGCTTCCTGTAAGACGGTGCGGGCTTCTCCGCGGTCGGCTATTGCGCCCAGCCGCTCGGGGACGTGTTCTCGCAAGAGGTCCAGTGATAGGCGGTGGAATGTGCCCACGCGCATTGGGACGAGTTCTTCGCCTCCCGAGGATAGTGATACGATGCGTTCCCACATTTCAGTTGCGGCGCGGTTGGTGAATGTTACGGCCATTACAGAAGCGGGCGATACGCCGCGGTTCTGGATCAGGTCGATTACGCGATGGGTGAGTACCCGGGTTTTTCCAGTGCCAGGTCCCGCTGTTACGATGACGGGACCTTTGTCCATGGCTACGGCTGCTTGCTGGTGGGGATCGAGAAGTGTGAAGTGTGAAGTGGGAAGTGTGAAGGGAGAATCTCTGACGATCTCGGTTTCTGTGCTCTTGTCCAGGCTTGCTTTCTCTTCTTTCTCTTTCGAAGGCTCTGAGACTGGTATGTGAAACAGCGATTCCTGTCCGCTCAGGCGTGCGCGGTCTTCGTCGGAGAAGACTTGAATTTTGCCGTACACGCCGTCGTATCCCGGGTCTATGTGAACTGTGCCTTCGCGCATGCGTCGAATGCCTTCGGCGATGAGGGGGTCTCCTGTTTTTGCGATTTCTTCGATGGGCAGTTCGCGGAGGATTTTTAGCTCAGCTCCGTGTGTTGATAGCATTTGCTCGTACACGGATTGTACGCGTTTGCTGGTCGGTCCCACCTGGAGGACTGAACCGATGATTTCTGGCAGTGGGATCAGATTTTCAAAGGGCATCGCCACGTTGGGGCGGTCGCCTTCTGCGCGGTCTGCGAGTTTTTCAACGCGGTGGAGTACGCCAACGGTTAATTTGCGGCCACATACCGGACAGATTTCGTCTGCTTCGAGGGTTTGTACGGGTTTCCAGCATATATCGCATTTTCGATGTCCGTCAAAGTGATATTTGCCTTCTTCGGGATAAAATTCCAGGGTGCCGGTGAAGCGCGTTGGATCGCGGTCTTTTAATGCGTCATACATTCCTCGAAAGGATAATTCGGTGTTAAAGCAGGTGGCTTCGCGGGCGAGTTTTTGCGGGGAATGTGCATCGGAATTGGAGACGATTGCGTAGTTGTCCAGCATGGATAGGCGCCAGTTCATCGGCGGATCGGAAGACAGGCCGGTTTCTACGGCGAAGATGTGGGGGAGCATGTCTTCAAAACATTCTTCGAGGGTGTCGAATCCAGAACTCGCGCCGAGGACCGCGAAGTGAGGGGTCCAGATGTGGGCGGGTATAAAGAGTACCTCGTCACACGCTTCCAGACAGATCTCTACCAGGTCCCGGCTGTCCAGGCCGAGGATGGGGCGTCCGTCGGATTTTAGATTGCCTATTGCGCCGAGTCGGGCATTCAAGCGCGCCACGGCGTCAAAACTCGGCATTGTGACGACGTGATGTATTTTTCTCGTTTTGTCGTTTTTTTTGTAGATGAGGCTGATTTCGACCGAGAGCACAAATCGCATTTGTCCGCGGCAGGCTTGTGGTAACTCGGCGTCGATGCCTCGCCTGAGGTCTGGGCGCAGTTGATATAACCCTTCTTCGGCGGGTTCGAGTTGATCGCGCAGTTCTTCAAACCATACCGGATGGGTGAAATCTCCGGTGCCCACCACGGTCAGACCTTTGATGAGGCTCCACCGATACAGGTTTTCGGGGTTCAGGGTCTTGCTGGTTGCGCGGGCAAAACGCGAGTGCAGGTGTATGTCGGCGATGTATTGCATGACAGGTCCTTGTGAAGAGTTGAGATAAGTTCAAGAAACGTCCTGCAAGAAAAAACGTCAATGGGTTTTTCCATTGACGTTTTTTAGGAGGGGATTCAAAAAAGGGGCCAAAATTTTCTGGTGAAATTAAAAAACAAGAGCTGTACTTATCACAAGCACGACCCTTTTTTTGCTTGACTTGCTCAGTTAATTGTTATAATTTTTCATACGCAATATATTGTATATTTTTAGTTTTTTAAATTTTTTTACACAAGATTTAGTGGTTTTTGGGTTTTAGCATGTGGGTGTTGTGGACTTGGATATGAACAAAGAGGAGTAGCTCCAATGAGACTCGACCAACAGATACGAGAGGCCAAGGTCCTTCAAGATCAGATGTCAAAGATCGGTACTGCTTTCGACCAGATGCCAAAGATCAATAATACTGCTTTTGACCAGATATCAAAGATCAATACTGCTTTCGACCAGATGTCAAGAGCCAATACTATTTTTGGCCGGTTAAGAGCCAATAATACAGTTTTAGATCAGATGGCA
>JAPPIE010000197.1:0-3552 GCA_028874765.1 Gemmatimonadota bacterium
TGGCAATCCAACTTTTTTAACAAACCCCCCGGTGCCAAAGAAATTCCCTGGCATCAGGATATGAATTTCTGGTCCACCGAAATAGAACCGGGTATCAATGTTTCTGCCTGGTTGGCTATTGACGATACAGATGTCACCAACAGTTGTGTTCAACTCATGCCGGGGTCACACCGAAAAATGATTCCGCACATTAAAGCAACACCTGAACAGGCTTTTCGCGAACAGGGCGACCCCGATCACATCGGTGTTGACCCGGATCGCGTTGTGAAGATGAAAATGAAAGCCGGGCAATTTTTCCTATTCACCGAGCGCATGCTCCACTACTCAGCAGCCAATACGTCTGATCGCCGACGTCTGGGAATGGCCATACGCATTACCATTCCGATTGTGCGCTGTTACAAAAGGTATCACCTTCATCTGGTGCGCGGTGAGGATCGGATGGGATTTAATGTGTATGGAGACGCGCCTGAATGATCATATTAAAGGACAATATCGAAAACGGTGAAAACTTATGAAAAAAGCCATACTCCACGGTCCGCGAGACCTTCGCATTGAAGAGCATCCGCTTGATACGAGCGCGCTTGGCGCTGATGAGGTCTGGGTTGAAACGCAGATCAGCGCGTTTAAGATCGGAACAGATCGGGGCAATTTTGAAGGCGCAGATCGCGTACCGGGTGCGCCGGACTATCCGCGATTCGTTGGCGATAGCAATCTGGGTATTGTTCGCGGTATTGGTGCCGAAGTCACGCGCTTTGAGGTCGGCGATCGCGTTGTGGCGACTCAGCCTCACCAATCTGAATACATCATAAACCAGTTTGGTGACATCTTCAAAATACCCCCTGATGCCGATGATGAAGATGGTGTGTATGCACACCTCTATGCACTCAGCGCACATTGTTATCACAAAGCATTATTTAGACCCGGCGAAAATGTCGCCGTTGTTGGCCTGGGTGTTCTCGGCCTGGGGGCAGTCGCTTTAGGTCCCCTATTTGGTGCCCGCGTCGTTGGGCTTGGCAATAGTTCCATCAGGTTAGATATGGCAAAGCGCATGGGTGCTCACGCGGCTTATTTATCAGACGATCCAGACCTCGAAGAGAAACTCGATGCTTTTACAAATGGAAGAGGCATTGATCTGGTTATTCTCACGGCGAATCCCTGGCCGGCTTTCAGAACATCTGTTGAAATTGTGCGACCAAATGGTCGGGTCTCTATCGTCAGCCTTCTGGGACGGGGTGAACCGCCGCTTGATTTTAACCCTCTGGCAATGGAATGGTTTTACGCCAAGGGGATATCTCTGATTGCCGTGCATGGAGAAGATGCCCAATTATATCCGCATGCCGATGCATCGGGCCATTTGGGGCATTGCGATCACGTTCTTTCTCTTATGGCAGAAAAAAAACTTCAGCCCAGCCGTCTAATTACGCACCGGTTGCATTACACGGAAATGGTTCAGGCGTATGAAATGGCATACGCGCGTGAAAAATCTATGCTGGGTGTCATTTTTAATTGGCGGGAATAGCCATGTCACATGATGTCACGAGATCTTTAGAACTGTATAAGAAAGCGGGAGAACGCATTCCGGGTTGGACACAGCTCATCAGCCGAAGGGCTGACCGGGTTGCAAATGGGGTTAGTCCTCTCTATGTCGCGCGATCAAAAGGCGCGCGATTTGTCGATGTTGATGGCAACGGGTATATCGATTGGATCCGCGCTCTGGGGGCTATTATTTTGGGCTATGCAGATCCCGTTGTCGATGGCGCTGTAAAAAAGCAGATTGATCTGGGTAGCCTGCATTCCATGAACAGTGCGCTCGAAATCGAACTGGCAGACGAGTTGATCAATACCATACCGAGTGCTGAAATGGTGCGCTATACAAAGGGGGGAGGGGAAGCCTGTGCGGTGGCGGCTCGCATCGCTCGGGGTACGACAAATCGAGATGTTATCCTTTTTTGCGGTTATCACGGTTGGCACGATTGGTATCAATCGGCAAATTATCTCGTCGATCCCGAGAGTGGAGAATATCCCTTTGCCGGTATTGAGCCGATTGGCGTGCCGCGTGCGCTGGCGGGAACGGCGATTCCATTTACCTATGGTGATCTCGACATGCTCGGCCGTTTGTTGACCGAATATCAGGGCGAGGTTGCCGCGGTTATGATGGAACCCGCCCGGTCTGAGTGGCCCGAAGATGGGTATCTCGAAGGGGTCAAAGAACTCGCCCGCAGGCATGGCGCTTTGCTCATCTTCGACGAAGTCTCCTGCGGTTGGCGCGAGTCTCTTGGCGGTATGCAGAAATATTTGGGTGTTACGCCAGATATTACGGTGATTGCCAAAGGCATGTCCAATGGGTATCCGATGGGGGCTGTTGTTGGATCGCGCGAGGCGATGGAACCCGCCAAAGCGATGTTTATTTCCAGTTCGTATTGGAGCGATAATATCGGTCCTGTTGCATCACTTACGACCATCCGGGAACTCAAAAGGCGCGATAGCGAGACACACCTGGCCGAAATGGGCCGAAAAGTAGCCAGAGCAATTGACGAAGCCGTCTCATCTGCTGGTCTTTCGGGATCTTGCAAAGGGTTTCCCGCAACGCCTAATCTGGTGCTCGATTTGCCCGATGAGGCATTGCGCGGCAAGGTTCAGACGCTTTTTATACAGGAGATGGCTCGTCGGGGCGTGCATTGTTACATGGGTTTTGGACCTACGCTTGCACATACCGAAGAAGATGTGCGTATTACTGCTGACGCGGTTGAAGCCTCTTTGCGCGTTATCAAACAGGGGCTTGAAAATGATTCTATCGACGATCTGCTCATTTGCGATCTGCACTCGGAACCCTTCCGCCGGATTGTTCGATAAAGGAGAAAAAAATGGCATTGACAATTGACGAAAAGCCCGCACAGCCAGGGGAATGGGGATTTAGACCGGAAAATGTGACGACAGAGGAGACGCCACCGGCATTTGTGTGGCGCCCGCAGGAGAATGCTGCGAGCTATGATATCCAGTGTGCGCGGGGCGCGGATTTTTCAAAGATCGCGTACGAGGCACGGAGATTGAACTATACGGTTCATCGCCCAGCAGAGGTGTTTGAATCGGGACAGTGGTATTGGCGGTTCCGATTTGTCGATGGGTGTGGACAGGTGTCTGATTGGAGTTCGGGGCGCGCTTTTGTGATTGCCCAGAATGCAAATGCATTGCCCTTGCCCAAACGCAGTGAATTGATCGGGTGCATCCCAAAGAACCATCCGCGCCTGTTTGTGCGTCCAGAGGATTTGGATAGCTTGCGCGCACGAGCACGAGGAGATCTGAAACCGATTTACGACGATCTGGTCGCAACGTGCGAAGATATTCTGGCCGATATGCCATCTACCAAAGAACCGCCCTTGTATCCCGAGGGGACGGTTGTTCTGAGTGAGGAATGGCGGGAGATCTGGTGGGGAAATCGGATGTACACGATTCGCGTGTTAAACAGTGCGGCGACGCTGGCTTTTACGCGGCTTTTGGGTGGACAGGATCACTATGGCGAGAAGGCGAAAGAACTGCTGCTGGCGTGTGCCA
>JAPPIE010000197.1:3652-5879 GCA_028874765.1 Gemmatimonadota bacterium
TGGCACCAGGGATTGCAATACTGGGACAGTTATGTTCAGCGCTTTACGTGGTGGGCAGATATCATGCAGGCGGCAATGGGTATTGATGCATATTGCAAACCGTATTTTGCGCGTGCTGGCGATTTTCCGATGTATTTTCAGCCTCCCGGTACGCGAGGCGGCGGTGTGGGCGATTTGACGACGACGAGAACATCGGATCAGAATTGCAGTTTGATGCGAACGCTGGCGGCTCAGGCGCGCAATCCATACTGGAAGTGGTATGTGGATATGCACCCGGAGAAAGCGAAAGAGGATACGAGCGCGCGCCGGTTGGATGCCGTGGGTGCCGGGCGGTCGCTCTATATCGATTTTGTGCGGGGTGCGTTGCCAGAAGTGCATGCGAAAGCACCGGTGAGTTTGCCTTCTTCGAAATGTTTTCGCGGTACGGGGTTGGTGGCGATGAATTCGGATTTGACGGATGGGAAAAACAATGTGTCGGTCATTTTTAAGAGCAGTCCATTGGGATCGCAGAGTCACGGTTTTGACGCGCAAAATTCGTTTTCGCTATTTGCTTTTGGCGAGCGTTTGTTGATTCACACGGGGCAGCGCGATATTCACGGTAGCGACCACCACAAGAACTGGATGCATCATACAAAATCAACCAATTGCATTGGGGTAAATGGTGAGAGTCAGTTGCGCAATCAGGCGGCAGCGATGGGTGAAATTCTGGATTTTCAAACGTCGGATGTATTTGATTATGTGGCTGGCGAAGCCGCCCCGGCTTATGGGGGAATGCTGAAGAAATTTACGCGGCAGATTTTGTTTGCAAAGCCCGATGTGGTGGTGATTTGCGATACGGTGGTGGCACCTGATGCCTCGATATTTCAGTATTATTTGCACGCTGAAACGGAAATGGATATCGAGGGACAGACGCTAAAAATCACAACGGGTGATGCGGGCTGTGTGGTGTCTCTGCTGCATCCGACAAATTTGAAAATCAGTCAGACAGATCAGTTTGATCCACCGCCGAGGGAGCGCGTTCAACTCAGAGAATATCATGTGACAGCAGAAACGGTGATACCGCGTGAAGATGCGGCATTTATTGCGGTATTGCGACCGCACAGGGCGGGGTATGTGCCCGAAGGCGATCCCGTTCTGATGGACGATGAAACTCTGATGGTGCCATTGCCGGATGGCGAGTTGAAGGTTTGGGTGGGAGATACATTGCGCGCGGAGAAAAGGGATCAGAACGGTGCTGTGGTGGCAACATCAAGTTGAGTCTGATCCCACGAGAGGTGTTCGAAGATGGATGGCGATGAGCATACACTTCTGGCAATGCGTCACTGAAGAAGCCGCATTCACGGCGATGTGTGGTATTCTGCGGATGGTGTGAACTGGACCGAATTGCCCGATACGCCCTGGGCACCCAGGCACGCAGCGAGTGTGTTTGTTTACGACGGGTCGCTGTGGATGGTGGCGGGGAATAATATGGAGCCGGATGTCTGGCGGCTTTTGCATAGGGAATAGTGGGTTTTTTATTTTTTTTTCCGTGGCTATCGTAACCATGCATTTTATGAACGAAGAGGTTCAGAGATGGATGAAATACGCATTGGTATTGCCGGGTTGGGCCGACGTTCCCAGCACTGGATCCGTACCTTGCTAAAGATACCGGGCTACCGCATTACGGCACTCTACGACTGGATTGAACCGCTGCACGAGCGGGCGCTGTCTCTGATCGATTACCGAAACGATGTCGCGGTGTTCAGCGATTACGAGGAATTCCTGTCCTATGAGGGTATGGACGCGGTTGGTCTGGTCGTCCGCAGGAAGGACCAGGGAGCGATGGCGGCACAGGCTCTGGAGGCGGGAAAGCATGTGAATATGGAGGTTCCCGCTGCGCATACAATGGCGGATTGCTGGCGGATTGTGACTGCGGCAGAACGCACGGGGCGGGTTTATCAGCTTGCGGAACAGACGCGCTACTGGGGATTTGTGGAGGCATGGCGGGACCTGGTAGCAGGGGGACGGTTGGGGCGGGTGACCTATTGCGAGGGGCAGTATATCGGCTATTACGGTACGCGCCAGTTTTTTCAGGACTACAAGACGGGCGAGCAGTACAGAGTGGAAGAGCTTTCGGCGCACCCGGATGCAGAACCGACCTGGCTGCATGTGATGCCGCCGATTCACTATCTTCCGCACGAGTTGAGTCCGATGCTGAAGGTATTAGATGACCGGGTAATTGAAGTAA
>JAPPIE010000197.1:5979-10358 GCA_028874765.1 Gemmatimonadota bacterium
CATTTTATCCGACGGACCTGATCTTTCAGCTTACCTTGCCGAGATTTTCAATACCTGGGGATTGGTCCTGTACGAGATGGTGGGACCGGATCGGATTTCGGATATGGATCCCGAAGATATGCCAGTGGTGGTTTGCCCTGCGTCTCAAGGTAGTCATTCTCTGGTTGATTTCGCACGCCGGGGTGGGACGGTGATCTGCTTTCTGCCTGAAGGACCTCTGGCTGAGGCCGCCGGGCTTGTGTATGAGGGGGAAAAGGAAGTGCCACTGCGGTTGCGCATTACCGCGTACCAGGCTTCAGGCATAGCGGGGGAGCGATTTCCAATTGTGGGCCGTGCGAATAACTATAGCCCAGCACCCGGGGTTCAGGTGTTGGGCTATTTTTCATATACAGACCGCTATAAAGGAGAAAGCGTCGGGATTACAGAAACTGTGGTCGGGCGAGGGAGGATCGTGGCGTTTGCGTTTGATCTGGCTCTCTGTGTCCTGTTGTTGCGGCAGGGCGATCCGAACCGCGCCGAGGTGATTCCCGAGGGCACCGGGTGCGCCCGTCCATCCAGTCTGGCGATCGATATCGGGCCTTCGGACTCCGGCTGGATCCCCTTTGCCGACCTGCTTTCCAGGCTGTTTGTGGATATGGTGCGTCGTTACCTGCCGGGACCTGTGCCGCTCCTGTCGCATCTGCCGGGGACGGCACCCGGCATCCTCCTTTACTCCGGTGATGAAGATAATGCGGACGTGGCGAGCAATGATGCGGAATTCGGGGATGTGGCAGCCGCAGGTGGGCGCATGAATCTCTACATTATTCCGAACCGGACCCAATCTACGGCGCTGGATGTGGAGCGATACCGCGTCCAGCACGATGTGGGACCGCATCCGAATCTTCGGTCGCTGGACGGATACTCTATATCGGAACGTCTCACGGAATTCGAGCGGCAGATCCGGATGTTTCAGGACCAATTCGATACGCCCGCACGATCCCTGCGCAATCACTGCACAGCCTGGGCCGGATATCTGGAACCAGTCGAGGTTATGGAGAAACTGGGTATGGGTATGGATGGGAATTATTTTTCCGGGACGTATGGGTATAGCCGAGAAGATGCGCCGTATGCCGCGTTTGGAGGCGCTATGCCAATGCGTTTCTGCTGGCCAGATGGTCGGGTGCTCAATGTTTTCCAACAGCATACGCAGCTTGCAGACGATATTATGTTCGGGACAGCAGACTATTCCTATCGGCTATCGCCACAGGTCTTTGCCGGTGTGCTGGACCGGATTTTCGCGGATATCGAGACCCGCTTTCACACGCCCTACGGGGTGTGCATCCATCCCGGTAACTGGGTGAGGTTCTCTCGGCCTCAAGGACGGGAACTGCTCCGCCAGGCGAATGAGAGACGATTCCCAATCTGGTCTTTTGACCAGTGGCTGACATTTTGGGAGGCGCGCGATACATGGCGGTTTAATGGAATGGTCCGGCAAGGATGTAGGCTACAATTCGCGCTTGAGGGTGAACGATCACACGATGCGCTCTGTCTTGCGATCCCAGAGAAAGACTCGGAGACATCTCTTGCTGAGGTGATGCTGGACGGGGAGCGTGCAGAGTGGCAGACGGTCCGGCGCTACGGTGAGGATCTCGCGCTTGTGTCTGTACCGGCTGGAAGAAAAGCGGTGTCGGTTAGCGTTATGTATGGGAGTGGATGAAGCGTGGCAGACAACTCAGGAGTTATTTAAAGAGGAAATCACATGCGTTTTGGAATTGCCTGTCGGGATATCGTTCCTCCGTTTCGCACAAAGATGTACGGGTATGGTGCGCGGGTGGACCTCTACGAAGATGTCAACGACCGGTTGACGTTCACGGCCATTGTGCTGGAAGAGGGGAACCGCCGTGCGTTGTTGGGTGCTGCGGATCTGGGCACATTTCCGAGGCTCGATGAGTTGTCCAGCTTTATGGACCAACTCGGAGAAATCGTCGGGTGTCCAAGAGACCATATCATGCTGAATTGCTCGCACTCTCACGGAGCTGCGACAGTGTCAGATGAGCGATACAGAGAGTGGTTGTACGAAAAGGTCCGCGAAGCTGTTCAGGAGGCTTCGGAGAACGTGAATGAAGGGACGTTGTGGTACGGCGAAGGCAAGACGAGTTTGCCGTTGAACCGCCGCCCAGAGCGGGATGGTCAGGTTGTGAATGCGCCCAATCCGGGGGGTACGGTAGATGATCGCATGCGGCTTCTGGTCTTCAGGAAACCGACGGGAGAGATCGCTGCGCTCGGGATGTCCGTGGCGTGTCATCCGGTTGCTACGGGGGCACAGCATCTGCTGACAGCGGAGTATCCCGGGGCCTGGAGAACCGCCTTCTCCAGAGCGTTTGGTCCGGATGTGACGCCGTTTTTCCTGCAGGGAGCGGGCGGAGATATACGGCCCCGACATGTGGCCGAAGGAGATCACTGGCGGGCGATGAAGCACGCTGAGCTTCCCAGCATGGGACGGGAACTTTTGAGGGAGATGTTGAAGATTCTCCTGGAGGCGAACTTCAAACAGATCGACAATCTGACACTTGTGGGCAAGATCAATCGGGTTGAGGCGCCCTGCCAGAGGCTTTATACCACGCGCGAGGAGCTCGAGTTGTTGAGGGATCGGGATGGAAGATTTGGTTCTTATGCGGAGAAATGCCTGCAGCATCTCAATGCGGGAGAGGAAGTTCCGGATCGTGCGGAATTTCACGTTCAGACGCTCTGGTTGAATCGGGATTTCGCCCTGATCGGCCTCGACTCCGAGCCACTCCACGCTCTGGGCCGGGTCATAGAGGATTCCGTTGCCCCCAGGCAGGCGTTGTTCTTGGGATATACGAATGGCTGCGTTGGCTATGCAATGGATGGAAAGGAGACAGAACGCGGCGGTGGCACGGAGATCGGTACCTATCTTTTCAGGGGATGGTCGGGGCCTCCTGAACCTGGCCTTGAGAAGTTCCTGGCTGACGCTGTGGTGAAAGAGTCTGGATGACAATACACAAGGAGAAAATGCCATGCGTTTTGGTATTGGCCGCAGGGATATTACCCCGCCGCTTTACACTCATATGCACGGGTACGCGGCAAGGCGAGATACGAACGATGGGGTGAACGATCCCCTGACGTTTACAGCGATTGTGATGGAAGAGGGAGGACAGCGCGCACTATTGGGTGCTGCAGATATATGCACATTTCCGAATGACGGGAGTGTGCCGGGCTTTCTGGAGCAGGTTGGGAAGGCGATTGGATGTCCGGCGGACAACGTGATGCTCAATGCCTCGCATACCCACGGGGGGCCGAGGATACCGGGTTCTTCTCTGTATTGGAGAGACTTTCCTTCGCGAACGGTAGAGGAGTACAGGGATCAGCTTTACGCGCAGGTACTGGAGGCCGCCCGCGAGGCTGCGGACAATCTGATGGAAGGGAGCCTCTGGTATGGGGAGGGGAAGACGCGGGTACCGATGAACCGGCGTCCTGAGCGGGATAGCCGGGTTGTGAATGCGCCGAATCCAGATGGTCCGGTAGATGACCGGATGCAGCTTCTGCTTTTCAGAAAGGCCACGGGAGAAGCGGCGGCGGTAGGGATCAAGGTATCGTGCCATCCCGTTGCTACGGGTGCGCAACACTTGATCACCGCAGATTGGCCGGGTGCATGGCGCGCGGCGTTTTCCAGTGTGTTTGGCCCGGATGTGATACCGTTTTTCCTGCAAGGGGCAGGCGCGGATGCGCGTCCCCGGCATGTGGCCGAAGGGGATCACTGGCGGGCGATGAAGCACGCCGAACTCGCTGAGATTGGCGATGAACTGCTGGCTGAGACTCTGGCGATCCTCACGGGAACAAATCTCCGTCCGATAGATAATCTGACGTTGCAAGGGAAGATTAACGTTGTGCAGGCTCCATGCGAGAGACAATATACCACCCGAGAACAGCTCGAATCTTTGAAGGGCGAAGGCAGACTTTTGCAGCAGTATGCGAAAGTGGGTCTGGAGCGTCTGGATATGGGAGAAGCGATTCCCGATCAGGTGGCGTTTCAGGTTCAGACGCTGTGGTTGAACCGGGATCTGGCTCTGATCGGTCTGGATGTAGAGCCGCTTTGTGGCCTGGCAAAGACGGTTGGGGAGGCGGTTACACCAGCACAGGCGATCCTTATGGGATATACGAATGGCTGTATCGGCTATACCCCCGATACAGAGGAGATGAAACGCGGGGGGTACGAGACCGGTAGCTATCTGCCCAAGTTATGGTCCGGGCCATTGAAGCCGGGTCTTGAAGATCTGTTTGCGAGTGCTGTTGTTCGTCAGGCGGGGGGCTGAGTCTCATAAAGGAGGATTGATGTCTAAGAAAGGCTATCGAGTAGATTGCCACACACACCTCTGGCG
>JAPPIE010000186.1 GCA_028874765.1 Gemmatimonadota bacterium
TCGCCAAAGCGCAAAATGCCGGGCACGCCATTGCAATCGCAATGGTGAATCAAACCACTGGTGCCCACAAGCGTACAAAAAGAACAACTTGGCACAGCAATAGTAATACGGGGATCAACCGCGGCGGCATAACAGGTAATCACCCCACCGCCCGAATTGCCCATAACCAGAATCGTAGAGGTATCGATCTCGGGAATATCCTGTGCCCAATCAATAAGACGCATCACATCCCACACGCGCTCACCCGTTGCCGTGCGCCCGGCGAGCAAAGCATGCATGAACTGGCTGCGGCAATCGCGGTTATCGTGGCGCTTGTTAATATCGGGAATAGCCGTAGTACTCGTACCGCGGGCAGCGGGCGCAATAGCGGCAAACCCGCGCCTGACCGCCTGAACAGCAACATCGCGGTCTTCGGCCTCGATCTTCTTGCGATGATCGTCATCGCGCGCTTTCCCAATATACGTATCCATGCCGTATTTGTCGTGCCCGTGTGGCAAAACAGCGAGCGGAAAAGGACCTTCACCCTTCGGTTGGAGATACCAGAACGGCAAACCAAAACGCGGCTCGGTAGTAATAACACCGGGTTGCAACGTATAATCGCCCATATCTTGTGCTGCACTGAGTTGCACCTGAATCGTGTGATCGCCCAGAGACGCGCCAATACTTTCAAGGCCCAGCATATGCTGAAGCACCGGACGCGCCTCATCTTGCCATTGAAAAAAAGATTCGCGATCCGTTGCTCGACACGCGACATAGCGCAGTTCATCGGCATAAAGAGAATCGAGATAGGTGCGAACAGCACCGCTGTGTTCGGGATGTTCCATATTGAATAACCTTTCAAGGAAAAAAAATGGCAGACACACTGCGAGAAGTACTGGATTTTGCAACAGATGCCGCCTGGCAAGCCGGGCGGATCACGCTACAGTATTTTCAGACCGGCGTCGAGGTGGAGGAAAAGGCGGATGAATCACCTGTAACAGCCGCAGACAAAGGAGCTGAAACAAAATTACGCGAAATGATAGAAGCGCGTTTTCCCAATGACGGCATTGTGGGAGAAGAGCACGGAGACAAAAAAGGAACAACCGGACGACGATGGATTTTAGACCCCATTGACGGCACAAAATCATTCGTACAAGGCGTGCCCCTCTACGGGGTAATGGTCGGCGTGGAAGTCGAGGACAAACCCGCCGTTGGCGTCGTTCATTTTCCAGCACTAAATGAAATGATTTGCGCCGCTCAGGGACTGGGATGCACCTGGAATGGTCGCCCCACGCGGGTATCTGACATATCGGATATTCAAGACGCAACCGTAATCTTGACCGATTTTGTGAATGGGCATGGGCGAGGTGAAGCCATGGACCGGATCTGCTCACGCGCCAAACTCGTGCGCGGCTGGGGCGATTGTTATGGCCACATGCTCGTCGTAACTGGACGTGCAGAAATCATGCTCGACCCCATTATGAGCGTATGGGATTGTGCCGCACTCGCGCCCATCCTGAAAGAAGCGGGCGGCACATTCACGACGTGGAGCGGCGAGGCAACGATTTGGGGCAACGAAGCCGTAAGTACGAACGGGGCGTTATTTGAAGAAGTGATGCGATTGATAAAAGGGTGATATTTTACCCCGCAAATATCGAGCGATTTGATATACCGCAGATGTGGTCTTCGCGCATGAATCCCGGCACAAATTGAGCGGTTCGGCCAGAAGGCGCCACGCCTGTATAGTAGCCCGAGAATTGTTCATTGAAAGTAGTCAAACGGTCGCGCGAAGCCTCACTACTCTCCGCAGCCACAATGTACGCATTGTTAAAAACCCCATTTTCTTTCAACCCTGCGCCGCCTGCTGCCACGATATGCCCGTCAATCGTATTGAGAATAGCATCCGCATCATCGCCACCAACACCACTTATGAGCACCTCAGACACCCCCTGGCGCCGAATAGCCGTCCATGTACTGAAACCATCTACAATCTCCCCCGAGCGATCAATGGCGACGTCGCCGGTAACACAGCGCGGTTGGGGTTCGACAATGCCATCGAGATTGGGAATGCGCGAAACCGGATAAATTCTACCCGCGGGGCGGTGGTCGCCAAAATAATCGGCAATCACTTGGCGCACGGTTTCAATGCGCGTCCAGGTTGCCGAAGGATTGTCGTCAATCGCGACGAGAACCTCGAGATGCGCGGTTTGCGTTTTGAAATCCACATTGTCAGCCGCGAGCTTTTTTTCGTACTGTTCTACGAGCACAAATTCCATCTCTTGTTTGAGATCGTCGCCGAGTGTCGTAACCGTATTGCCCCCAGCATCGGTATGCATCACCGACGCACCACTGGGCTGGTGATCGGCCCACGCACCGTACTCAATCTTCCCATCGCCAAAAGAAATATCCTCCCCCTTAACCGCTTTGATTTCCACCTCAAAAAGCGCTACTGGATCTGGAAACCCTTCTCCATGGGTAAAACGCGCCATGCGATTGGATTTGAGTTCGCAACCCGTCACAGCATCAATCATAGGGCCATATACAGCATTAAACGCATCTCGATATGCCTCACAGTCGTCACGGCTATCAGATGGCGTCGTCCACAGGACATCGGTTTTGTACACATCGCCCCAGTTCGCGCCCCCGCGTGCAAGCCCCAGACTCAGGTTCTCAATGGTACCAAACCACTCTGACCCGAGTTCATTGGGATACTGCGTACCCACATTGCCGCTGGGTTCAATGAGGCGAACAACCTGATCGTCGTCATAAGTCATAACAACTTCGGCTGTGCTACAAAAAATGGGAATGGGTTTGTGACGGATAATATTGACGCTTGCCATAGTGAAAAATCCTTTGTGTTGGAGTTACCAGAAATTCGGTTTTCTACAAGATAGAGCTTGAAATACACAATGTCAATGCACGCGGAAGATCAGCCACCTTTGGATTGAAAAAACGCCCGCGCTTCGGCCAGAGACTCGCGGTTGCCAATATCGAGAACACCGCCATCAATATTGTAAGCATAAACGGTTTCGCATGTATGCAACCATTCTAAAAAATGCCCAGGCGCGTCGGAATTGCCCCCATTGGCGATATATTCTTCAAAACGGGGCAGTATCGACGCCGGATAAATATAAACCGGCAAAGCCGACCACTCGGATATGGGGCTGTCGGGTTTCTCAATAAATTGCAAAACGCGATTATCTTTTTCTAACCGGACATTGCCCCTGCGCTTGCGGTCATCGTAGTCGGGATTGTGGCGCACGGCAATATGGGAGACGAGATTATAATTGAATGTATCGACCAATTTTTGGAGAGAAAACAGCAGAATATTATCCGCGGCGAGAACGAGAACATCATCGGCAATATCGCGCGCATCAATAGCAAACTGGATATCGCCCACAGCACCCAAACGATCATCGTTGGAAGTTGTGCCATCGTTGAGAACCTCTATCTTTCCTCCCGTATGCACCGCTCTATTTGTACGCGCCCAATCGGCAAAGTGCCCGTAAAACCGGTGATTGGTCACCACATAAACGCCATCGATATCTGCAATAGCTTTAATCTGTTCAATCTGGTGATCGAGAATAGTCTTCCCACCTACTTCCAGCAAGGGCTTGGGAAAATTTTTTGTAAGAGGATACAGCCGCGTGGCGTATCCCGCCGCGAGAATAATAGCTTTCACAGAATTCTAACTCCATCGTCGGGTTGACAAATAAAAACCGGGGCATTCTTTGATAAATCGGGATGTTTGGCTCCATAAGCCGATTGAACCTGTTCAATCGCTACACTGGATTTTTGGGGATTGACCAGTGCAACACAACAGCCCCGGAAACCGGCACCGCTAAACCTGGCACCGTAAATCCCATCGGTTTCAATGAGAATATGGTAGAGATCAATGAGAGGTTTACTACCGCATTCGTAATTCTCAATAGAACTGCGCCCCGATTCGGCGATCAGCCTGCCAAAAGTCTCGAGGTCGCCAGTGCGCCAGGCATCAATACCCAGACGCACGCGCTCAGATTCCGTAAAAAAGTGTCTGGCGCGTTTGGCAAGAGCACCGCTTAACAGGTTTTTATGCATTTCGTATTCTTCAAAAGTAATATTGCCGAGCAATGGTTCTCGATCGGAACGCCCCACAGCATTGAGCAATATTCGCGCTGCACGGGCGCATTCATCTACCCGTGTGTTATACCCCGTCGAAACCAGAGCCTCGCGCAAGCCCGATTGGGCAATCAGAATATCAAAGTCTGGCATAGTATTGTACCGGGGGATCAATTCGTGTGTAGCCGAAGCGCAATCAATCACTGTGAGAGAGTCCTTCTGCGACAACAAGATCGCCGATTGATCCAGAATACCATTTTTGAGACCGAGGTAGCCATTTTCAATCGCCTGATCGAGCCGAATATTATCTGCGGGCAACAGGGACAAATCATTGGCATACTCATAAGCGAGCAAATAAGCCACGCCAATAGCGGCCGATGAACTCAAGCCTCCTTCGTTCATTCTGCCCGCCGTAAGCCCCGTAATCCCGCGCGTGAGCTTATGACCCTCTTGCTGCAATGCGCGCACGGCACCACGCGGGAAATTGCCCCAATCCCCATCTATTTTGTCGGGTACATCGCTCAGTGCAAACGAGACCTCACCCTCAAAAGTAAGACTCTGAAGATGCGTATTGGCATCGCCCGATGGCGCAAAAGCGAGGTACACAGCCTGATCAATAGCCATAGCCGTAACCTGCCCGAGTTGGTGATCAATATGCGCGCCGAGCGGACATATCCGATAGGGCGATCGCACAACGCGCACATCGGCAGGCGCAACGCCAAATCGGCGATTCATTTCAGTTTTGAGTTGGTCTGTCATAAGAAGTCAGTTATCAGCGGTCAGCAATCAAATACATTACAAAAAAAGGAGAACAACCGCAATGCCACAAATCAAAATAGGCAAAGGTATTGGCGATATTTCGGAGCAAACACTGCGCTTTTATCGACAAATTGGGGTCGATGCGGTAGCGATGCCAACGCGATGGCGTACAGAACCGGGAACGGGTGAACGCAAACTGGTACCGCCGACACAGACGGGACCAAAAGGCGCGCAGGGAGGGATATGGGACGAGCGAGAATTGCAACGCATCAAAGCGAGAATCGAATCGTATGATCTCATACCTCTAATCACAGGATTGGGTATTTCAGGGCGCGTATTAATGGGACAAACGGGCAGAGAGGACGATATGAAAATTATAAAAACCAATATCGAAATCGCAGGACGTCTGGGACTTCGGGCATTAAACTACAGTTTCACAGCCCTCAGAGCCTCAGAAGGATATGCGGCGCAACGAGGTGTGGGACGCGGCGGCGCAGATCTGCGGGATTTTGACAACGAGCGGATAGCCAATCTCCCCCCTCTCAATTCAATCGGGCGAATTGGGATGGATGAAATGTGGGATAATCTGACCTATTTTTTGGAAAACGCGGTCCCAACAGCAGAAAAAGCGGGTGTACAATTGGCCGCGCATCCCAATGATCCACCGATTCCAGAATATCGCGGCGTTGCCCAACCCCTGGGCGATATCGAGGGCATGCAACGGTTGATCGAAGTGATAGACAGCCCATCAAATTGCATTTTTTATGACACTGGCGTAATGACGGAAAAAGGCGCAGACGCCGTCGAGATGATTCGCTATTTTGGATCGCGGAATCGCATTGGAACCGTACATTTCCGAAACGTGAAAGTGGAAATACCTCGATTCAAGTATATCGAGACCTTTCACGACGATGGCGAATGCGATATGTTTGCCTGCGTACAGGCATTTCAAGAGGTGGGTTACAACGGCATGATCGACCCCGACCACACGCCGGGCATCCTGGGCGATACACCAGATACGCGCATAGGCTGGGCGTATGCCATTGGTCAAATGGTGGCGATGCGAAATGCCGTAGAAAAAAACAAATAAAAAAGCCCCAACGCGAAAAAGCGTTGGGGCTGCATGTGATATTGCGTGTCAAAAACTGAGAACACTATAAACCAGAGTAATCGCAAAAATTACGCCTATAATGCCCATGGCGACTTTGAATTGTAAGCTGATTCTATCCTCTTCCCGGTCGCGCAATTCGTTGAAAGTCTGCATAGCTCTCCCCCTTTGAGTAGTGCGGACGGATATGTTCTATATAAATAATACTAATTTCTCATATTAAGTCAATAGACAAAATACGACTCTTGACATTTTATACAGATAAATCTATCGTTTGCAGTAGCTTTTGTATGAATGTTATACTCGGAGAAATATGCAAATGAAGTGGGTGGTCGTAATTGTAACAGTTATAATTGTAGGTGCGCTGGGCGTTGCCTACCATCTGAAGACCAATTTTCCCAAAGCTGATCCGCCTTATAATATTCGCGTATCGGGAACACCCGAACAAATCGCGCGGGGACGTTATTTAGCCAATCACGTCACGGTATGTCTCGAATGCCATTCAACACGGGATTGGGCGCATTATTCTGCGCCACCGCTGCCGGGCACCGAGGGTAAAGGCGGCGAGGTATTTCCCGAAACAGCGGGATTTCCAGGCACCTTGATCGCGCCCAATATCACGCCAGCAGCTTTGGGAGATTGGACAGATGGCGAAATCATTAGGGCTTTTACCAGCGGCGTAAACAAAAACGGCGATCCGCTTTTCCCACTGATGCCCTATCGCGCATATCGAAATCTCATGCCAGCAGATATTGACGCCATTGTCGCTTATGTGCGTACCCTATCTCCCATTGACCATATCCCGCCGCGATCCAAATTGAATTTTCCCATGAACCTGCTCGTACGCACAATGCCAGAACCCTATAAACTCCCCAAACCGGTTGATCGTTCAGACCCCGTTGCTTATGGCAAGTATTTGGCGACCATTGCCGGATGTGCTACTTGCCATACGCCTCATGATCAAAAACAGAGGGAGCCAGTTGAAGACATGGAATTCGCCGGAGGATTTCAATTCCGATTGCCCAGTGGCAAAACCGTGCAATCGGCCAATATTACACCCGACGTAGAAACGGGAATTGGGCATTGGAAAAAAGAGTACTTCATCGGGCGTTTCAGGCAATTTGCCGGAGAAAACGCAAAACATATCCTATTGCAAGACGGCATGAACAGCGTGATGCCCTGGACGATGTACGCGGGCATGACAGACGAAGACCTCAGCGCCATCTACGACTATCTGCAAACCGTCGCGCCAATCCGAAATGCCGTCGAACGATTTGTGGAAGAATAAAGAGGAAAATATGGAATCGGGTTCCGGAGCATTTAATTTTAATCGCGTCAAAGTATGGTATCATTGCCCGCAAGACCATCTTACCGACCTGCCAGTGGTATTTGTCCTGCACGGAGCCTCGCGAAATGCCAGCACCTATCGCGACACCTGGGCCAGCCATGCCGATATGCACGGATTTTTGTTATTGTCTCCAGAATTTTCACAGGAGAATTATCCAGATGAAACAACGTTTAACCTCGGCAATGTATTTGCCGAAGATGGCACGCGAAATGCCATGGCCGATTGGTCCTTTCAAATAATTGAAGGCATTTTTCACCACGTCAAAAAACAAGTGGGACTCCGGGCATCGTCCTATGGATTTTATGGACATTCGGCGGGCAGCCAGTTTGTACACCGATTTTTGTACTTCATGCCTCAGTCACATGCACACATCTTTGTAGCGGCCAACGCCGGATGGTACACCATGCCCACATTCAAACAAACCTATCCCTATGGACTGGCCGAATCGGGTCTGACTGTCGAGGACTTGAAACGGTCGCTAAACCAGCGAGTTGTGGTACTCCTGGGCACTGATGATGTGGATGTAAACCACCCCAAATTGAGGCGTACACCACAGGCAATGATGCAGGGCGCACACCGCTTTGAACGCGGCCACACATTTTTTGAAACGGCAAAACGAGAAGCCGAAGCACTAAACGTGTCATTTAACTGGCAGTTGGACACAGTGCCCAACGTGGGACACAACAATGCGGGAATGGCAAAAGTAGGCGTTGAATATTTGGTGTGAGCGTAGGGACAACCCCCTGTGGTTGTCCTTGTCCTAACGGGCGGGCACAGGGGCGCCGCCCCTACCTTCTTACGTCTCACCTCTTACTGCTTGTTTTGCTAAACAAAAAAAGAATGGCCGCGATCCCTGTTATCGCGGCCATTTATGTACTACAAGTCATGGAACCTCCTATGTCAGCCGATCGGGTGAGAGGCCCTAACACCCGACCGCTGGATACAGATTGGTGGCATAGTAACCTCCTCTTGTGCGTATTGCGGCCCGTCACGCCCACTCGCGGTCCGATGAACTCTCTATGCCCTGTATGTTTGCGCGAAGGTCTAAAGAACGGTATCCAAGTCGGGTTACCGAATGGCGGTAACGAGTCCGACGTGTAAAAGAGACCAGGTGTTAAAAACACACGGGCGAGAACCTTTTCGAGCGGAATGCCGCCTGACGATTCATATCGCCTGTCAATGTAGAATATAACCCGATAAATTGTGGGATGTCAAGAGCCAATTTGAACTTTTTTATAAGTATCTTTAGACAAAATTATGTACTATATATCAATGCCCAATCCGCGCTAATCATTTTAGCCATAGAACAGGAGAACACAGATATGGGATATGGCAAACGAGAAGACCCGAAATTGTTTAACGACGAGCAAATGCGTCAATATATCGCAGACGGATACGTGGTTTTTAAGCCAGATGTGCCCGATGACCTGCACGAGACAATTCGCCGAAAACTGCAATTTATGGTCGATGAAGAATTCAATTACGGCAACAACGTGCTGCCCCGCGTCCCCGAGATGGATCGCATCTTAAACAGCCCAGAAGTGCGGGGCGCGCTCATCAGCGTACTCGGCCCGGGATATATCGAACACCCGCATCGGTTTTGTCACTACATCGCGCCCGACGCAACACACAGAACACTCGCCCAAAATTGTCATCAAGATTCTTACACCCCCCTGGGACGCCCGCGCCAACACTACCCGCGCTTTGCGCGCATCATGTACTATCCACAGGATTCACCCGTTGAAATCGGTCCCACACACGCGATTCCCGGCACGCAGTATCACAGGCGATTGACCGATCGAGACCGCCAAAACGCCATCCCAATAGCCGGTAAAGCCGGCACAGTATCAATCACGCATTTTGATATAGGACACGCAGCAGGTATCAACGCACGTCGCCAACCCCGGCATATGATCAAATTCATTTACGTGCGCGCCGAAGAACCGACCGAACCCTCGTGGGATTGTCGGAATCATATCTGGCGAAATCCCGAAACATACAAAACCCCGCATGATCTGCACCTGATCTGGTCGCATATATGGGATTGGCTCTGTGGCAAAAAGGATCGATACGAAAGCTTTCGCGCATCAGACCCCGCAACTTGTGGATTGGAAGACCTGCATCACGACAACCTGGACAAACAACTCGCAGCCATGCACTCAATAGCCGCAACAAAAAATACCGATGCCATTCCAGCATTGATTCACAAGCTCAATACCGACGATCAGTGGACGCGCCTCGCAGCTATATATACCCTGGGCGCAATAGGTCAACCCGCAGTACAGCCTCTAATAGAAGCACTCTTAGACGCCGCTATGCATCAAGACGAGGACCCCGTACCCACATCGTGGAATGAAGGCGCCATATCGATGGAAGATGCCGCCCATGCGCTTGTTGCCATAGGCACACCTTCACTGGATCCTCTAATTGGACTACTGGACAACCCGAGCGAATGGGCACGTATCAACGCGGCCTTCGCGCTCGGTGAAATGGATTCTCTGGCGACACAAGCCGTCCCTGCACTCACGCGCTGTCTGGACGATGCATCTCACTGCGTCGTGCGAACAGCCACAGATGCACTGGGCAGCATTCGGCAAAACAGCAAAGAATATATACCCGTACTCGAGCGGCTGCTCAAAGTGGGACGCCCTGAATGGCAAATGCCCGACCGACGCGACTGGACGCCCTATGACCAGGTCCGCGTCAACGCCGCAATGGCATTTACGCGCCTGGGCAAAGAAGCCGCATCTGCCGAAGCCCTTCTGCTCGACACATTATCCGATCCCAACGGTCACGTCGCTGCATTTGCCCTGGAAGCATTGCGGCGGATAGGCACGCCCTCGGCAATGGATGGCGTCATGGAATATCTGATGACGCGGCGGTGGGATGAAAGCATTGAGAAAGGAAGACTATTTTGAACACACGACACCTGATTTCAACGCAGGGATCGGACCGCGGAACCGGATATAACATGAGCGG
>JAPPIE010000166.1:0-1261 GCA_028874765.1 Gemmatimonadota bacterium
GCCTGGATACGCGATCTTTGCAAAGTCACCACATCGGGGTGATCCGCGGCGACATTGGTATGCTCATCGGGATCGGCTACAAGGTCAAAGAGCTCTTCATTGTTCACATCATCCAGACTCACCGTATAATTCCACTGACCATCGCGCACTGACGCCCTGCCCGTAGCTGGCCCGGTTGAAAAACTGGCCCACCCAATCACAACGTGATCCCGCACGGCATCCACCTCTCCCGTCACCAGCGGCCAGACATCTGTCCCATCTACAGCCTGGCAGGGAATACCCAGCAAGCCCAACACAGTGGGCAACAAATCGTGCGCCTGCACAAAACCCGAAACGCGCTTGCACACATCGGGATGCCGCACCATCCAGTTCAATCGCGTGTTATACGGATGCAAGCGATCTGGTCCTTTGCCAAATTGTCCGTGATCCAGTACCTGCGTGCCGTGATCTGACATCAACATCACAATCGTATCGCCTTTTAAACCCAGATCATCAACCCGCTCCAGCAAGTGCCCCACCCAGCGATCCACCAGCGTGACCTCGCCAAAATAAAGCGCCTTGATCCGCTCTTTCTCCGCATCGCTCACCCCACCGCCTTCATTTCCAGCTCCAGGTGTAATAAAATCCTTCCCATCCCAATCGGGCATATACCGATCTGCATATTCCCGCGGCGGATCCCATGGCTCGTGCGGATCAAAAGAATCGATCCACAGGAAAAACGGCGCATTGCGTGCATTCTCGCTCAACCAATCTGCCGCGCGCCGAAACACACGCGCACAACTGTAATCCTCCTCGCGTTGCCGAAACTTCTGATTGAACATATACTGCATCAACCCGACATGCCGACCCCAGTTGATCGGTTCACGCACATGCGGACGCAACAAATCTTCAATCGCTTCCCGCGAGCCAAATCGCCAGTTGTCGCTCTCCTGCCCGCGAATAAAATCATAAGTCACAAATCCGCGCGTATAATTCATCGTCGGCTTAAACATGTGATACGTATCGGCGACCAACCCGGTCATATACCCATTTGCAACCAGAATTTCAGCGAGGGTATCTTGCTCCGGCGGAATTTTGTGCCAACCGGGCGCGTGATGCCAGTGTCCGCGCCGATCAAAATTGTATCGCCAGGGAAAGGTGCGCCGCCCCGTAAACAAACCCCGACGCGTCTGCAATGTCGGCTGGCATTCCCCAAAAGCCCGTTCAAACACCACGGACTCTGCGGCAAACGCATCCATATTCGGCGTCTCGACAAAACTCA
>JAPPIE010000166.1:1361-8243 GCA_028874765.1 Gemmatimonadota bacterium
GCCACAACCGTATCATAAGGCACCTGTCCCCCGCGGCGAAAGACCCACTCGCCAAAATTGTACGCGCCCGAAGCATACGCCAGCTTGAGTGAAAAATAAAAAGATACAATCAGACTGATACCCAGTGCCAAACCAACCGCGGAGAGATAAACGCCTTGGGGAAATCGACGCTCGCTGTGTACGCGCGCAGCATTCGCGCCAAAAGGCATAAATGTAGCAATGGGGTCGCACGCCCATCCATACGACAGCCCCAGCCCCGTCATCGTTGACCCCGTCAAATCTGCCGGACCAATGAGATGCATCGCATAGGCCTGCGGCACGAGAGGTCCCCGCACAAAAACCAGCCCCCCCTCAATGACAATGCGCGTCAGCCCCAGATAAAGCGTAATAACCGCAAAAAGAAGCAGCAAAGCCACACCGGGGTGGATACCAATGCGCGTCAGCCAAAAAAGAATGTACACAACCCCGAGCGCAATCCCTATCAGCGCCGTGCGATACCCCATGATCTCATCGCCATCTGAAACGCCATTGTCTTTTCCCAACGCGGTTCGCCACACCCCGCGCAAATGTTCGCGCGCAACCCAAATACTGCCCAGCACAATCGCCACAAACGCCCCAAATCCCTGCCACCCCAACGCCGCTGGACTAACCGAATAAACCTCTGATGTGCCAATGGTAAATCCCGTGCGATTAAACAGCGCGACCTCGGCCATATTAAACAAATTGAAGAACCACACACTGAAAATCACATCCACATTGACAAAATACGTAATCCCCACCAGAGGCAGCGAGAAATTTGACGAAATACCCGGCCAGACCTGCCCGCCCGGAATACTCAATCGAATAGCGGGAATACTCGGCCAGGCCTCAAAAAAATAACCCGGCACATTCCACGCAATTTTGCCAGCGGCAATGGCAAAACCGATCCAGAACAATCGGCTACGCATAAATTTTGGCAAAATCCGACCATCTTCGGCGCCATCCATCATCGCCAGCGGCACATCAACCAGAGGAAAATTCAACCGCTCTTTATCTACCCACTGCTTGCGAAATACCGCAATAAGACAAGTGCAAAGCGTCAGTGTCGCGACAATCACCGATCCCCACCAGAACAGCGGCATGATCCACACATCCCACGGAATTTTCGCGCCCGGCGGCAATCCCTCAAAAAACCACGCCACGGCGCGCCCCCCTCCAGGTACGGCCCACAGGGGCACATGGTCGTGTATGAACTCGCCCCAACCATTTTCAGTTGTCGCAAAATAAAAGGGCGAAGCCGACACGGAAATCACATAACCGGTTACCCCATAAGTCGGCACCGATACCGCCGCCAAAAGCATCGTATAGACCACGCCCAATTCATCACCCGTCAATCCCCCCTCGCGCTTCACTGCCTTCAAAATCGGGTTCAAGACCACAACCACAAAAATGAACAACGCCGCCAACCCCAGCGGAAAATAATTGGTCGTCAACAGCGTGGATCGCACAATCCACTCGGAAAACGGCGCCAACAGATTCACCGCAACAACGATCAGAACCCCAACCGTCAATGCTTTTGGCGTCATGATATACCGCTGACGGCTAACCTCTATTTCTCTGGAAAAGTCTCTCGTAGCCACCGGTGCATTTCTCTGGACAAATTCAATAAAATTGTTTCACTTCAATCCCAAAAATCCGAAACTCTTAATCTAAAAACGGGTCTAATCCCATACCTCACTGTTGCGTTTTACAACCCACAGTTATGAAGGAGACTTGCCATGACCTCGCGCCTACTTTTTATATGTTTTCTTGCTACGTTATTCACGCTCCCGACCAATGCCGCGGAAAAACGCGAAGAAATCGTCGAATATACCCTCGATTTTGCCCCTGGCAAAAAGCTCTCTGTACACGCCCGCAACGGCGGAATCACGCTTAAAACCTGGACGAGCGATCAGATCTTTGTCCGCGCCGAAAAAAAAGCAAAAGCGAGCGATGAAGAAGGCGCTGAAGAACTGCTCGAAACCACCACCATCGAAATCGAAGAAACAGACAGCGGTATCGAGATTCGCACCCAACGCCCCGACAACAAGTGGAACCTATTTAAGGACTGGAATATAAGCGTAAACTATACAATCACAGTCCCCCAAAATGTGCACCTGGACCTCGAGACAGTCAACGGAAGTATCTCTATTCCCCCAACCACGGGCAATGTAAAAAGCGAAACCGTGAATGGCAGTATCAAAATCAATGGCACACGCGGCGCAATCGATGTTGAAACCGTGAACGGCAAAATCAATCTCACTGAGATTATCGGTGGTATAAAAGCCGAAACCGTGAATGGCAGCATTGAAATCGCAATTGCCGAGCAAATACAGGACAACATTCGTGCAGAAGCCGTAAACGGAGGGTTGCAAATATCCCTTCCCTCAGACTTTCAAGGTCGTATTCAGGCCGAAAGCACGATAGGCCATATCGATACAGAATTTCCAATTGTAGTCAAAGGGCGCGTTGGTGGGCGCATTAACAAGTCCCTCAAGGGCAACCTCAATGGCGGAAATGGTCCGAATATAAAACTCCAAACCCTCAACGGAGGCATCGACATCAAACAGTTATAGACTTACACCATGCGCCCTTCCCGAATCTCCTGCCCATATACCCGCACTGTTTGTCCATTTGCGAGAGCTATTTTATTCACAAATCCATCAACCAATTCCAGCGCACCTGCTTCGACATCGGTCTCCCCATCAGCAACGCGTATCCAACCCTCCCCTGCTTCTGATTGCACGAAATAAAACTCTCTGCCATCGCGCAACGCAATCCGTCCGGCAATCGCAACCCGCCCATTGTCCCCCACTGCGGGAATATATTCCACATGTGCCACGGGAGACACTTCACCCGCTTTCACGGGATATAACACATAAGCCATCAACGTGGGACCATCGCCTTCCGTTTTGAAAATTGCCGTTGGAATCGGTTCGCACTGATAGGGTCCTCCCCGGGGAATCCACCCCTGCACAGTCGGCTCTTCCTGTCCGCTTATAATCCGCACATCTATCGGCTTTGTCGAAATGGCATAAATGCCCAGATTGCTCTCCCCCCCACTGTTTTTTGTCATAACACCGCGCCCATTCGCCAGCACCTCGGCATCATCAGCATCCAGATGAAACATCGCTTCATACGTGTGAGACGCCTCATCCGAGGGCCTGAGAATATCCGTCACAATCCAGAACTCGGGCTTTACAAACAAAATCGACCGCGTATGTGTAACCGTCTGATCCCGCTCAGGCCCATATCCCAAATCGTAACTCGCCGACGCATAATCGCATCTCTCATTTGAAATCCACGTATGCGGCAGCGGCTCGGACACCACGTATTCCTCCCGCGATTTCCCGCGCTGATTCTGCTCCATCCCATCCACCATCACCGTATTGTGCGCGCGGGTTGACAGCACATAAGTGCGCCACTGCGACGAATCATAAGGATAATTTCCCGGATCCACCACATGCACGCGACCGTGTGCGTACAGCATGATATTCAGCTTATCTTCGTGCTGATGCCCATAGCCAAACGGGCCGCCATCAAAAAAGAGATAGAGATCGTCCGGTTCCCAGCCCGAACGCATGACAAAATGTCCCGCATAGGGAAAAGCGCACGACAGAGTTTGTGGCTTTGTTCCTTCCGCACGCCCAGAACCCGCCCATTGAAAATCCGTCCGTTCTGGGAAAAACCTGAACCCACCCTGCATATAGGGCACAATATCCGTCTGACCGCCGTCATTGAGCGCGGGCAACCGCAAATTGGGCATAGCCAAATATAGATCGTAGTGATACATCCGCTCCAATTTTGCGACATAATCCGCCGGCAGGGACAAATTGTTCAACCGCGCAATCGCGAGCGCCATCACAAAATTTCGCAAACTCACCTGATGATACCCACTCGACAACTCAATCTGCGCGCCATCGGGATAAACCTGCTCATCCAATTCCTCATACAGCGACTGCATGGCAATCTCGCGCCAGCTTGCGGCTTCTTTGAACTCGGGAAACAATGCCCCAACGTGATATTGCCCATTGGCCTGCATCGTCTGCCAGTTGCCACCGCGCGGCCATAGCGTGAGATGTCGCGCGTGTTCGACCATACTCTTCACCATCAAACACAGATCGTCATCAGCAAATATTTCAGAAGAAAGAAAATAGTAAAACGCCGCGGGCCACGTCTGTCCCATCCGAATCCCACATTCAATCGTACGCCAGCAATTCGTGCGATCCGTACCCATCTCGGCATCGTCTTTCCAGGTATTGCCATCTTCACCCACTGGCATCAGCACATGTTCAATCCAGTGCCGCATCTGCCTCTTGAATGCTCTGGCATATTTTTCATCGCCCGTTTTCCAATACGCCTGCCCCAGCGTGACCCAAAAGGGATGGCGCGACAACTGCCACGTCCATTCCCTGTAATTGATCGGATCCAATTCCCAATTGATCACATCCCCAAACGCCTCTTCCACATCGCAACTCATCAGCGTATTTGCCACAATGCGGTTGGCCTTTTCGAGATCAACATCTCTGATCGCGCGATCTCCCACGCGCACCAACTCGACCTCTGCATCCCGGTCCTGCGGCTCTGACCGATTTCGCCAATCCGAAAACCATCGCGGATATTCACGCGTGCGAATGTGTTCTGCAAACGCACGCCGCGCCCCTGTCCAATCTCGCGTCTCTACCGCCCTTTTTACAGCTCTCATATCCGCACGCGACAAATCGAGCGCTTCAAAAAACGCTTCATCACTCAACCGCGGTCCAATCATGTCTTCCTCCATTTCAATCGCTTATCCACACAATACTTTGTATCCCCTCTTAAAATATCACAATGACACTGTCCTGCCACTGTTTTCTACTTCGTCTCGCGCAATACCCCCGCGCTTTTTTTTTGTATTTGCTGCGCGACACACCTATATTGCGCCGCACATGAAAGGAGACACTTATGTTTTACGACACCGAGAAACGACAGTACAGGAAGCTGGGGTTTTGTATCGTTGATGACGCCGTTGATCCCGATATGCTAAAACCTCTGTTGGAGGCTGCGATTCGCGCTAAAAAAAAGGTGCGTTCAGGCGAAGTGGATTTGTACACACACCGCTCGGAGGACGGAGAACCCTGGGCAATACGCGGGTTGTTTGCCCCCGAAATGAACGAGCCGATATTTGCCGAATATCTGATATCAGAACCCATAATGAAATACGCGCGCGCTTTTTTGGGCACGCAGTTGCAATTGGGAGGCGCCCTCATCTTCACAAATCCATATCAAGCGGATTACGGTTTTGGTTGGCACCGGGATTTTGGGAGTAAAGAACGCGACGGATCGTATCAGGTAGAAATGGAAATCTTGAATCGCCCCCAAAGGAGTTTGGGGTGGCATCTCGCCCTGGTGGATGATTATTGCTTGCAAATTGTGCCCGGCAGTCACAAAAGGTACCGCACCGCCCACGAGCGCAGGTGCTTGTTAGAAGACCGCCACGACGATATCCCGGGACAATATGCTGTGCCCCTCAAAGCTGGACAAACCGCGTTTTGGACTGGCAATTTGATTCACCGCGGAGTAATGAAAAAGGATGTGGAGCGGTTGACGCTATCCGGAAACTGGGGTATGTACTCAAAGGATGGCAAACCCGGCGAAACAGACCCGCGCCTGAAGTGGATGCTCGCGGACAATGTGCGCGAATTTTTGCCAAAAGAGATGCGCCCATTGTACGACCGGTGGCGGGTATTGCAAAAAAGCTAACAAATGAAAATTACCCATATTGAAGCCATTCATTTACGGTTGCCAGAAGTTGTAGAGGCGGCCGATGGGACTCAGGACTGCCTGATCGTGCGGGTACATACCGATGCAGGCATAACGGGATTGGGTGAAGTCGTATCGTGTTCCTATGTAGCCAAAGCCGTAATTGAAGCACCGCGCTCTGCGCCATTTCGCCATGGCCTATCAGCGATTATAACCGGCATGGACGTGCTGGACTTTGACGCAATCCACAACGCCATGATCGAAGGCGTATCCTGGTATGGTCCAGGCGGCGTGGCGCGACAGGCTATGAGTGGCATTGACATGGCACTGTGGGATATTCGGGGCAAAGCCGAAGGCAAACCCGTGCGCAAGCTATTGCGAGAAGATGCGGCAGATGCAGTGCCCGCTTATGCGAGCGTCCTGTGGCCCGAGCGTCCGGAATTAGTACAAGAATCAGCAAAGGCATTTCTATCGCAAGGCTACCAGTCTGTAAAATACGGCTGGGCACCAATGGGACCAGATGCAGATTTAGACGAAGCATTGGTCGCAGCGGCACGAGAGGCTTTGGGACCAGATGTAAATTTGATGGTAGATGCCGGTCGCGCGTGGGATGCAGAAACCGCGTTGGAGCGCGTGGCGCGATTTGAAAAATACAATGTATTCTGGCTCGAGGAGCCATTGCATCCATTTGACGTGCAGGGATATGGCGAACTCTCAACGCAGTCATCCATCCCAATTGCAGGAGGCGAAGCAATGACTCTGGTAAGCGAATACGCCGACTTGTTGCACAATGGCAAACTCCACTTTGTACAACCCGATCTGGGACGCGTAGGCGGAATTACCGGCGGCCTGGCAATTGAAAAATTGGCAAAAGAGACGGGAGCGCGTGCCGTGCCGCACGCATTTGGCACCGGGGTCTTGTTGGCGGCATCTGCCCAATGGGCCGCAGCGAGCGAACAACCGCTGACAGAATACACCCGAGCGCCATCTCCCCTGGCACAAAAATTGGCACAACACGAGATGACATTTCGAAATGGCGTGTTACATCTGACAGACCAACCCGGACTGGGCGTGGATTTGGACGAAGATGTGGTGACGAAGTTCAGGGTAATGTAGGGGCGG
>JAPPIE010000166.1:8343-10205 GCA_028874765.1 Gemmatimonadota bacterium
TGTGACCACTTAGAAAGGAAAAAAATGGCCTCTGTAAAAGATATCTACAAATTTGACGAACTGACCTGGCCCGAAGTGAACGAAGCGGTGGAAATGGGAAAAATTCCGATTATTCCAACCGGTGCAGTCGAACAACACGGGCATCACTTGCCCTTGAAAGTCGATCATCTATGTGCCAACGCCGTGGCGACCGAAGGCGCGCGCTTAAAATCGGAATACAGCCTGGTGCTGCCGCCTGTGAGTTATGGCTATGTACATCACGTCATGGATTTTCCCGGCTCACTGAATATACACTACGAACACTTTATTCAGTACCTGCTGGACATCTGCAAAAGCCTTGCCTATCACGGCTTTAAAAAAATGATCCTCGTCAACGGACACGGTTCCAACCACAACCTGGTCGAAATGGTCGCCCGTCGCACAATCGTAGAAACAGACGCGAGTTGCGCTTTCTGCTCGTGGTGGCAATTGCTCAAAGTCGATCCGGATTTTGACAAAGAATGGCGCGAAAGCGTATTTCCCGGCGGATGTTCGCACGCGGGCGAATTGGAAACATCCATGCTGCTCTATCTGTCTCCTGAAAGCGTGCGCAAGGATAAAATCAAGAGCGAAATCGCCAGGACGAATAAACGGGGATCCAAATTTGTCTGGACCGATCTGTTCAGCAGAGGACCTGTGGGCATAATTGAATGGACGAGTCAATATACGGATTCGGGCGTGATGGGCGAGGCGGAAAAGGCAACCGCAGAAAAGGGCAAAATCGTGTTTGAAGAAGCGAGCAAAAATCTGGCGCAATTCGTTGAAGAATATTATCACCAAAAGATTGAATCCCCCACGCAAAATCAGGCACAAGAACCGACATTTCCATTGTCATTTACCAGTCATTAGGCATTCGCACAAGGAGAAAACATGAAACTCGCGACTTATTCAGTCGGCGGTAGTGAATCCATTGGCGCAGTCGTCGCCGATGACGCGATTGTTGTCGATCTCGCAGCAGCGGACAGCGCATTAGCCCAATCGGAAAAACGCGAAACACATCCCTTTTTCACGGATATGCTGACCCTTCTCGAAGCCGGGGCCGAGGGGCGGTCTGCGGCACAACAGGCGGCGGCTGATGCCGAAAAGCGTTTGAATGGTAAACCAGATGGTGAGACCAGCTTTGCCGTCAGCGAGGTCAAATTGAGCGCACCAATGCCCAATCCGCACAAATTATTCTGCCTGGCGGGTAATTATCAAGATCACATTGAAGAAGGCGGCACGGCCAAGATGCAAATTCAGGACAAGGAAACACCGCGCGTATTTATGAAGCCCCCAACATCAACTGTAATCGGACCAGGCGATCAAATTTTGATACCCCCCATCGCAAGAAGTGTAGATTGGGAAGGCGAATTGGCTGTCGTAATAGGCCGAGAAGCAAAAGGCGTACAGGCAGAAGACGCACTGGATTATGTGGCGGGTTATACGGTCATGAACGATGTCTCCGAGCGCACGTTGGAAATCAAAAAACGCACAGACAGCCGCCCAAGAGATGAATGGTTCGACTGGTTAAACGGCAAATGGCTGGACACCTTTGCACCGCAAGGACCGTGGATTGTAACATCCGATGAAATTACAGATCCACACACCCTCGACATCAGCACGTATGTGAATGGCGACCGCAAACAACACAACAACACGGGGCAAATGTTGTATCCCGTGGATAAAATTATCGAATACATTTCGGCGATTATCACACTCGAGCCTGGCGACCTGATCAGCACAGGTACAATTTCGGGCGTGGGCAATACAACGGGCACCTATATGCAACCAGGTGACAAGGTAGAAATCGAGATCTCGGGCATCGGCCGATTGGTAAATACAGT
>JAPPIE010000459.1 GCA_028874765.1 Gemmatimonadota bacterium
GGGGAGACTTGGTTCCCCCCTTCCTCTCAGGAAGGGGGGTTAGGGGGGTAGGCCCATTAACATTCCTCCTTACTATAACTTAAAAATTGTCTCTTAAATTGGTATTCAGTACACTATATTACACGTTACAACTCCAATCCCAAACAATAGTATAACACAATGCGATACAAGTCCCTCAAACAGTGCGTTGATGATCTCGATCGCAACGGCCATCTCATCCGCATTGAACAGGAGGTGGATCCCTATCTGGAGATGGCGGAGATCCATCGCCGCGTCTTTCAGGCTAATGGTCCGGCTGTTTATTATGCGAATGTGAAAGATAGTCCGTTTCCGGCGGTTTCCAATCTTTTTGGCACGCTCGATCGCTCGCGTTTTCTGTTTCGGTCAACTCTGAGATGGGTACAACGCCTTGTCGAAGCCAAAGCAGATCCGGTTGCGTTTCTTCGCGCGCCCTGGCGCGCAATGGGGATTGCGAGGATTGCATTTAATACGTTGCCGAGAAAGGTGCGTTTTGGCGCGGTGTTCAAAAACAGTACGACTATTGATCAGCTTCCTCAGATTCAATGCTGGCCCGACGATGGCGGTCCGTTTGTTCTTTTGCCCCAGGTTTATACAGAGGATCCCGATCAGCCGGGTGTTATGAATGCCAATTTGGGGATGTATCGCATCCAGCTTTCGGGTAATGAGTATATGCAGAACGAAGAGGTTGGTCTGCACTACCAGATCCGTCGCGATATTGGGATTCACCATGCGAATGCGCTCAAGCGCGGGGAGCCTTTGCGCGTGAGTATTTTTATCGGGGGACCGCCCGCGCATACGTTTTCTGCTGTTATGCCTTTGCCCGAGGGTTTGTCCGAAATTATTTTTGCCGGGGGTCTGGCCGGGCGCCGGTTTCGCTATGCCCGCAGGAATGCCCACGTCATTTCTACTGAGGCAGATTTTGTTATCACGGGTATCGTGCATCCAGGAGAGACCAAACCCGAGGGTCCGTTTGGCGATCATCTGGGGTATTATAGTCTGGCGCATGAGTTTCCCGTTCTCCAGGTGGAAGATGTTTGGCACAGGAGAGACGCTATTTATCCCTTTACTGTTGTGGGTCGTCCCCCGCAGGAAGATACGGCATTTGGTTTGCTTATTCACGAGATTACTGGTCCGATGGTTCCCGTTGAGATTCCCGGTCTTAAGTCTATTAATGCTGTGGATGCGGCGGGTGTTCACCCTTTGCTCATTGCCATTGGTTCGGAACGCTATGTGCCCTACCGCGAGCGACAGCCGCAGGAGATTCTCACGCTGGCCAATGCATTGCTCGGTTTTGGCGCGTGCTCTTTGGCGAAATACCTTTTTATTTGTGCGGGGGAAGATAATCCCCATCTGAATACGCACGATATCGGCGCTTATTTTATCCACGTTCTCGAGCGGGTGGATTGGCGGCGCGATCTCCACTTTCAAACGCGTACGACGATTGATACGCTGGATTATTCGGGTACGGGGTTTAATGAGGGTTCCAAGGTCGTGATCGCCGCGGCCGGTGCGAAGAGACGCGATTTGTGGCGCGAGATTCCGGGCGATCTGGCTCTGCCTGATGGTTTTAAGAATCCCGCGATTGCCCTGCCCGGTATCGCAGCTATTGAGGGTCCCGATTTCAAAGACGCCGATCAGGGGGGTAAGGATGCAGTTCATCTTGCCGAGGCGCTCGTGTCTCAGTCCCTTGATGGGTTGCCGCTTGTCCTTATTGTCGATGACAGCGCGTTTAGTTCGCGCACGCTCAACAATTTTCTCTGGGTTGCGTTTACGCGTTCCAATCCCTCGCATGATATTTACGGTGTTGATAGCTTTATTGAATACAAACACTGGGGCTGTAACGGGTCGCTGATTGTTGATGCGCGCCACAAGCCCCACCACGCGCCCCCGCTTGTTGAAGATCCCAATATTACAAAAAAGGTAGAGGCACTCGGGGCGTCGGGCGGGCCGTTGTATGGGGTTATATGACGCTTATTGGAGGACTGTTTCCATGATCTACCGGTATCTCTTGATTATTCTCGGTGTCTGTCTCGTCATTTATGGTGAATGCGACGCAGGTGCTCATAAGAAGGGTGAGGGTATAACGATTCCGGATATCTACCTGCGCGCGGTGATTGAGGATTCTCTGAATAAGGCGAGGGGAGAGGCGATTACTGCGGCTGAGATGGCGACGTTGACGCGCCTTGAAGCACCGAATTCAAGGGTTCGCGATTTGACGGGGATTGAATACGCTACCGAACTGACGGTGCTGAATCTCGGCTATGTATTGACGAATGGCGGTCGCGTCAATAGCAATAGTATTTCGGATCTCTCTCCGTTGTCGGGTTTGATCAAGCTGACGGAGTTGAACCTTTTTCGCAATACCATAGCTGATATATCGCCGCTGTCGAATTTGACAGAGCTGAGAGTACTGGATATTAGTGGGAATTCCTATATTTCGGATCTTTCACCGCTGTCGGGTTTGACCAGGATGAGAACGCTGCATCTCTATACCAACGATGTTTCGGATCTCTCGCCTCTGTCGGATATGACCGCGTTGAGGTGGCTGGATGTGAGTAATAATCTGATCTGGGATATTTCTCCGCTATCGACTTTGACCGAGTTGGGGGGATTGGCTCTGAATAACAATGCGATCTCGGATCTTTCGCCTCTGTCGGGTTTGCCCAGGCTGCGAAGGGTGCATGGTTGGGATTGCGATGTTTCGGATTTATCGCCTCTGGTGGAGAATGCTGAGTTGCGTGGCGAAAACAGTTTGATCGATTTGAGGGATAATCCTCTGAGCGAGACATCGCTGAACAAGCATGTTCCGGTGCTTCGGGAGAGAGGGGTCAGGGTGAGGCTTGACTAATTGCGCCCGGGTCTTGAAATACGAGTTCCATGCCGTCTGTAACAGTGATCGTGATTTGCAATTTTCTCGGTTCTATCAGATGTGCGGGGTGGGATTGTCCGTCGATCCATACGTTGGGATGGCGACAATAGGGGGCGGGTACGTCGGCGTGGAGGGTGAGCGTGCGGCAGGTGACGCGGTCGCTCAGGTTGTTGAGGTGGAGGCGGTAGCGCTTTTGGATTTTTGTGTCGGAGATGGTTTCGATTTGTGTGTGGCGTCTGGTCTGGTGGTAGAAGAGCACTTCTTCGGGTACGGCACACCAGACTTTGTCTCCGCCTTCTGCGAGGATGGTTTCAAATCTTTTTCTGAGTTGTGGATGCGAGCAGTCTTTGTTGGGGTGGATGGGTTTTTCCAATGGGCAATGGCAGTAATCGATGATCCAGCCGTTTTGCGCTTGTGCATGGCGGATGTTGCGGAATGGGTCGTATTCGCTGAAGAATGGCGCGTAATACTGTTCGTGCAATGCCGTGCGGTTGATCCAGAAGAGCGGGGTGTTTGGGCGGTTGAGGGCATCGGTCAGGCTCATTGCGCCGAGGTAGCCGTATTTGCGGCAGGCTTTGAGGACGTGGTCTGACATGTTGGAATTGTTTCCGGGGGCGCAGTAGAGATCGACGGGTGCGTCAATGGCGGCTTCGAGTACGTCTTTTGCGCGGCCAATTTCCAGGTCAACCATGTCGGGCTGTATGAGTTCATGGCTCCAGGAGTGATTGCCAATTCCCCAGCCCCGGGCGAGGAGGTCTTTGAGTTCGTCGGCGTTCATGTGGCGATAGCCATTGTAGCTGGAATTGCCGAGATTGCGCGTTTCGCCCAGTTGCCCGACGACGACTTCCACGTGTCCCGGGATGCCGTATTCTTCGTGGATGGGGATTGCGAATTGGTGAAGATCGACGAGGGCTTCGTCGTATGTGATGGAATAGACCCAGGTTTTGTTGTATTTCCACGGGCATATTGTGAGGGCCATGTTTCTCTCCAGTGTCAGGCTGAAAACGCCTGGATGAAATCTCGAAAGGTGGTGCTGTATCCCAGTTGCCACTCGAAGATGTGTGTGCCGTAACGCGTAGCCAATTTTTCGGGATAGGTGCTGGGGGTTTCCACGCCGACGGTTCCGTCGCGTATGAGGATGCATTGATAACCGCGGGCGAGCATGTCTCTGGCTCCACCTTCGGCACCGAGGATGCACATGTCGGTTGCGAATCCCGTGTAGATGAGGGTTGTGATGTCGCGCGTTTTGAGGTAGGTGTCGAGTGCGTCGGTGTAAAAGACGAGGGGTTCGTCTTGTATTGGGGAGACGATGGCGGCCCGTTTCATGTTTGCAAGCGGCGATTTTGTGAGGTAGTTCGGGCCGTGCGCGCGGTTTCGCATGGTTTGTGCGCGGTTTGCGGGTTCTGGTTGTGCTGTTTCTTTGCGGCGGGAGGGGATGTGGGGATACTGATCCGCCATCCAATCGGTTTCGACATGGCAGACGGCCATTCCGATTTTGCGGGCGAGGTCCATGGCGGGGCGTATGACTTCGGCCATGATGCGCGCAGCCTCGGCGGTTGCTTGCGGCCAGCCCATGCCCACGCAGTAGTTGGGGGCGATTGCCGGACCATCTGGACAGCCGATGTTCCAGCAGTGCAGGCCGATCAGGGCGGTTTTTGCAATGGGTAATTCAAGGCTGATGGACTCGTAACCGGGTGCGTCGATGGGCAGGGCGCGATAATACCGGGTGTTTAGAGAACAGGTGTGTGGCATTGTGTATTAAACTCGGTTCTGGTCGGCGACGGTGGCGACTATTTGGGCGACGAGGTCGCAGTGTTGGGGTTGGTATTTTTCGCAGATGGTGGTCCAGCGGATGAAATTGTCGAGAAAGTCCCGGGCATTGGGACAGGTGTTTGCGTTGTATGTGTAGGTGTGGGATGCCGGGGGTTTGGAGAAGGGATAGAGGTGTTTTTCGGCTTTGTCTGTTAAAAAGGGCAGGGCAGCGGGCATGAGGTAATATTTGCCGAGTCCCGCTCCAGTGAGTCCTGCTTCGGCGACTTGCTGTGCAAAGGATTCGGCGTCGCATGTAAAGGCATTGGGGTCGATGCTGAATCCGGCCATCCAGCAGGAATAGGTTTCCATGTAATCTGGTATGGATAGTGGGATGATGCCGGGAATTTCGACGAGTTTGTCGGTGATGAGGCGAATCATGCGGTCGATATGCGCAATGGCCGGGCGGATGATTTCGAGTTGTGCAAGGGTGATGGCGGCGGTCGATTGGGTCATGCGGAGGGCGTATCCATTTACGGCGTGGACGCGCCCCAGTCCTTCAACCATTTGTCCGCCTCTGCTTTGACCGACGAACCGAATTTGTTCGGCGAGTTCATCGTCGTCGGTAATGACACAGCCGCCAACGTCAGAGCCGAGTGTTTTTTCGGAGTCGAATGAGAAGGCGGCGACATCGCCGAGGGTGCCCGCAAGGCGGCCTTTGTACGTGCCAAATACGGCCTGGCATACGTCTTCAATGACGGTCAGGCCGTGTTTTTTCCCCAGGGCGTGGATGGGGTCCATGTCGCAGATGAGGCCGGTTATGTGGACGGCGAGGATGGCTCGCGTGCGGTTGGTGATACACGGTGCGATGGTTTGGGCGCTGATGAGCGGTGTGCCGGGTTCGGTGTCGGGGAAGACCGGGATGTAGTTTTCTTTTAACAGGCCCATGACCGTGCCGTAGTCGGTGATGGGCGATACGATGATTTCATCGCCGGGTTCGAGACTGAGCGCGGCTGCGAGGATGTTGAGTGCTGCGGTGCATCCGGGCGTGCCGATGCAGTGTTGGATGCCCATTTCGCTTTCGAAAGCGGCTTCAAATCGCCGAACCATGTCGCATTGCAGGCCCGATGTTACGACTTCCTGAAGGTATGTCTGACAGTTTGGACCCATGGTGCGCGGAAAGGGTTGGGGCAAGCTGCCCGCGAGTCCATCAAATGCTTCGGCACCGTATTTTGCGCGTTTTTGTATAGACATATTTAACCATTGGATAGTGCCTCAAAGGATAGCGTATCAGCCACTGATTTTATTACGGTGGCAATGCGGGCGATGTCTGCGATTTGTTGGGCGTCAATGCCCAGTTTGTTCAATTGCGATGCGTGTGCGTTGACGCAGATACCACACGCATTTACCACACTTGCCGAGAGGCTCCACGCTTCGAACAATGCGCGATCGACACCGCCGTGGGTCAGCACGGCATTCATTCGCAATTTGGGCGGCTGGTTCTTTATGTCGTTGTCCCGAATGAGGTCGGTGAATTTATACCATACATTGGTCATGCTCATCATGGCAGCGGCGGATTTCACGGCTTTTATGTGTTGTTCGTCCATGACGGCCTGTGCGTCTTCGATGATGTCCTGAATCACCTGTTCATTTTTTGACACCAGTGCTGCTGTGAGTGCCGATCCCCAGGCCATTGCCGGGTCGAGACGCGACGCAGATATGACCGATCCCAGGTTCAATCGAATGTCCCGCGCATAGTCGGGCATTGCCGATCTCAGAGTATCTATACCCATAAAGTCTCCTGTATTAAGAAAGCGCAGAGAACGGTATTGCTCTCTGCGCTTTGTAATATAACAAAATTCTGTGCAACTTTTAACTATTCTTCACCGCCGCCAGCACTTTCACCGCCACCATCACCAGACGCCAAGACGCGATTTAATACCCTCTTTGCGAATACGGTTATGACACCGGCATACAGAGCGATAGTGATCGGATCGACGATGGCGTCCAGTTTCTCGCCTATTACCTGTATGTTGCTCAATACGTCCGCACCTGCAGCAGCACCGACCGCAATCGCAACGACCAGGAAGGATGTCGCATCTTCAGCGTCGAGCGCCATCCCCCCGTACACCAGGCCCAGAATCACCAGCGCGATCGACACAATATTTTCAGGAATCGCGCCGGCCGCCAGGCCCTGAATAATGGCCAGAACGACGATCAGGCCAACAATAATTCTGACTACCATTTCATCCTCCCAGAATTAAGTTAGTTGTGATGTAGCCGTATAGGGCTACAAGGTGAACCACCAGTCATCTTTAACCCTTGAGGTGATTTATTAGTGTCTTCACGAGTATGGTTATGACGCCGGCATACAAAGCGGTGCTGATTGGATCGACGATGGCGTCCAGGTGGGCGCCAAGCTGCGGGATGCCGCTCAACGCATCCGCACCTGCAGCAGCACCGACAGCAAGCGCGACGATCAGGTAGGCTGTTTCGTCATCAGCGCCGACCGCTACCACCGCGTAGGCCAGACCCAGTATCACCAGCGCGAGGGACACAAGTCCCGCAGGGATCGCGTCGGGCGTCAGGCCCTGAATAATCGCCAGAGCAGCGATCAGGCTAACAATAATCCTGCTTGCCATATTTCTTCCTCCCAGAATAGGTTAGTGTGTCACGACCTGTGGCTACAGGTCGCTGATCCGCCAGTCATCTTTAACTCTTGATGCGGTTTATTCCCCTCTCCACGAGTATGGCTATGACACCGGCATACAGGGCGGTGGCGATCGGATCGACAATGGCGTCCAGGTGAGCGCCTACCCCTGGGATGTTGCTCAACACATCCGCACCTGCAGCAGCGCCGACCGCAATCGCAACGACCAGGTAGGCCGTCGAGTCCTCAGCATCGACCGCTACTATCGCGTAGAGTAGTCCCAGTATCACCAGTGCGAGTGGCACAAGTCCCCCAGGGATTGCGTCGGGCGCCAGGGCCTGCACAATCGCGAGGATGATGACCAGGACAATAATATTTCTGCTTGCCATTTCTACCTCCCAGAATGTGGTTGTGTCACGGTTTGCGCTATCACGCAGCCGCAACGGTTACCGAAGGAATGCTACAGAATGCACCATCCCTATCATGAAAAAGGCGAAACCTCTTTTTTTTCTTATTTTAAGATGTAGAATTTCTTATGCTATTATGTTAAAAAATGTAAACAAAGTGGCAGTGTCAAGAGAATTCCCACTCGCTCAGGAAAAAAATTCGCTTATCTGGCCATAAAATTTCCCGTATAAATACAAAGCGCAGAGAACAATGCTGTTCTCTGCGCTTTATAAAGAATTGATTTTGTGTAGCGTTACATATTCTTCACCATCACCATTGACAGACAAAAGACAATGTATTTAATAGGATTACCACTGCCTGTGCTCCCGCTAAAAACGCGCCAATGGCAACGGCCGGGTTGAGATGCCCACCGCTGATTGCACCTTACCATCACAATAATTGCAAACGTCTGGGCTAATGCCAGCCCAGCCCGATCCGCTCGTCACAATGGTCCAATAGTGACAAATTCACAATATAATTTATTTTTTTTTGAAATCAAGTTAAACTCATAGGGGTGATGAATGCTTTTTACAGTGAGCTTATCCCAAAAATTGAAAGTCCTTGACATCGTCCATCTGTTGTGCGAATGTACGCACGACAGACAACAAACAACTGACCACGTTTATGTTCTCTTTCTCTCCCAACGATTTTCTCGCCTGTAATGGCACGCGCATCGGTGCTGAGCATCTGCATGGGCGCATGCGAGTCCTGCGCGATGAGATCGAACCCGTTCTGACGAAACAGCATCCAGACCTCACCGCTGTTATCTCACCTGTTTACACGACGACTAATTTTCGCTCCAATCCCAATCGGCCCCGGGATCATGCGTGTCTCTATTTTGTAGATCGCAAACTGAAGAAGAGTGCGTTTCCCCGGTTGCCCCAACTGGGTATTTATTTGCATCACAATGCCGTGGCTATAGGTTTTTACTCTGGCTGGTGGACTGCCGAGGCGATGCAAACGGCGATTGCTGACCGCAAGAAGTTTCGCGGTTTGGTGCCGCGCAAGGGATATCGCTGTTTGGCGGGTGATATTATTGTGGCGTCACCCGGTCGTTCCGTGCCCTGGTCGCCATCCAGGCTCGAGGGGGTTGATCGGTCGCTGTTTGTCGGTTCGATTCTCACGCCGGATGAAGCTGCGGTGCCGACTCTTGTTGAGGATATTAAGACAGTGATAGGGGATCTCTACGCGCTGTATGCAGTGTTTACAAGCGCGAGATACCAGACCTCTAAAAGCAGTGTCGTGTACAATATGCCCGATCCCGCAGAAGCCGGTGTTGTGCGGGATGCGCTTGTGCCTGTGGAGGCAGAGCTTTTGTGCGATCTTTACAGGTTCACGGCGCTGAAGAATTTCCATATTGAAGCGGGGATGTTGTTCAATCTCTATTTGTGTTTGAAGACCAAACCTTTTCTCATTTTGGCGGGGATATCCGGGACGGGGAAGAGTACGGTGATTCGGCTTTTGGCCGAGGCGATCAATGGTCTCGATGAGGGGCGAGCGAGAGGGTATCGCCTGATTCCCGTGCGTCCGGATTGGAATGATGTGCGCGATTTGCTCGGGTTTGAAAATTTGCTCACGGGGGTGTTTCGCCCGGGTGCATTGCTTCAGGCGATGTGCGAGGCACAGGACGATCCGGACCGTCCCTATTTTGTGTGTTTGGACGAGATGAATCTCGCTCGCGTGGAACACTATTTTGCCGATTTTTTGAGTGTTATGGAGACGGCGAGGCGCACGCCCAATGGGGCGTGGACGACAGATCCGATTGAATTGGCGCAGGGAGGGGATGTGGTGTCAACGGATGAGATGGGAGATGTGCCTTCGCGTTTGCCCATTCCACCCAATTTGTTTGTGGCAGGTACGGTCAATATGGATGAGACGACGTATGCGTTTAGTCCCAAGGTGCTGGACAGGGCGAATACGGTTGCTTTTGATCGCGTTGATCTGGGGTTGTCGGATTACGATCCCGAGGTGCAGATTGATTCGACGGCTCTGCGCGCTCTGGGTGCAGCGCTTATTGACCGTCCCTATCGGCAGTTGGAAGATGTTCGCCACCGCGATGAGGTTGTTGCGTGGAATGAGCCGCTGGAGGAGATCAATGCGGTGCTCGCGGAGGCAGATTTGCATTTTGGCTATCGCATCCGCGATGAGGTTCTCATCTATATGGCGTATGCGCTCGATTTGATTGAGGGGCTGCCTTCAAATGCGCCGGCGTTTACGCCCCGAGATGCTTTTGATTATCAGATTTTGCAAAAGATTCTCCCGCGCCTGTCCGGCGCGGGAGATGAACTCGCCGGTTTGCTGGACGCGCTGATCGCTTTTTGCGATGCCACCTATCCCCGCTCAACACACAAACTCCAGCGCGTGAAACGCCG
>JAPPIE010000391.1 GCA_028874765.1 Gemmatimonadota bacterium
AGCGGGCTGGTGATGTGGATGTGTTGAAAGCGGTTCCGGAAGATAAGCGCGTGGGTATCGGTGTGGTGAATCAGAAGCTGGATTCGGTGGAATTGGTGGAAGATATTCGGCGGCGAATTTCACAGGCGATCAATCTGTTTGGAGAAGCGCGCGTTTTGCTGACACCGGATTGCGGTTTTGCCACGTTCGCCGATAATCCCGTGGCTTCGGCAAGTGTGGCGGAGGCAAAGCTGAAAGCTATTGTCGATGCGCGCGATTTGATTTGAGAGTGAAGCGGCGTATGACTTATACCAAGATGCAATACCTATATTATCCTCATTATGAGGGAGGAAAACACCTTGCAAGCGACAATTAACCAAGAACTGCCTTCAATTGAAGCCCAAGCACTGACTTTAGGGAAAATTTTTAGTGATGATTACCGTTTTGAGATACCCGAATACCAGCGTCCGTATGCTTGGACGACTGAACAGGTAGCTGAATTGCTTTATGATCTATTAGATGCACTGGGCGAGGAAAGCTTGTATGCAGACGGGTCTAATGATGAGATTAATAATAGACCGCCTTACTTCCTTGGTAGCATTGTTCTCATGAAAAATAAAAATGCAATGGACGTTGTTGATGGACAGCAACGCTTGGTGACGCTCACCATGTTGTTCTGCGCGTTGCGTGAGCTTTACGGTAACTCAGATAGAGGGAATTCGACAGACCAGTTTATCCGTCAGCAAGGTAATGTATCCTTGGGCACCCATGATCAATTCCGCCTTACCCTTCGGCAAAGTGATAGAGGCGGTAGAGATGATAGAGGCTTTTTTCAAAACAACATTCAAAAAAGGGGCGCACTGAATGACTTTCTTGATTCTTATCAACCAAGTCCATATGACAGCCAGCACAGAATGTTTGAGAATGTCAGGTATCTGAGGGATGAACTCGTGCAAATTGACGAGCAACGGCGCGATACACTGGAAAGGTTCATCGTACGGCGTTGCTATCTTGTTGTCGTTAAAGCATCAGACCAGAGTTCTGCCTACCGCATCTTCTCGGTAATGAATGACAGAGGCCTTGATTTATCTCCGACAGATATTTTGAAAGCGGAGATAATCGGGAAGATTGATGAAAACCGTCGCTCTGACTATACGGACAAATGGGAGCACATTGAGGAGAATATTGGTCGCGATAATTTCAGAGATCTCTTTGCTCATATACGCATGATTTATATGAAAGAAAAGGCTCGTGGAGAGTTGAGTGAGGAGTTCCGCAATGGAGTCTTGAGTCACGTAGGAAATAATAATTTTATTGACGAGGTACTTACTCCTTTTGCCGATGCCTATGAAATAGTAACCAGATTGGACTACACAAGCGCACAAGATGCCGAGATGGTTAACAAGTACTTAGGACACTTGAGAAGACTTGACAACTCCGATTGGATTCCGCCCGCGATGGCGTTCTTCAATCGCAATCAAAATGACACCTGTAGGCTTATTCAGTTTACTCGGGATTTGGAACGACTGGCTTATGGGATGTTTATCCTGCGGGTGAACATCAACGGGCGTATAAATCGGTATGCGCGGGTTCTTCAAGCGATAGAGGGGGAAAATGACCAAGAACTTTTTGAGGCACTTGCGCTTTCCACTGAGGATAAGAATAAAATATTGGAAATATTGGACGGCCCAATTTATTCTTTGCCACGAGTACCAAGGCCACTTCTGCTACGGCTCGACAGCTTATTAGCCATTGAAGGTGCAACATATGATTATTCGACAATTTCTATTGAGCATGTACTTCCTCAGAATCCGGGCCAGGATTCTGAATGGTTCACACGATTCCCAGATGAAGAAGAAAGGGAACAATGGACACACAGACTCGGGAATCTTGTACTGCTGTCGCGGCGAAAAAACTCACAGGCACAGAACTACGATTTCGAGCGCAAAAAGAGCGAATACTTCCAGCAGGGCGGTGTTAGTCACTTCCCTTTAACTACAGGGGTGGTAAATGAATCGGAGTGGACTCCGCAGGTTCTGGAGCGGCGCCAAAAAAGGCTAATTGACTGTTTGAAGAGTGAATGGCGTTTGGATTGACACACTATTAGGACGCATTCCCCAAAAAGATAACGAGGTCAGATGTATTCAGGTTTATCGCACACGATGACGTGCAGGTGGATGAATTACATTAAGGGCCACATGATTGGATCAAGATTTAGGCGACACACTGCGGAGATTCGTCCATGACGCTTGAGTATATCACATCCCTAATCGCAACTGGTGAGTCCGAGACGCTGGAGTTCAAGCAGACGACTGGAAGACGCCGTGAGGCTACTCGAACCATGTGTGCTATGCTCAATCATCAAGGGGGACAAGTCCTGTTCGGCGTTACGCCGAAAGGAAAAGTGGTCGGCCAGGATGTAAGCGATAGCACGATTGAAGATGTGAGTGGAGAGATCCAGCAACTTGACCCTCCGGTCTTTCCCGCAATTGAGCGGGTTCCTGTAGAGGAAGACCAGGAGGTGATTGTGGTGAGTGTTAATCAAGGTCAGATGAAGCCTTACAGCTACAGAGGCATCGCCTATCGCCGGGTTGGGAATACCAATTTGAGTATGTCGCGTGATGAATACAATCAAATGTTGTTCGAACGGATGCACAGCGAACAACGTTGGGAGAATCAACCTGCCACCGACTGGTCAGTTAATGATCTCGATATAGCTGAGATCCATCGCACAGTTGATGAAGCAATCCGCCGAGGACGCGCCGAGGATCCGGGGACACGCGATCCAGAGGCGTTGTTGCGGGGTCTTGGGTTAATCAAAGGCGGCGTATTATTGCGTGCCGCGGTTGTGCTGTTTGGGACTACTGAGCGGATTGAGGCTGAGATGCCGCAGGGTCTGCTCCGAGTTGCCCGTTTTCGCGGCGTTGATCGTACGGATTTTCTCGACAATCGACAGTTTCGCGGGAATGCTTTCACCTTGCTTACAAGAGCAGAGCGTTTTATGATCGAAAACTTGCCCATAGCGGGGCGTATCATTCCAAATATCTTTGAGAGGGTGGATGAGCCGCTCTATCCACCGGTCGCGCTGCGCGAGGCATTGGCGAACGCGCTATGCCATCGGGATTACTCAATTGGCGGCGGTTCGGTGGCCGTGGCGATATACGACGACCGTCTTGAGGTGACTTCGTCCGGCTCGCTGCATTTTGGATTGACTGCGGAGAAGCTGTTTGAGACGCACGAGTCGCTGCCGTGGAATCCCTTGATCGCTGGTGTATTCTATCGACGTGGTATCATTGAGCAATGGGGACGCGGTACGCTCAAGATGGCGGAACTGACAACATCTGCTGGTCTGCCGCAACCCGAGATTGAGGATGTGTCCGGTTGCGTGACGGTGCGCTTTCGCCCCAGCCAATATGTGCCGCCCCAGCGCGTAGGGCGAGACTTGACCGAGCGACAACAGGCGATTCTCGCCATGCTGGATCAGGCTGGTCAAGGTCTGGCACTGCGCGAGATATATGCCCAGATGAAGTTGCAGGCCAGCCAGCGGCAAGTGCGGGAAGATTTGGCTATTTTGAAGATGCTTGGGCTGGCGGTGTCCACAGGTCGTGGGTGGGATGCAAGGTGGAACCGTTTATAACTTGAGGTGTTGGCTCAAGTTTGGCTCAAGTTTGGCTCAAGTTTGGCTCAAGTTTGGCTCAAGTTTGGCTTATTCGGTCTTATTCTCGAATTGATACGATATAACTATTTGTAAATAAAAGGTTTGGCTTATTCTGGCTAATTAGAGGCTTATTAAGCGCAAGAAGGAGTGCGCGATGTCAAAATCAGATGTTCTCAGGTTTATCACAAAATCCGATGTGCAGGTGGAGGAATTGCCGTGGGGTCCGCATGAGTGGATCAGTCGGGAGGGGTTGACCGAGGCGGATCATTTGTTGCTGGTGCGGGTGACGATGCCGCCGGGCAATGCGCACGCGTTTCATCGCCATCCGTGTATGGAAGAGATTATTTATGTGATTTCGGGGACGGCGGAACAGTGGGTGGATAGGGATTCGCAAATTCTGGGTCCGGGAGATGCGGCGCATATTCCGATGGATATGGTGCACGGGACGTATAATGCCGGGGATGAGGATCTGGTTTTTTTGGCGATTTTGTCTCCCGCTAAATTCGATGGTGAAGTGCTGGTCGATGTGTCGGGGGATGAACCGTGGATTGATATGAGAGGTTAGAGATGCCTAATACACGTCCGAATATTGTTTATATCCTCGCCGATGATATGGGCTATGGCGATGTGGGGTGCTATAATCCGCAGTCGAAGATCCCCACGCCGTATATGGATCGGTTGGCGCGCGAGGGGATGCGGTTTACAGATGCACATTCGCCTTCGGCGGTGTGTACGCCCACGCGATATGGGATTTTGACCGGGCGTTATTGCTGGCGCACCGAATTGAAGTCTCATGTGTTGTTCAATTACGAACTGCCATTGATTGAACCCGAGCGTATGACGGTGGCTTCTTTGTTGAAGAAGTGTGGATATCACACGGGGTGTTTTGGCAAGTGGCATTTGGGTTTGGGTTGGGGTGTGAAGGATGGTGAGGTGTTTGATTTTGATCAGCCCCTGCCGTGGCCGGGTGGATCACCCGATCCGGTGGAGGAAGATAAGATTGATTTTTCAAAGCCGATTGCTGGCGGACCGATTGAGCTGGGGTTTGACAGGTTTTACGGGACATCGGGTTGTTCGACGGCGCAACCGCCTTATTGTTTTATCGATCAGGATCAGACGGTGGGTATTCCGAGTGTGCAAAAGCCGGTTGAGATGGCGGGTGGTCGGCGCGGGTTGATGGTTCCGGATTGGGACCACAAGGAGGCGGATCCGGCTTTTACAGAGGAGGCTGTGGCGTATATTGAGGAGCGGGCGAGGGATGAAGATACGCCATTTTTTCTCTATCTGGCGGCTTCTGCGCCGCATGAACCGTGTACGGTCGCGTGTGTGCCGGAGTTTTTGCGCGGTGCGAGTGAGGCAGGTCCCCGGGGGGATATGGTCGCGCTGGTTGACTGGATGGTGGGGCAGGTGATGGATGCGCTGGATCGCTGTGGGTTGGCGGATGATACGCTGGTTATTGTGACGAGTGACAATGGGGCGTTGCCCGGGTGTAATGGGCGCACGTATGGTCACAAGTCTTGCGGTGATTGGCGCGGTTTTAAGGGGTATATCTGGGAGGGGGGACACAGAGAGCCGTTTATCGCGCGCTGGCCGGGTGTTGTTGCGCCCAATTCGGTTTGCGATGCGCTGGTGGGGCTGCAGGATTTTATGGCGACTGTGGCGGATATTGTGGGGGAGACGCTTCCAGAGGATGCGGGTGAAGATAGTGCGAGTTTTTTGCCCGCGTTGATGGGGGAGAACGAGCCTGTTCGGGATGATTTGATACACCATTCCTGCATGGGGGTGTTTTCGATTCGGCGAGGGGATTGGAAGTTGATTGTGACAATTCCGGAGATATGGGGCGCGGCGTGGATGGGTGTGCGGGCACGGGTCCTGTGCCGGGGGCGAGGGGTCAGCTTTATCATATGGGAGATGATCCGTTTGAGTCGTATAATAAGTTTAACCAGGAACCGGGTATTGTGCGCGAGTTCAGAGAGATGGTCGAGCGGTATATCGCAGATGGAAGGAGTGTGTGATGGCGTATTTGACGGTTGATGATAAAGAGGTGTTTCGGGAGAAGGGCTATGTGATCAAACGCGATGTGGTGACGCCCGCGCAGATGGCAGCCGCGCGAGAGGTGATCTGGGATCATTTGCCGGTGGACCGCAATGATCCTGCTACGTGGGTACAGGGCGGGAAAGAGGGGTCTCAGGGGATGGATGGGCACGCGGCGTTTCACGCGTTGATTTACGATTCGTCGCTGTACAGTATGGTTGAAGAGTTGGCGGGTAAGAGGCGTTTGGCGCCTTTGCATCCACCAATTACGTCGGCGAATTTGCGGTTTCCACAGGGTGGTGAATGGGAAGAACCCAGGGGCAATCACATGGATGGTCACGGGCTTGGTAGCGGTGTTGTGAATAATTGGACGGTGGGTATTACGCTGTATCTCAATGATGTGAGGCCCCAGGGTGGTGGTACCTGCGTGTGGCCGGGGACGCATAAACACATGGCGGATTATTTTAAGACCCATTCGCGGGTGAGTCTGGGTAAGGCGTTTTACGATTTGCCGATTTACGAGGGGGAGCCGCGTTCGACGAGGCCGCTGGAGATTCTCGATTGGGATGAAGCGGATTATGAGGAGATTTCCGGGCCAGCGGGATCCGCGATGCTCTGGCACAGTCATTTGATTCACAGCGCGAGTATGAATTGTAGCGATGAGATTCGCATGGCGATTATTACGCGTTTTCGGTGGACGAATTGGGATGATCTGAAGTTTGAGGACCCCGATGATATGTGGGCGTATTGGGAGGGGATGTGAGAGGACCTCACACGAGCGGGGTACAACTGGCCGTCTCTCAGGCCAGTTCACGACACAAAGACACAGAGATATAAGAATTGTGAAGGAGGCATGTTTTGCGTTTGTGTTTTGATCCTGTTATGTGTCCAAAAGCCGTGTTGCCCGCTGCCTTGAAGATTGCGAAGGCAGCGGGTTTTGATGCTATGGTGTTGCATTGTGCGTTTACGGCGAGTTCGCCTTTTCATCCAGATGCTTCGGTGAGGATGATTCGCGATTATTTCGATGATGCGGGTGTGGTGCTGATGGGGTTACATGTGCGCGATGATCCGGGTTCCAATTTGCGGCAAGTTGAGTGGGATGTTCATCTGGCGCGTGCGCTTCGCCTGCGTTGTGCGAGTTTTCTCTGTGGTGCGCGTTCCCGGGAGGCGCGTGAGGCTCTGGTGAGGGGTGTGCATGCGTTGCTTGAGAATATTCCAGATGTGACGCTGAATATCGGGAATGGGGTGGATACGTGTTTGGAAAGTGCGGCGGATTTTGACGCTTTGATGCCCGATTTGCCCGAACGCGCGCATGTCTGGCTCAGTGCGATGGATGTTGATAACGCTGTTGGGATTGTGGATAAGTATGTGGAACGTATCGGGATGGTGACGATTGGGGAGGATGATGTGGATGTGGTCCGCGCGCTCAAGGCGAATGGTTATGATGGTCCTGTGGTGCTCAATGCCGCGGGTGATTCTGTGGCGGATCTGCGGGTGAGGGTAGAAGAGGTTTTAACATGAGGAGTGTTTTATGAATGTTATTCTGATTGTGCTGGATACCTGGCGTCGAGATCACGTGGGGTGTTATGACAATTCGCGGATTCACACGCCGAATATAGATCGTTTTGCCGAGCGGGGCGCGGTTTTTGAGAATGCGTATTTGGCTTCGTATCCCACGCTGCCGTGTCGCCGAGATATTGCGACGGGGCGATACGAGTTTCCGTGGCGGGGATGGGGCGGTATAGAGCCTGATGATGTGACGCTGGGTGGGACGGTGCATGAGGCGGGTAAGGTGTCCTATTTTTTTACGGATGTGTATCATCACTGGACGAGCAATCCGGGCAGTGGGTACTGGCGTCCGTTTTCGGGGTTTGATTTTGTGCGCGGGCAGGAGCGGGATCGGTATGTGACGGATTCGGATGTTGTTTTTGAGAATCGGACGCTGGATTATCCGCCGCATAACAGGCCCGAGCAACCGCATTTTCGCAATGCGCAATATATCCGCAAAGAAGAGCGCGACTGGTTTTCGCCGCAGTTGTTTTCGAGGGCGGCGCGGTGGCTTCAGCACAATGCCGATCAAGAGTTCTTTTTGATGATTGATTCTTTTGATCCGCACGAGCCCTGGGATCCGCCACGCCACTATGTGAAGTTGTACGATGATTCGGATGGCGATGTGATGGAGTATCCGGTGGCGCCGTACGATTGGGTGGATGGCAATTTGACGGATGCGGAGTTGAAGCGGGTGCAGGCGATTTATGCGGGTGAGGTGACGATGGTGGATCGCTGGGTGGGGCATTTTCTCGATCAGGTTGAGAATATGGGGTTGATGGATGAGACGATGATTATTCTCGCGTCGGATCACGGGACGCACAATGGGGATCACGGGCGCACGGGAAAGAACTGGGTACTCTGGAATGAGATTACGCGGATTCCGTTGATTGTCTGGCATCCCGAGTTTGGTCACGGTTCGCGTCCCGTGCAGTTTGTGCAGCCGGTTGATTATTTTCCGACTGTGATGGAGGCTATGGGGTTGGGGGTGCCCGATGGGGTGAATTTACACGGGCAGAGTTTGATTCCGTTTCTGCGGGATGAGGATGCGCCCGGGCGCGATGCGATTTTGTACGGTCAGTTTTCGGGGACGTGCAATATTACCGATGGGGAGTATGTGCTGTTGCAGGGGGTGGATGAGGCCAATCCGCCGGTGTATGCTTATTCGAGTATTATTGCGAATCGGAATCAGTTTGATTGGGGTGCCGATGTGTTGCGGAGCAAGCAGACGCCTGCGCGACATCCCGAGAAGCACAAGACGCGGTTGTATCACATGCCTTCGGATCCCGATCAGGAGAATGATCTCGCCGATAGTGAATCAGATGCGCTGGCTCGTATGCAGAGTTTGATGGTTGAGAAATTGCGCGCTATTGATGCACCGCCAGAGTTGCTGGTGCGGTTGGGGCTTCAGAAGGAGGGGTTATGGAACCGAATATTCTGATCGTGATTGCAGATGATGCGACGTATCTCGATTTGTCGCTTTACGGTGGGCAGAATGTGGATACGCCGAATATTGACGGTTTGGCGCGGGATGGTCTGGTTTTTAATCGGGCGTATTTGCCTATGGCGATGTGCAATCCGTGCCGCACGGCGCTTTATACGGGGTTGTATCCGGCGCGCAATGGTTCGTGCTGGAATCATTCTGCTGCGCGTCCAGGGACGAGGAGTCTTCCGCATTTTCTAGGGGATCTGGGGTATCGCGTGGGGCTGTGTGGCAAGAAGCATGTGGGTCCCAATAAGAGTTTTCCTTTTGAATATGTGCCGGGTATTGAGGGGGGGTGTACACATCCCGATCCCGAGTTTGGCGTTGCGGGGATTCGCGCGTTTGTGGAACGAGATCGGGATGCGCCTTTTTGTCTTGTGGCGGGTCTTTTTGAGCCGCATGCGCCGTGGACGCTGGGCAATCCCGAGCATTTTGATCTGGATGCGTTGAGGTTGCCTCCGTATCTGGCGGATACAGAGGAGACGCGGAGCGATTATGCCAAATATTTGGCGGAAATTGAGGTGCTGGATCAGGAGGTGGGTGAGATTCTGGTGGTGCTGGATGAGTCCGGGCAGGCGGATAATACGCTGGTGATTTTTACGTCTGAGCAGGGGTCGCAGTTTCCCGGGTGCAAGTGGACGAATTGGAATACGGGTGTTCATACGGGTTTTATCGTGCGCTGGCCCGACGTGGTGAAGCCGGGATATACCGATGCGGTTATTCAGTATGAAGATGTTGTGCCTACGCTGATTGAGGCTGCGGGCGGCGATTCAGGTGCGATTGATTTTGATGGGTCGAGTTTTATGTCTGTGCTTTTGGGCGAGGCAGATGAACATCGGGCGTTCGCGTATTTTATGCATAATAATATTCCCGAGGGTCCGCCCTATCCGATCCGCGCGGTGACGGATGGTACGTATCACTATATTCGCAATTTGACGCCGGAGGCGATCTATATTGAGAAACATCTGATGGGGCAGTTTAGATGGCACCAGTACTGGCCGACGTGGGTTTTTGATACGACGTTTAATGAGCATACGCGGTTTTTGGTGGATCGATACATGCGCCGCCCACCCGAGCAGTTGTATCGCATGGATGAGGATCCCTGCGAGTTGAATAATCTGGCCGATGATCCCGCGCACGCAGAGGCGAAGAAACGCCTGTCTGCCGAACTGGACTGCTGGATGAAACAACAGGGCGACCCCGGCGCGGAGATCGATACAGAAGACCAATGGCAAGCAGCTAAAGAAGGTAGGCATTTTGAAATTCAGGAGAGATAACAATGTCCCGTCAACCGAATATTGTAGTTATTATTACGGATCAGCAGCGCACGGATACGATGGCGTGTTATGGCAATG
>JAPPIE010000190.1 GCA_028874765.1 Gemmatimonadota bacterium
ATCTACATACCATTTAGCCGTTCATCTGCGTTCATCTGCGTAATCTGCGGATGCTTTTCTATCCCCCACCGGAGCCTCAACGCGAACCGTTACAATATCCGCATCGTGATATTGCTGGTGGCGCACAGACGACGCGAAATGCTGAAGCAAGCGCAGCGAGATCTCATGCTCTACTGGCATCTCGTCTGTATGTTCTCTGAGATAGGCCAGGCGGTCTTCAATATTCCCCTCACCTGTCGAAGCGATAAACTCGAGTTCCGCGCCATTGTTTCCATCGCTGCGAACAATCAGAAGCAGGCGTTTCTTCGCTTGTTCGCCCTCCCCTTGCTGAATGAGAATCAGAAGGGTTTCTTCGGCAGACAGACACAGCCGATTTGTCATCTCGGCATTCCACCCCCTGCGCGAGGCGAATTTTTCGAGAAATGCCACAATCTCTGGCAAAGCCTCGACAGCGAGCGCGGCCTCCAGGCGCTGCCGGCGCGGGGCTGTCAACTCCATAAACAACGTCAGAAAAATCGCCGTAAGGCCACCGGACGTCATGCCATTGCCGAGCAGTGACCCCCACCACTCGCCGAGATAGTCCGCAAAAATCGCCTGATTCTGGAAGCCTACGCCAATCCAGAACGCGGTCCCCGCAATCAGCGCCTTGCGATAATCCACACCATCCTGCACGATGATCCGCATACCCACGACAAAAAGCAGTGCCAGCAACACGATCACATAAGCCCCAACCACGGGATTGGGGATAGCCAGAAGAAGTGCCGCCACCTTGGGCAGAAAGGACGCCACCACAAATACAATGCCAATACACACGCCGACGCCGCGTGCGGCAACGCCGGTGAGTTCTGTGAGCGAAACACTGGACGAATAGGTCGTATTGGGAACAGTTCCTGCAATACCAGAAAGCAGATTGCCCACGCCATCTGCGGTAACTGCACCCTGTACTACGCGAAAATCGGACGCCCGTGGCGTGCGCCACGAAACCTTCTGGATAGCGATAGAATCGCCAATTGTTTCGATCGCACCGACCAGGGTCACAAATATGAAGGCGGGAAGAAGCGACCAGAAAACAGGGCCAAAGCCGAGATCCAAACCCGGCCAACCGCCCGCTTCGGGAAACCCTATCCAAGGCGCTTGGATAACGCGCTGAATATCGTACAGCCCAAAAAATGAGGCGACAACACATCCCACAACGATTCCGATGATCGGCACCCAAAGACGCCACATCCCCGAAACCCGCAGCGCGAGCACCACCACAAAGATCAGCGTCACGACCGCACACACCGGCGCGGCCTCTACCGGCGTTCCCTCGGGCACATCCGCCAACATATCAAAGACAATCGGCATCACGGTCACCGCGATCAGCATGATCACCGTTCCAGCCACGGTTGGCGTAATGATTCGCCGCAACAATGAAAGCCGCGTCGAGAGCGCGAATTGGAACAACGACGAAATAATGACCAGAGTTGCGAGCATCGCTGGCCCACCCTTGACAAGTGCCGTCACACAAACCGCGATAAACGCGCCAGAAGTACCCATAAGAAGCACGTAACCAGCACCAATGCGCCAAACGCGCACAGCCTGTAATATCGTCGTTATCCCGCTGACCATCAGCGCGGCAAAAACCGCCCACGACAAAAAAGGCTCGCCCCCACCCGCGGCCCTCACCACGATGAGCGGCGTGATCACAATGCCCGCTATACAAAGCAGCGCAGCCTGAAACCCAAGTGCGAAAGTAATAGTATTTGGAGGCTGCTCATCGGGTTCGTAAAGTACTCTTTGACTACCGTCTTCAGATTGCATCATTCAAATCCCTTCTTAATACGATGTCAACAACTCATTGCCATAAGCAAATAGCGCAGGCGTCCCACCCGTATGCACAAATACAACCGTCTGATCCCTGCGATACCATCCCTCGCGGATATGCTCAATCATTGCACCATAAGTTTTGCCCGCATAAACGGGATCGAGCAATAACCCTTCGGTTTGCGCGGCCAACAAAACGGCCTCTCGCGCCCCTGGCGTCAGGACCCCATAAGCTGGCCCCGCGTACTTGCCATAACTCTCAAATTCACCCGCTGTAAAACTCAGATCCAAATTCAAAATTTTGCATACCTCATTTGCAACCTCGGCGAGTTGCACATTCTTTTTTTCATCGTCCTGTGGACTCGGGCTTATGCCAATAATCCGCACATCAACACCCAGTGCTTTTGCCCCAACGACAAGCCCGGTATGCGTATGCACGCCCGCACACACATAGATGGCATCGGGTATCACATCCATAGCCTGCATCTGCTCCCACAATTCCAAAAACCCATCTACATAGGACACGCTGCGATAATAATACCCATCCGAACTCGTGTTATAGACCCTGTGTCCATCGGCCTTTAACTTTTCTATAACAGCTACCTTCTCCTGCGCGCTCTCAATCAAATGCACCTCTGCGCCAAACAGATGCGTGAGCAGCAAATTGCCATTCACGGGATCTGCGTGGTCATCCTTGCGCCCCACCATCACCGCCTTCAGACCCAACCTCGCCGCAACCGCTGCGGTCAACCGCGATTGATTCGACTGCGAGGCCGCGCCGTGAAGCAACACATCATACCCTTCATCCACAGCGGGTGCGACAGAATATTCAAACTCGCGCACCTTATTCCCCCCAAACGCCAACCCCGTCTGATCCTCGCGCTTGACCAGAATGCGCGGACCGCCCAACTTTGCCGCCAACCTCGGGCAATCCATCAACGGCGTGGGCAAATCGGCAAGCGACAATCGGCTGCACGTCCCCAACGCCTCTCGGACCTCTCGAATCGAATAACTCAAGGGTATCGCTCCTCTTTTTAATTTTCTAACTCAACCGCCTGAAGCAGGGCTTTAATAAAGCCAAATTGAAAGGCAAATGCCTGCTCGAAATGCCCTTGTGCAGTGTGTCCGGGCGCGTGATCGGGAACAATCATGTGCGGATAGCCCACCTCCTTGAGCGCTTTCATCAGCACAAACATATTCATATCGCCCTCATCGGGATAAACCTCCTGAAACTTATTGCGCCCACCCGTAATATTGCGAAAATGGATGAGATGAATTTTTTTTCTCTCCCCAAAATAGCGAATAATATCGGCCACCTCATTGCGCGGATCCACAACGCTCTCCGCCATGCAGCCGAGACAGAGATTGAGACCGTGATAAGGACTTGGACAAATATCGATAAAACTCTTGAACCCATCGTATCCACCCAACACGCGATCAACACTCTTGTAACCCGGCGGCAACCAGGGATCGCACGGGTGACAGGCCATACGCACCTTGCATTCGGTGGCAACGGGAATAACGCGCTCCAAAAAGAAAGTGACATATTCCCAATTCTGTTCCGCTGTAACCGGTTCATCATACCGCGGCGTATCCGCATCGGCCTTAGACAAGTCCCACGTGGAATAGCGTATGCCCCCCCGCCCGAGCGGAACGCTTTCCGTGCGTTGATTTTCCATTTCGCAGAGAAAATACTTCAGCGCGGGAATACCCGCATCTGCGGCAGCGCGCACCATATCGCAGGCAATCTCGATTTCTTTTTCACCATCCTTCATATTCCCGCGCATAAACTCGGGCACAAAACTGCCATCGACATTGAGATGTTGCACCGGCAATGCCACCATCTCCACGGTAATGCCGTGTTTTGCCGCCTTTTCTTTTTTTTCTACAATCTCTTCCACTGTCCAGCCGCGACTGGGATCTGGCGTAATTTCTCTGGCATCGTTGAGCGCCATATTTGTAACACCACACCGAGCGAGAAATTCGAGATGCTCATCCGACGTAGAAAAACGCTGTGTACCAATGTGCATGTGCGGGTTCTCCGGATCCCATTCTGCGCCTGCATACATTTCGGCTGCCATGGTAATTCTCCTGTAATTTTTAATTCCTAATTCCTAATCTTAATTTTTCATGATAATGCAAGAATTTCTGGATAGCAACATGATTGGGGATTGTGGAGGGTATAAAATTGTGGTATCTTCTCACCCCTCAAGCCCACTCTAAGAAACAGGAGCTTCTTATGCGAGTCGAAATCAACAAACACGCCTTAGACCGAGTACCGATCTCGATAATTTTTGATGACTCGACTGTACTGGTAAATCTAAACTATTTTTTCATGCGAGACCGCCAGGCTGTAGATGGAACGGATTATCGCTGGGAAGATGTACCTGTGGTACATCCGGAATCGTTCACCCGCGAATTTGCCGAATTCTGCCTGGAACACGACGTAAAGGGCAAATTCAGTGTGGTCCCATGCCCCGCTGCGATTGGGCGAGTAGATCACGGACTCCCCCTGTTCTCCAAAGCGCAGCAAGAAAGCTGGTTGGCGATGTGCAGGGAACTGATTATGCCCAATTACGACATCACCCCGGAAATGATCACACACACCTTCGTGGTAGATCTCGAAACATTGCAACCTGTTGATCCAAACTTGTGGGAACAATGGGGATGGAACAATTTGCCAACCGACGAAGAAGAGCGGGTAACAAATTATATCGCGCTGGCGTGTGAGATCTTGCACAATGTGGGCCTGACACCTGCAGGCGTCACAAGCCCGGGAGGATTTGGCAATCCAATAGACTTTTATGCCAGATGTGCGGAAAACGCCGTGCGAAGGATAACGGGCAATCCAACACCCTATCTATTCAAGCGCGTATCGTCCAGCGGTCCGGTAGATTGCCCGGTGTGGTATCCCAAACCCGAACGCGGCGAAGCAATGGGTGAAGTAATCGCAGCAACGGGTGATCGCACGGGATCGTGGACCGGATATGGCGAGGTAGATGTAGATTATTACATCACATCGGATCTTCAAGGTGGGCGTTTGCCCGAAGTCATCGACGCGGGCGACCCTGCCGTGATGATCAGCCACTGGCAGGGATTTTACGGGATTCACAATGAGGACCGCCGCGGATTTCGGGCATTTCAGACCATTGTGCGGCGGCTCAAAGAACGCGACCCCAATGGCGAGAAATCGCAATGGCGCAAATGCAGTGAAATTACCAATTATGCAATCGCGCGCGAAATGGCTGATATAAAGGTAGAAAATCAAATAATAACACTCGATTTGCCCGTACAGGTGCCCGAATTCACATTGCGATTGCGCGAAATAACAGTTGCAGGCGTAAAAATAAACGGCAAACCCCTGACACCCGCGCTGACGAAAGCGGCCTTTCGAGATGGCACATTTTATCGAGATGGCGATATAACACTGGTAGCTTTTACGCCCGAAGGCCGAAATGTCAGAGTCGAGATAGAAAGCACATAAAAGTATGAGAACCACAAAACTAAAAAAAGAAATCGGTTTACTCGGTGTTTATGCAATCTCAACGGGTGCTACTCTGAGCGCGGGATTTTTTTTATTGCCGGGACTGGCTGCTGAACAGGCGGGTGCGGCCATTGTGCTGGCCTATATTGTCGCCGCTGTTCCACTCGTACCGGCGATGTTCAGCGTTATTGAACTGGCAACTGCCATGCCCCGTGCAGGTGGCGTGTATTATTTTCTGGACCGGTCACTCGGACCGTGGATGGGCACGCTTGGAGGCATTGGCACCTGGCTGGCACTCGTATTAAAAGTATCATTCGCGCTCGTGGGCATGGGGGCGTATATCGCGCTTTATGTACCCGAGTTACCAATAATTCCAGTAGCTGTCACCATTGCCATTGCCCTGGGTATATTGAACCTGCTGGGCACAGAGAAAAGCGGTGGATTTCAGATCGCACTGGTGCTGGGTTTGTTGATGATTCTGGGGATATTTATCGGAGGGGGCGTACCCGATATTGAACGCGCGCGATTGCCCGCCATATTCGAGGTAGATACCCACACAATTTTATCCACAGCGGGCCTGGTCTATATCAGTTATATCGGCGTGACAAAAGTCGCGAGTTTATCTGAAGAAATAAAACATCCCGAGCGCAATTTGCCTCTGGGCGTCATCTTATCATTGATCACAGCAGTTCTGGTATATGCTCTCGGCACGGGCGTCATGGTCGGTGTATTGCCGCTCGAACAACTGGTTGGAGATTTGACCCCCGCCGCCTCAGCGGCCAAAGCCGTATTTGGCGACTGGGGCGCAATTATCATCTCCGTGGCTGCCCTCCTCGCCTTTACGTCGGTCGCCAATGCCGGAATGCTATCGTCTTCTCGCTACCCTCTGGCAATGAGCCGCGACCACATGATGCCGGGATTTTTTCAGCATTTGAATGCAAAAGGCGCACCTGTTCAAGGGGTATTGGTGACCATGGGCGTAATTGTTTTAATCCTCATCTTTCTCGATCCAACCAGAATTGCCAAATTGGCCAGTGCGTTTCAATTATTGATGTTCGCGCTGTTGTGCCTGGCGGTAATTGTCATGCGCGAAAGCGGATTGGATTCCTACGACTCGGGATATCATTCGCCGCTATACCCGTGGATGCAGTTATTCGGCATAGTATCTTCGTGTGCATTAATTGTCGAAATGGGCTGGCTCCCATCCCTGTTTTCTGCTGCACTGATCCTGCTGGGAACGATCTGGTACTTCAAATTTGCCCGGGACAAAGTCACCCGCGATGGTGCGATTTATCACATGTTTGAACGCTGGGGACAAAAGCGATACACCGGACTGGATGCCGAACTGCGGGGCATATTAAAAGAAAAGGGATTGCGCGATGAAGACCCCTTTGAAGAGATCGCCGCACGAAGTCTGGTCATCGATCTGGACCGCCCCGCTGAGTTCGAGGAGGTCGTGCGGCAGGTAGCGGACTGGCTCGCGGGTCGGGTGCCGCATACCATCGATGAAATCGAGAGACAATTGCTGGACCGCACGCATATTGGCGCGACACCCGTGACGCACGGCGTGGGATTGCCACATCTGAGGATTGATGGAATTGAACACTGCGAAATGGTCCTCGTGCGATCACTACCGGGCATTCACATCCAGTTTACAGATTCTCTGACCGGGCACGAGGTAGAAACGCAGCTAACCGCGCTCTTTTTCTTATTCAGCCCAGAGCACGACCCGTCACAGCACTTGCGCATTCTGGCACAAATTGCGCGGCGTGCAGACGATGAAAACTTCTTGCGCGAATGGCACGCCGCCAGCGATGAAGTCGAGTTAAAAGAAGCCCTGTTGCGCGACGAAGCCTTTTTATTATTGACATTGCGCCCCGATCGAGCAACCGCCAACCTCATTGGCCGCGCACTACGCGAAACGGATTTTCCAGAAGGCTGCCTCGTGGCGATGTTGCGCCGCAGCGGGCGCATGGTAATTCCCCGCGGCGATACCGTGCTGCGAGAAAATGATCGATTGACAATTTTGGGAAATAATAAAGGATTGCGCAATCTCGAAGCGCGATTTGGGGAGCGGTGAGTCTCGCCCGATCACCCGTAGAGGCGACCAACAGTCTCGGGGTGTTTGCGGGCCTCGCGCATGAGGCGATTGCCCCATGTGGTGGGATATTTTCCCGTGACACATCCCAGACACAGAGTATCTGTTTCACACCCAATGCTGGAACCCAGATCGGGAACATCGAGGTACCTCAGGCTATCGACATCGAGATCGATAGCCATCTTTTTTAGCGTTTGTGCGCTGGGCAAACCGCGGTATCTCACCGGGACGTGTTCAGGGGCAAAAAGTTCGTCCAGGGTGGACATATCAATGCCGTAAAAACACGGCGCAACAATGGGCGGACAGGCCACGCGCACATGCACCTCGGTCGCACCGCCGATATCGCGCACCTGATGGGCAAGGGTGCGAAGCGTAAGGGAGCGCACAATAGAATCTTCGACGAGAAAAACGCGCTTGCCCGATAAAACAGAAGCCAATGACGTGTACTTACTCTTGGCACTCTGCGAGCGGGTGGTTTTGGGCTGGATAAAAGTGCGCCCCACATAGCGATTGCGGATCACACCTTCCATGCAGGGCATATTCAGGTGGTGGGCATAGGCATCGGCTGCTGCTTTGGCCGTATCGGGAACGGGCACAACCACACAAGAATCGTCGATTTTCTGGTTTTCTTTCTCGGCCAAAATACGACCGGCCTCAGCGCGAGAAGTATAAACGCTGAGGCCGTCAATTTCACTGGCAACATTGGAAAAATAAACCCATTCAAAAAAGCAACGGGCTGTTTTTTTCGGTTCCGTATAGCGCGCAACGCGCAGGTCGCCATTCTCGACAATCACCATTTCTCCAGGTTTAAGCCATTTGATATCACTAAAACCGAGATTGGAAAGAGCTGTTGATTCATTGGCTGCGGCAAAAAGACGGCCTTTCACTCCCCAGCACATGGGATGCAAACCGAGCGGATCGCGCGAGACGAACATGCGCCCTGAGGCATCGAGAAATGCAATATTATAAGCACCGTCAAAATCGCGAGAAAGCGAGCGCATCACATCAGCCAAATCGGGTGGATTTTCACCTTTCAATCGATACGCTAGGGTATGCATGATGATTTCGGTATCGATATTGAGGGTAAAGTGATACCCCTGCTTGGACAACAGGCGTTCGCGCAACAGCGTGTAATTGGCCAAATTGCCGTTAAAAGCCAGACTAAACCATTTCCAAATACGCCCGTGCTGCCGTTCAAAGGGCTGTGCGTAGCGCACATCGTCTTCACCACTGGTGGCATAGCGCGTATGTCCAATCGCAGCTATCCCTGCATATTGGTTGATAATGGACTGGAATTTGCCGGGATGCGACATTCGAAAGGCTTCGGTAACGCCGCCCAGATCTCTGAAAGTGCGTAAGAGATGATCGCGGTTGGGGTGATAGGAGCAATACCCCGCGGCGAGTTGTCCCCTGTTTTGAAGGTCGAGCAACATACTCGGCATAAGTGCTGCAACATTTTCACAATCACCGGCATCGCCGTTTCCCTTGAGCCAGTAGAGGGCTGCCACGCCGCATTCGTGACCAATATCTTCGCTCATAAAAATCTCCTATCCCAATGCCTGATTCTGCATATAATGAATCCCCGCAACGATTTCTTCGCGCGTCACATCATCTCGTGGCACAATTTTCCCAATCCTCTCCGGCAATACAAAGCGGATGACACCATCCCGCGCTTTCTTATCGCTCATCATCCGCGCCAACACCTCATCGATCTTCAAATCAGGTACGCCTTTGGGAATGCCCAGACGGGCAATAAGTGCATTTTGCCGCTCGAACGCATCTTGCGACCACATCCCCTTTTCCACCGCGATATATCCTGCGGCCAACATCCCCAAACACACCGCCTCGCCGTGTTTGTAATAATCGTAATGCGTCACCACTTCCAACGCGTGTCCCACCGTATGGCCGTAATTCAAAATTTCGCGCAAGCCCTTCTCGGTTTCATCGGCAACCACAACACCCGCCTTGATGCGACACTGTTGGGCGACGAGCCAATTGATCTGATCCGCGGGCAGGCTTAAACTCGCCGCGCCCTCAATACAATCTTCCAAAAACGCCACCAGACCGGGATCGCGTATGATCCCATGCTTGATCACCTCTGCCATACCCGCCCGCACTTCGCGTTTGGGCAAGGTATCAAGTGTAGCCGTATCGATCAACACCAACCTCGGCTGGTGAAAAGCGCCGATCATGTTCTTTCCCAAAACGTGATCCACGGCTGTTTTGCCCCCCACACTGGCATCGACCTGTGCTTCCAGCGTCGTGGGCACCTGCACAAAGTCAACCCCCCTCAAATACGTCGCAGCGACAAACCCAGCCATATCGCCGACCACACCACCGCCCAATGTCACAACACAGGATTTCCTATCCAATCCCGCCGCGATCAAATTGCCGTAGATCTGCGAGGCCGTATCGAGCGTCTTGTATTGCTCGCCATCGGGCACAGTTACCACCACAACCTTCACACCGGCACGCGCGAGACTCTGCCGAACCGTATCCAGATAGAGCGCAGCCACTGTCGGATTGGTCACAATTGCCGCTGTTTCTCCCAACCCGCGTTCTGCATACAGATCGCCCAAATCGCGCAAACATTCGCGACCGATTAAAATATCGTAACTTCGATCACCTAAATCAACCGTCACCGTTTCCAT
>JAPPIE010000140.1 GCA_028874765.1 Gemmatimonadota bacterium
TTTGATTGCTCGGCAAAGATATCGATGACCTGCGCGAGTGTTCGGTTTCTATCTCGCGTTTCAGGTGCTTCGTCTGCCAGTGGTGTTTCGCTGACGAGGCGGTACATGTCTGCCGCGCCTTCGTATATTTTTGGCGTGAGTCCCAAATCGCCGAAGGTTTTGGCGATTTCCTCCATTTCACCTATCCACCGCTTTGCTTTGGTCGGCATTCCCGGCAAGCCCCGCTCCATGCCCGCCAACCTGTCTTGCTGACTCATTTCCCACTCTGCGATCAATCCTTCGTACAGGCCCATGCGCCGCGCGGCGATGAGCAATTCCGTTTGTAGCGCGGTCGTCCCTTTGGTCTGCGCGGCATAGCACATTTTCAAGCCCGATGCCTGCCCGATTTCATCGCCTACTTTTCGCGCGTCCAGCCCGTAGTCGTTCAGTTTTTCAAAGACCGATGTGTCTGGACCCGAACAGTAAAACCGCGTGCCTCCAGGCTGGCGCGGCGGTCCGCCGATAATACCCGCATCGACAAATACACTGCCCGCGTTTTCGATTATTTTTCCTATACGCACAGTGGTCGCAGGCGCTATTGCATTGCAGTCGGTATATACAATTTGTTCATTCGTTTCTTTCAGGGCGTCAGCCACGCGAGTGGCTACCGATTCGGCTGCTGCGGGGACGAGAATGCATATTACGAGTGAAGCTTCGCGCACGAGGTCGGAATATGTGGGTACGTCTTCGATTCCCGCTATTTCTGCGAGTTTGCGCGTGCGCTCACTGCGGCCATTCAGGCAGGTTATTACCCGGGCGCCATTGGCAATCGCCACTTGGCCAACGACGTGTCCCATGTCTCCGGGACTCAGTAAGCCGACTGTGAAGGTTGACATTGCTCTCTCCTTTCTTAACTAAAATCGATCTGTCCACCACATATACGGATTGCCTTTGGGAAATAGGATATCCAGCACGGGTAGCAGTTGTCTGGCTATTTTTATTTCATCATTATAAGCAATGTCCATCACCTGTCGATACCCCATTACCAGTTGGGTCAACGCCATTTGAGACATTGACACCTGGGCACGGCCACCAACATCGGCCATGACAATATCCGACTCGGAGATCTCGAAGCCCACGCGCCCAATGTCCGTATCAATGGCAAATTCACCTGTCCAATTCAATTCTGAATGCGCCCATCGTTTTTGGAGTACGGGCAGCAATTTTTTCATCAGACGATTTAGGTGGATAATGCGTCCCATTGCGCTTTGATTAAACGGATACGCAATCAAACACGCACATCCCAGGGGTATGCATAGCGAGATAAATGGATCATCGCAAGGCAGATGAAAGAGTACTTCTTCAGCGCCTGCACGTTTTGCTCGTCTTGCGATGGTTTTCCCAACAGAGGCAAGTGCTTCGCGGTCCTTTCCGCACACTTCTGTTACCACAGTGCGCTCCGCTTGTATGTCGTAAACTGCATATCCACACACCCGGTCCCGAGCGTCACACACTACCAGAAATTTTCCCGCACGGCGAACCGTATCTTTGCCCAGGTTTGGCATATACCATCTCGGCTTCCAGTTCTTTTGACGTGCGTCCATGCCCGAGCGCGCGGCATTGTAATTTCTGTACAATCGGCGCATTGCCTCGTGATCAGCCCTGCGCCCTCTCCGCGCTTTCAAAGGGCCGTTCAGCGATAATAATTGCGATGTTTTCAAACTCATAGACTGATTGGCAAATACCACGGCATACCCATATCGATGGTAAAAATCGTCAATGCCAAACAAAATGCTCATGTCGCAGTTCTGGCGCTCCATCAATGCAATCGATTCCCACATGGCCTGACTGGCATATCCTTTCCGGCGATGATTGATATCCGTCCATACACCAGCAATACCACCCATTTTCACAACAGCGGAATCGATCTGCATGTGTTTTTTTACCACACCGAGACCACTGACAGCCTGCTCGCCCAACAACAGACTGATCTGCCACCGGCTTTTGCGATCTTCAATCGCGGTTCTCAGTGCAGCCATCTACATTGTCCTTTTGCATCAACCACAGTCGCACATAGTGGCGTTTCTGCTCGTCATCTTCAAAAGCCGTTCGATTGTGCAGGATCCAGTTGTTGTTGGTAAATAGCATTTGTCCGGGTGCGAGATCAAATTCCACACGCATTTCGGGACGTTTTAATATGTCTTCTATGGCTTGTAGTGCGCGCTCTTGTTCTGATGTGAGTGGCACTCCTGCTTCTCGATGTCCCATCTGGATATAATAATGCAGGTAGCGCATCATTAGTGTTTGTTTATCCCAGGAAAAAACAGGGGTCTTTTTTACAGGTGCTTCGCCCGGGAGATATTGTCCGCGTCGGTCAAAATAGAAAGATGAGTAGAGCGCGTTTAGAACATTGGGCGCTTGTTGGTGTAATATATTGTGTACTGCATAGGAACTGATCAGTTGACTGCGCCCACCCGACCGCGCGGTTTTGATACATAACAGGCCGACTATTTCAGGTACTTGCGTTCCGAATGCGCCATCTGTGTGAAACGAACTTTCTGCATTGGTTACAGAAAAACGCGCGCCCGATTTTACATCTCGCCCGGTGTCCCGTACGTCGTATAGTAGTGTGCCCTCGATATTTTGTTCAAAGGGTACGCCCAAACACTGTCCGATCATCCAATATGCGGCTCGCGCCTGGTCCCGCGTGTAATATTCTACGGGCAAGCGCTCGATGATGGCAAATCCGCGCCCGGTTTGCAATGCGTCCAGAACGGGCTGGAGACACGGCGCACAGGCGATGGTATCGGAAACGCGGAGATCAAATATTGCGTCCGCTTTCCGCACTTCGCTGTTCAATGCAGACAAATAGCGTTCGGATAATGTGTAATACCATTCAGAAGGCGCATCAATTGTTTCAGCAGTCCACGCGCGGGAATCTGTTATTTGTTTGTTTAACATGATAAGTTCTCAGCTTTTACCTTGCGTTCTACAAGGCTCTACCGTTATTTTGATTGATATTCTAAGGGACAAATTGCACTCTGTCAAGCGTTTGGCATTTGGAGGAGCATCGCGCTATGGAGATTGAAAAAGTCGTCATTCCGGTTGCTGGATTGGGCACGAGTCTGTTACCAGCGACCAAATCTCAGCCCAAAGAGATGTTGCCCGTGGGGCGAAAACCCGTGGTTCAGTATGTGGTTGAAGAGGTGGTTGAGCAAGGGTTAAAAAAGATACTCTTTGTGACGGGAAAGGATAAGCGAACGATAGAAGATCACTTTGACCGGGATCCGGAATTGCAAAATTATCTCTCGGAGAGCGATCACACACTCGATGAGCTTGATTATGAAAAAGAAGGGGTTAAATTTTTTTATACGCGACAAATTATTCCCACCGGGCATATTACGCCCGGGGGTATAGGGGATGCCATTAGCAGGGCTGAGGATTTTGTTGCAGGCGAGCCTTTTGTGGTTGCGTTTGGCGATACGATTATAAAGTCGGGCAATCATGCGGGTCTCGTGCGGCGGATGATCAAATCGCACCGAGAAAATGGGTCCAGTTGTACTATTGCGGTTGTCGAAGTGCCCCAGGGCGAAGAAAACCAGTATGGTATTGTCGAGCCTGTGAATGGCGAGCCTGAAGACGATTTTGAAATCGCGCATATTGTGGAGAAGCCCGCGCCGGAAAATGCACCGAGCAATCTCGGCGTGGCCGCGCGTTATGTTTTTAATCCCGAAATTTTTACCGCTCTCAAACGCACATCTCCCAGTTACAGGGGCAAGCTCGAGCTTACAGATGCGATTTCGACGCTTATCAAAATGGGGCACCCTGTTCGCTGTATCAAGTTGTATCCCGAAGAATTGCGCTATGATATCGGCGATTTTGAATCGTATTTTAAATCTTTCATCGATTTTACCCTCTTTGATCAGCGCTATGGGTACCTTCTTCGCCAGTACCTGCAAAAGCGCTTGAGACAATTCTAATGACGCATGCGTTTTTTTCCACTGCCCCAGGGCGGTGTGGCATTATTGGCAATCCCACCGATATGTACGGCGGTAGCGTTATTTCGTGTTCAACGCAGGAACGCGCCGCGGTTTTGATTGAGCCGTCCGATGTGCTTAGTTTTGAGGTTGCCGGGCAACGCTTTGAAGTGCATCGCCCCGAAGATTTGTATCCGGATGGCGACTATTTTGATGTGGCCAGGGCCATTGTCCATTTTTTGGATCTCGGCAGTGCAAAATTTGCTCTGCGCTGGGCGTGCAATGTGCCCTTTGCCGCCGGGCTTTCCAGTTCGTCAGCTATGAGTGTGTCTATTCTCAACGCGATTTTTGCATTTCTGGGACGCGATGAGCATCCGTTTTTTTGCGCTGAGATGGCGCGGCATATTGAATTGAACTATATGGCGTTATGCGGGTATCAAGATGCGTATATGTGCATGTTTGGCGGTTTGAATTATATGGATTTTAATGGCAAGCAGTTTTATCGCGCATTTGGCGATGAACCTTATGCGACTGTTGAACCGCTCCACGAATACGTTGGGGATTATCCCTTTGTGCTGGGACATACGGGTGTCCAGCGCTCGTCGGGTACTGTTCATCTGCCGATTCGAGAGCGCTGGTTAGAGGGCGATCGAGAAGTCAGGCGTTGCTATTTGCGGATTGCCCATCTGGCGCGTATGGGCAAACGCGCGATTCTCGCCAAAGATTGGGCGCATCTGGGCGCGCTGATGATAGAGAACCACGAGATTCAGCGCGATCTGGGCGGGTCTGGTCCGGAAAATGAGCGGCTGATTCAGGCTGCATTAGATGGCGGCGCACTGGGCGCAAAGCTCGCTGGCGCGGGGGGTGGTGGTACTATTATCGCGCTTGCATGCGATACGAAACCCGTTGTTGAGGCTATGAACCATGCTGGTGCCAGTCGCATTTTGTATCCCAAACCCCGTCCCGGTGCGACTGTTATTCCGCTTGAAAACGCAGCGGACCGCGAGCGGGCGGAAAGAGAACTCGTCCAGCGCAGTGAGCAGGCGGATATTGCATAGTTATGTCTTCTAAAAACAACTTCCGCATCCTTTTTCTCGCGCGTCGCTATCCGCCCAGCGTGGGCGGTATTCAGACGCATTGTTATAATCTCTATCATCGTTTGATTGAGATGTGTTCGGTCAGACTGGTCGCACTGGGTAGAGATTCGCTTTTGCATCTGATCTGGTTCGTGCCTTATGCGTTTTTTGTTTCTTTTTTTTGTGTTCTTTTCAGGCGGGTTGATGCGATTTATTTTAGCGATGGCGTGATTTGTTCTATTGCGCCATTTTTGAGGTTGTTCACGCGCATGCGTTTTGTGGTGACTATTTACGGTTTGGAGATGACGTTTTCCAACCCAATATTTAGCCGCATGATGCGCTTTGGGGTTTCGTTTTGTGACAGGGTGGCTGTTATCAGTCAAATTACCAGGACAGTTAGTATTCAGGCAGGTGTGCCCGCTGAAAAAATTGATATTATTTATCTCGGTATCGATCCGCCCAGTATTTCCAGGGCGCAGCGCGAGGCTCTCAAAGCGCGATTTGAAGCCGAACACAATGTTCAATTTGGACGGGATAAGATTGTTTTGAATTTTGGCAGGCAGGTGCCCCGCAAAGGTGTGGCCAAATTTTTGGCATGCGGCGTGCCTTTGCTCAATCGAGATATCAAACTGATCGTGAGCGGTTCTGGGCCAGATGCCGAGCGCATTCGCGAGATTTGGGAAGAAAACGATCTTCGAGATCGGGTGTTGTTGCTTTATCTAAGCGATGAAGAATTGGGTTTTATCAGAGGAGAAGCCGATCTTTTTATTATGCCCAATGTGCCCTATCCCAACGATGTGGAAGGGTTTGGCATTACCCATCTCGAATGTATGCACGATGGCACGCCTGTTGTTGCTTTTGCTGTGGATGCGCTTACGGAGAGTGTGAGCAAGGGCGGTTATTTGATCCCGCCTAATGATTACCAGGCGTTTGTCAATCAGATTCACGCATTTTTTGAGTTGCCCGCAACAGAGCGCGAGGAAATAGAACGCGAAGCCCGCGATTATGTGCGTTCTGAGTTTACCTGGGATCAGACTGCTGTAGAATATTTCGATCTTTTTGTGCGTTGAAAGGAATTTTTTTATGACAGGTGCCGATGTTCTTATTCAAAGTCTGAAAGCGCAGGGTGTTGATACGCTTACAGGTATGCCCGGCAATCAGAATATTCATCTTTACGATGCGGTGCTGCGCGCTGGTGGGATTCGCCATTTGCTCATCCGCCACGAACAGGGTGCGACTCTGATTGCGAATGGGTATGCGCGTGCGTCTGGGCGCGTTGGTGTCGCGCTTACTGTTCCGGGTCCCGGTTCGACAAATGCTTCTACGGGTCTGGTGGATGCCCATACGGATTGCGTTCCCGTGCTGTTGATTACCGGGGGGACAGAGGTGGCTTTTGACGGGCGGGATCGCGCCAAGTGTTTTCACGGTTTGGATCAGGAGACTTTTTTTAAGTCAATTACGCACTTTTTTGCACGTCCCAAATCTATTGATGAAATTCCCGATGCGGTCGTTGGTGCTTTCAAAGCATTGCGCGCGCCGCGTCCCGGTCCTGCGGTTATTGAAGTGCCGACTGATGTGGCTGCAGAGGAGGGTATGGCGGATATTCCACCTGTGGTTGAAGGGGATCGCCTGTGTCCCGATGGCGCGGATATTGACCGCGTGGCCCGAGTGCTTCGCACGGCGAAGCGTCCGGCTATTCTGGCGGGTAGTGCGGTTATTCACGCCAATGCTACCGACGCGCTTTGTTCTCTCGCAGAGGGTCTCAATATTCCGGTTGTTTATACCCGTTTGGGGAAGGGGGTTATGCCAGATGGTCATCCTCTGACTGTGGGGCATTGTTCGGCGCAGGCGGGTAAGACGATTCTCGGCAGTGCGGATTTGCTGCTCGGTATTGGCTGTCGTTTTACGCAGATCGATACGCGGAGTTGGTCGCTTCCTCTGCCGGATCTCAAGGTTCAACTCGATCCCGATCCGCGCGAGCTTGGGCGCGAGTATCCGATTGAGGCGGGTGCTTCGGGCGATTTGGCGCAATCGATTCCCCAACTCGCAGAGGCAGCGGCTGGTTATGCGGCTGATTGGGGCGATTTTATTGATCGCACGCGGGCCGAGGCCGCGTCCAATCGCGCGCCAGTGCCTATTATGGGCGTTACGCGCAAGTCGCTTCCAGAGGATGCGATTATTGTGGTGGATGTTACGTCTATTGGGTATCGCGCGTTTGACGAATATCCGATTGCTATTCCGCGTACGTTTCTCTATCCCAGTCATTCGGTTACGCTGGGGTTTGCGGTTCCCGCTGCTATTGGCGCGAAGCTCGCGTGTCCAGATCAGCAGGTTGTGGCGTTTTGTGGCGATGGTGGGTTTCAGATGACGGCGAGCGAACTCGCTACTGCAGCTGAACACGGTGTTGGGACGGTTTCGGTTGTTTCCAATGATGGCAGTCTTTCGGCGATTCGCGGCGCTCAGGCCAGGGCTTTTAATGGTCGGGTAATCGATACGGATATGAAGACGCCCCGTCTTGCAGATCTGGCGCGGTCTCTGGGTGCAAGGGGTATTCGCGTGGATGATCCAGACCGTTTTGAAGCGGTTTTTGCGGATACGCTGGGTTTGGAAGGTCCTACTGTGATTGAGGTGATGATGCAGGAACAGCGCGATTATCTCATCAGCCGCGTGCCGTGGCTTTACCCGGATTAGATCAGGATGGATAGGATAAAACCATATATTGATCGCCTGAAACCTTATATCTACGGGATAAGGCCCCATTTTTCCCGTATGGCGATCTATTGTGCGATTTGCGCGGTGGGGTATTTGGGCATTGCTGTTGCGGTGATTTATGGGTACAAAGATGGCTTGCCGTCTTTTGACAAGCTGGAGGATGTGGATCCCGCACAGACGACTAATATTTTTTCCCGAGATGGGGTGGAGTTGAAAAAATTCTGGGTGCAGAGGCGCGATCCCATCGCGTTTGAGCAATTGCCGCGTGCTGTGATTGACGCTCTGATTGTTACAGAAGATCAGCGTTTTTGGGGGCATTGGGGTGTGAGTGTCCCCGATATTATTCGCGTGGTGTTCCGCAATGTTTATACGTCGGGTACTTTAAAGGGGCACGGTGCGAGTACGCTGACACAACAACTGGCGCGCAATATTTTTCTGACGCTGGATCCAACGTGGACGCGCAAAATTCAGGAGCAGTTGACCGCCGTGCTTTTGGAGCGCACCTATACCAAGCGTGAGATTATTACGATGTATTTTAATCAGATGTATTTTGGCAATAGTGCTTATGGTATTCAGACTGCTGCGCGTCGTTTTTTTGGGAAGAATGTCGAAAGTTTGACGCTGGATGAGGGGGCGTTGTTGGTCGGGCTTTTGAAGGGGCCGATGCCCTATTCGCCGATTTATCATCCCGAGCGGTCGCTGGATAGGCGCAATAATGTGGTATTGTACAATTTGCGGGGGTCGGGCAAGATTACGGCGGCAGAATACGATTCGACTGCCCAGCGTCCAATTGTTTTGAAGGAGAATCGCGAGGAGACGGGAGAAGCCCCTTATTTTACAGAGGATATCCGCAAGTATTTGGAGCATACCTATGGTCTGAGTGTGCTTTACGATGGCGCGACTGTTACTACGACGCTGGATAGTCGGTTGCAGGAGATTGCAGAGGATGTGGTGTCGGAAAAATTGATGGCGCTAAAAGATCGCGTGGCTGACAAATGGAAGCGCGATCCCCCGGGGGCGGCGTTTTTTGCGAAGATTAAGACGCATCAGGATACGCTGGCCAATCTGGTGTTGCAGGGGGCGCTGGTGGCGCTGGATCCGCATACGGGACATGTTTTGGCGATGGTGGGCGGGCGCAATTTTGAAGAGAGTAAGTTCAATCGCGCAACGCAGGCTATGCGTCAGCCGGGGTCTGCTTTTAAGCCTTTTATTTATACAGCAGCGGTTGATAAGGGCCATACGCCGACGTGGCGGTTGCCCGATACGGCTGTGTCGGTTGAGATGTATGACGGGACGTATTGGCAGCCGGAGAATTACGACCGAAAATTTTTGGGGTGGATGACGATGCGCGAGGGGCTTGCGGGTTCTCGCAATGTGGTGACGACTCAGGTGTTGCGAGCGGTGGAACCGAAGACGGTGGTGGATTACGCGATGAAGATGGGTATTGATTCGCAGATTCAACCGGTTTTGTCTTTGGGGATGGGGACGAGTGAGGTCAAGTTGTTGGAATTGGTGTCGGCTTATGGTACGCTGGCGAATAAGGGTATTCGCGTGGTGCCTATGTCGATTTTGAAGATTGAGGATAAGAATGGCAATGTGCTCGAGGAGAATGTGCAGGGGCGCGAACAGGTTGTGTTGAGTGAGGAGACTGCGGCTGTGACAGTGAATCTGATGCAGTCGATTCTGGATATGCGGGCGGGGGAAAATTACGCGGTTTTGACGGGTACCGGGTGGAGTGCGCGTACGGCTTATGGATTTCGTCGTCCCGCCGCGGGGAAGACGGGTACGACGCAGGAGTATGCCGATGCGTGGTTTATCGGGTTTACGCCGCAGATTGTGTGTGGGGTTTGGGTGGGGTTTGATTCCAAGGTGTCGATGGGGAGCAGAATGTCGGGTGCGGCTGTGGCGTTGCCGATTTGGGCGGAGTTTATGCAGCGTGCCCATGCCATGCTGAGGCTGCCGGTTGAAGATTTTGTGCTGCCAGAGGATATTCCAAAGGTGGAGGTTTGTGGGGAGACTTATGAGGTGGCGTCTATTTATTGTTCTAAGCGCTATACCGAGGTGTTTAAGCCGGGTACTGAACCCAAACACCCGTGTCACATCCATACGTCGAATCCGCAGTCTTTGCCCTCGCCCAGTCAACCGAAAAAGCCGAGGACTAAGCGGGAATATCAGTTTTGATTTCTGTGGGGTGATCCAAAAACGGGTCATCCCAT
>JAPPIE010000096.1:0-7684 GCA_028874765.1 Gemmatimonadota bacterium
TCAATTGCGGGAGTGGGAGTTGTTGTTTGATTATTCATATCGAAAAGCGGTAGGGTAATGAGAAGCCTTTAGAGGATTTGGAATGGCGACACAACTGACACCGGCGATGGAACAGTACGCGCGTTTTAAGGAGCAGCATCCGGATGCGATTTTGCTGTTTCGGATGGGCGATTTTTACGAGACGTTTTACGATGATGCCGTTGTTGCATCTCAGCTTTTGGGTTTGACATTGACAGCGCGTAACAATGGGCGTGCAGATCGCATCCCACTGGCAGGTGTTCCTTATCACGCGCTGGATACCTATCTCGCAAGGCTTATCAAAGCCGGTAAAAAAGTGGCGATTTGCGAGCAGATGGAGCCGCCGCAAAAGGGTAAAAAAGTGGTGCGCCGCGAGGTGGTGCAGGTTGTATCGCCGGGAACGGTAATGTCCGATGATTTACTCGATCAAAAGCGCAATAATTATCTCGTGGGCATTTTTGTTTCTGACGATCAATTGGGCATGGCAACAGCGGATTTGTCAACGGGAATGTTCAGGGCATCGGAACGCGCGGCAGATGATTTGTGGGAGATATTGGAGCGCGTGGCTCCCGCAGAGGTGCTGGCGCCCGAGGCGTGGGTCAAAGACAACGAAGCCGAGTTTGAAGCGCGGATGCCGAGTGCTTTGCTCACGCATATCGAAGATTGGCATTTTGGACAGCATTATGCGTACGATACACTGAAGGAACATTTTAAGGTGGCGTCTCTCAAGGGCTTTGGATGCGATGATCTCACCGTTGGGATATGCGCCGCAGGTGGCGTGCTGTGTTATTTGCGCGAAAACCAGAAGGGAGCCGTATCCCATATTACGCGATTGGCGCGCGAACACACCGAGTCGGTGATGGAATTGGATCTGGTGACACAGCGCAATTTGGAACTGGTTACAACCATTCAAGAGGGGCGGCGCGAGGGCACGTTGTTCGGGGTTTTAGATCAGACGTGTACGCCGCAGGGCGCGCGGACACTGCGCACATGGCTATCACAGCCGCTTGTGGATGTTGGTCGCATTGACGCACGCTTAGATGCAGTACAAGAATTTGTCGAATCTGCGGCGTGTCGGGACGAGGCGCGAGAGGCCCTGCGCGGTGTTGGAGATCTGGAGCGGTTGATGTCCCGAATTTGTTGCAATCGGGCCAATCCGCGAGAGCTTGTGGCGCTCCAGCGGTCTTTGGAAGCGGTTGTTCCGCTGCGAGAAACCCTGCGTGATTTTCGCGCGGATTTGCTGGTGCGGGCGCGCGATCAGGGCATGCCGGACCTGACAGAACTGATCAATTTGATCGCTCAGACGCTTGAAGACGACCCACCTGCACAGATTAGCGATGGCGGATATATCAGAACGGGCTATCACAAAGATCTGGATGAATTGCGGGAAATCGCATCGGGTGGGCGCGATTGGGTTGCCAATTTGCAGGCAGAGGAACGCGAGAAAACGGGTATCGCGTCGTTGAAGGTGGGGTATAACAAGGCATTTGGATATTATATTGAGGTCACTAAAGCCAATCAGGATAAGGTGCCCGCATATTTTGTGCGCAAGCAAACGCTGGTCAATGCCGAGCGGTATATCACGCCTGAGTTGAAGGATTGGGAGGCGAAAATTTTGGGCGCAGATGAGCGGGCCAGGGACCTCGAGCGCGATTTGTTTGCCGCGTTGCGCGAAGAGGTGGCCGGTTGGGTAGAACCCGTGCAGCGCACAGCGCTATCCGTGGCCACTGTAGATGTGTTGAGTACTCTGGCCGAGGTGGCATCGTCCAGTGATTATGTGCGTCCCCAGGTGGATGATAGCGTGCGTATTGATGTGAAAGATGGGCGACATCCCGCGGTTGAGCAGTTGCTTCCGGGCGGTAATTTTGTGCCCAATGACCTGAAGATTGATGGTGAGACTGATCAAATTTTGCTGATTACTGGTCCAAATATGTCGGGGAAATCGACGGTTTTGCGCCAGACAGGGTTGATTGTGCTTTTGGCGCAGGTCGGCAGTTTTGTGCCAGCGCGCGAGGCGCGTATTGGGGTGGTGGATCGCATTTTTACACGGGTGGGTGCATCCGATAATCTGGCGCGGGGCGAGAGTACGTTTTTGGTGGAGATGAATGAGGCGGCGAATATTTTGAACAATGCGACGCCGAAGAGTCTGGTGCTTTTGGATGAGATCGGACGCGGTACGAGTACGTTTGACGGGTTGAGCATTGCCTGGGCTATGACGGAGTATTTGCACAATGCCGAACAGATTCAGCCGCGGACGTTGTTTGCGACGCATTATCACGAGTTGACAGAGTTGGAGGATTTGCTGCCCCGGGTGGTGAATTACAGCGTTGCTGTGCGCGAGGCGGGCGATACCATCGCGTTTTTACACAAACTGGTGCCGGGTGGATGCGACCACAGCTACGGCATTGAGGTGGCGCGCCTGGCCGGGATGCCGACAGAGATGATTGCGCGAGCAAAAGAGATTTTGAACCGGCTGGAGCAAAACGATCTGTCAGTGGGGTCAAAGCCCCAACCCGATCGCGTGAAGGAGAATGGGCAGATGCCGCTGTTTGCGCCGGTAGCAGAAGTGAAGGTTGAGCGGGAAGATCACCCGATGCTGTCTGAGTTGCGCGATTTAGATATCGCACATCTCACGCCGGTTGAGGCACTGGTAAAATTAGATGCGTGGAAGCGGGCGTTGGAAGAATGAGTTGGAGATAAATAAAAAAAGAAAAAGGCCGATATATATCGGCCTTTTTTTATTAACTATTCACTACTGATCCCGTGTTCTTCAAGCCAGGTTTTGAGGGGCGCGTCTTTGGGAGTGGGGAAGGTATAGCCGCGACCGCCGGAGTAGCTGACGCCGAGGAGTTGTTTTTGGATGGGCGTGCAGTGGTCGAGATAGTGTTCAACTCGTATGTCGTCGCGGGGACGAAGCCAGCGGTAAGAGTAGCCGTAGAAGAGTACGCGGCGGGGGTCTTGCCAGATGCCATGAATATTCAGCGATGGCGGATCAACTTTGCACATTATGTTGTGCCTGTCTGTCCTGCTACGGAGATGCAATCAGCGGTTCTATCTCCCGCTCAATTTGGCGACGTACCGTGTGCTCGGCGACATCGAGATCGTAGCGGGTCTGAAGATTGATCCAGAACTCAGGCGTCATGCCAAAGTAGTGACCAAGGCGTAGCGCGGTATCGATCGTTATCAGCGCACGTCTTTCCCGAGTTGCCAATTCCAGCAGGTTGGGGTCTTCTTCACCCCGATCCGTTTCCTTCGTCCATCGCACATCCTGACCTGCAACACGTAGCCGGACAACGACCTGCTCCGATATATTTTCGTCGGCAAGTATTCTCATCTACCGTTTGCCATCCATAATCGCATCAATATCCTCCCAGGTCACATTGGACAGCTTAGCACCAGTGGCGGCGTACTTCCGACAGGCTCGGATATCCTCCGGGGTGATGTGCGAGTACATACGAATGATATCGGCTTCGCTGCGCCCCCCGTCCAGCAATTCCATGATCAGTTCCACCGAAATCCGAGTGCCTTTTATTGTTGGTTTCCCGGCCAGTATCAACGGGTCAGTGACAATGCGATTCTGCCAGATTGGATTCTTATTTATCATAGCGTGCCTCCTCTTTTAGACTCTGGTCTCTGCAACCTCATTACCTACCCCATGTAAAACGTTCCAGGTGACAAAGACAGTATATTCAGTTCTGCATATTTTGTCAACGCGCTGTCTTCATTCTCCTGCTCACCACCTGTGCCGTTGACTATTCACTGCTGATCCCGTGTTCTTCAAGCCAGGCTTTGAGGGGTGCGTCTTCGGGGGTGGGGGAGGTATAGCCGCGTCCACCGGAGTAGCTGACGCCGAGGAGTTGTTTTTGGATGGGCGTGCAGCGGTCGAGGTAGTGTTCTACGCGCATGTCGTCGCGTGGGCGAAGCCAGCGATAGGAGTAGCCGTAGAAGAGTACGCGGCGAGGTTCCTTCCAGTAGTTGGTACTGGCGGAGTGCCATAAGCGGCGGTCAAAAAACACGGCTGATCCAGGGGGTACGAGCACCGGGATAGCGTCTTTGTGTAGCGCGTTGCGGTCTTCTCCGGGAAATGTGTTTTGCGTTTGGCTTTTGGGAAGGACGTAGAAATTGCCGCGGCCCGGTTCAGTCGTGTCGGTGAGAAAAAAACCGATTTTTAGGGAGATCATGGGACGCGGGTTCATGTCAAAATCCTGATTGATGCGGCCGCTGTCTTGATGGAAACCGAGACCGGGACCGTCTTTTTCGAGTGTTTTGTGCGGTTCTGAAGGAGGTGTTACGGTCATGTGGGTGTGGTAGAGCTGGATGTGCCAGCCCAGGATGCCCCACACTTTGGGAAATGTTTTGTACCAGTCGAGCAAGGGCAAGAAGTGGTCGTCTTTACCTATGAAGTCGTAGTGGTTGATGCGCGCTGTGGCACTTTTGCCCATTCGAGCGCGTTCTTCTTTATCCACGCGATCTACTGCGACGACGAGATCGCTGACCATGTCGGGAGGCAGGGCATCCGGAACGATGAAATAGCCATCCCGTTTGAATTTGCGCGCTTCTTCTTCTGTCAGACAATAATCGAGACATTTGGGGTGCATTGTTTGGCTCCTTATCTCAGGTCTTTGTTTTACAACGTCGCGTCAGTACATACCGATCTTCTGCGGTGCGATAATAACCTTTCACAAAGTTTCTCTCGCTAAATCCCCATTTTTTGTACAGGGAAATAGCACTTTCATTTTCGGGATCTACGGTTAAAAAGCAGTCCACGCCGATTTGATCGCACTCGGCCAAGACTGCGTCGAACAAAGCGGAACCTATGCCTTTGCCGCGAAAGGGATGATCCACAAATACTTTGTGCAAACAATAAAGGCTGTCCGTTCTCGTGGGAAATGCCAGCACAGCACCGATTAGTTTTTCGCGCTCCCACGCACAGAATACCAGTGCGTGCTCTGTCCACAATCGCCAGACGTGTTCGCCATCGGGAATGTACTCAGAATTCCGGTTTTGTGCCCATGCTTCGCGGTCCAATTTTGCGATTTCCAAAAAGTCGCGCGTTTCGGCACGCTGAATATGCATCTCGAATACTCCTGCGAATAGCGGTTTGTACCTGTGTAGATATGGCGAAATGTTTGATATGCGTCAAGTTATTTTCTATGTCTTATGGGAGATCCTTCAAAGGCATTGACATTCTCACAGCAAGTCCTATCTTCAGATGCGGTTGGCAACTACAAGTTCATCCACTTTCAGCTTTTGGCCCTTTGTTTTGCCGACCGATAGCGGCTGAGAGCTACCAATTGGGAGATAAAAATGAAGTTGGGTATTGTCACGTATCAAATTGCCGCGGACTGGGATGTTGCCACGATTATTGAAACCTGTGCAAAACTCGGTTATGGCGGTGCCGAATTGCGTACCACACATGCTCACGGCGTTGAATCAGACCTTTCGGCGGGACAACGGCAGGATATCCGCAAACAATTTGAGGATGGTGGGGTCGAAATCGCGGGTTTAGGCTCGGCGTTTGAATATCATTCGGATGATCTCGGCGTTGTGCGCGAAAATATTGATGGCACGATTGAATACGCCAAACTCGCCGCTGATCTGGGTTGCCCGGGCGTTAAGGTGCGGCCCAATGGCCTGCAAACCGACAAAGGTATCTCGGTGGATCAAACACTCGAACAAATTGGGAAATCCGTGCGCGAATGCGCGATTGCCGCTGATGATCTGGGGGTGCAAATTCGGGTGGAAGTACACGGGCGAGAAACGCAAAAACCTGCGTATATGCGCACGATTATGGATTGGGCAGATCACGACAATGCAAAGATATGCTGGAATTCGAATTTGGGCGAAGTTGAAGGCGGTTCTATCAAAGCCAATTTTGATCTGCTCAAACACAAAATCGGTCTGGTACATATCACCGAATTGTGCAATCCGGCCTATCCATGGCGCGAACTCTTCTCTCTTCTCAAAGCCGAAGGCTATGCGGGATATACGCTGGCCGAAATCCCCGGTAGCTCAGATGCCGAGCGTCTGCTTCAGTACTACAAGGCGTTGTGGGAAGCGTATCAGTAGGTGGGCTTCGCTCTGATGAGCGTACAAAAAAAAATTTACGCCCTCAAACGCGAACTCGCCGGGCGCTATCAACTCGGCGAAGAACACCACAATATTTGTGGGCGCAAAATAGGTGTGACGTGTGTTGAAGATGCCGAAGCACTCTTTGACAAACTGGGGATGGCCGATCCCGATAGCATTGAGGTTCAGGATGAACGCCTGCCGTATTGGGCAACGCTTTGGGATTCTGCGCTTATTTTGTCCGATGTTCTGCTCGCGGATAATCTGATCGCGCCGGGCGAGTCCGTGCTTGAACTCGGCTGTGGGTTGGGCCTTGTCTCATCTATTGCCTGTCTCAAACGCGCGCGTGTCACTGCCACGGATTACCAGCCCGACGCGCTCAAGTTCGCGCGACTCAACAGTTTGCAAATTGCTGGCGTCGCGCCCAGGACAATGCTCATCGACTGGCGCTCCCCGCCGCAAGGTCAATACTATGCTACCTTGTTGGGTGCAGACCTCGTGTACGAACTGCGCTTTTTCGATCCTCTCATCGCCGCATTCGACGCCTTTCTCGCACCGGGAGGGCGCATTTTATTTTCTGAACCCAATCGCGTCTTAGGCAGATCTTTCTTTGATCGTCTCCAGGATGCGGGCTGGACGTTTTCCATTATAACCGAGCGGGAAGGCGCGACAGTGTATGAGATCGTGAGATGTGATTAGAATATATCCAACGCCGCTGCTTCGATTTCTTTCCGCAATGCCCTCTCTTCTTCCTCATCGAGCGGACGTGTAGGCTTGATGGGGTCGCCGCACTCGATTCCCTGCCAGCGCAATACGGCGCGTACGCTGCCGTGGCCACCGTATTTTTGACAAATCCGAATCAGTTCATTCACGTCTGCTTGCAATGTGCGTGCCGTATCCAAATCGCGCTTGTTCACCGCCTCGTAAATGCCCACAAAATGCGCGGGCATCACATTGTAAAACGTGCCAATACCCCCCTGAGCACCTATCGCAATACCCGATAGGGCCACTTCGTCATGTCCGTTAAAAATATGCGGTTTATGCGGCCCATTGAGTACGCGTTCCATTAAGAACAGGTTGAAATTTGTGAACTTAATGCCCACCACGCCCTCGAGTGCGAGCATCTGGTTGATTTGTTCAAACGAATACTCCTGATGCGTGACCACGGGGATATAATACACAAAGACCGGCAAATTTGCAGCCGAACTCAGCGCACTGTAATACGCCAATATGTCTTCAAACCGATACCCCTGGACATAAGGCGGCAAACTCGAAATACCATCGGCTCCTGCATCTGCGGCGTGTTTGGCGAGTTCAACGGCATCGCGCTCGGAGGGGGCACCTACATGTACTACTACTCTGCCATGTCCTTTGGATGCTTTGACGGCAATTTCTGTGGCCAACTTGCGCTCGGCTATTGTCATCAAATAGCCTTCGCCCGTGTTGCCTGCCACGTACACGCCGTGCGATCCCTGTTCGTAAATACGCGCCATGAGTTTTTCAAAGGCTGAGGTGCTAAATGCGCCTGTCCCATCCCTGGGACTGACCAGTGCGGGATACATGCCCTTAAATCCGTCGAGTATCACAGGGCGCCTCC
>JAPPIE010000096.1:7784-9943 GCA_028874765.1 Gemmatimonadota bacterium
CTGACCAGTGCGGGATACATGCCCTTAAATCCGTCGAGTATCACAGGGCGCCTCCTGTTTTTTCGTAAAGTGTACGGGATAGTGATTCGATTTCTGTGCGTTCAGCCAGTGTCTCTACGAGATGTTGCGGCAAACCCGCTGTTCCGTGATACAAACCGCTCAGGGTGCCGGCAATGGCTGCAAATGTATCGACATCGCCCCCCGTGAGCAGCGCGCGTTCAACCGTGGGGATAAATTCTCCTTCTGCGCGCAAAAATGCCTCCAAAGCCACGACGATTGTGGCTTGGGCTTCGCTTGGTATGGCATTTTTTCGGGTAGCTTCGGGCATTTGTACCATGGCTGCCCACGCATCTTCCTCGTTCATTGTCAGCAATGTCCGCACCTGTGCAATCAGTTCGCCTGTGGATTCGCAAATCGGTCTGGCCGACCACTCGGCCACGTCCAGCACCTCATTCCCGTCCAGCGGGCGATGTGTTACCAGATGTCCTACCACATGGGCCATCGCGACCGCAGGTGCAACTGCGCGTGGGTCCTGGTGCGTCACATGGCTCGCCGCAATAGCATCCTCCAGGATATTTTCACCGGTTGCCCAGTGCCACAAGCCCACTGGCGCGATTTTCATGACCGCTCCGTTGGAGGGGTGGTCCTTTGATGCGGCTTCGGACCACGCCAGACCCTGATCGAGGCGTTCCAGGGTTTCCCGAAAAGCCCTGCCATACATTTGCAGGAGTCCCTCGCGCCACATCGCCAAAAATCGGTTGCTCAGGTCTTCGGGGTCAATCTTTTCACACGCTATAATTGACTCAACGAGGACGAGGGTTTGCTGGGTATCGTCTGTATATTCTCCCGCTGGTCGGGTCAATACACCTTCCCGATTGACCCGACCGCGATAGTGGTCTGTCAATCCCTCTACTGCTCTGATCCGATCCCTGTCCCATCCCTCGCAAAAACAGCCCAGGGCATCGCCTATCGCGCCGCCCAGTAGCGCGCCTACAAACATATCTTCGACCTCGATGTCTTCTATATCGTCGTCCCAGTAATCAGCCATAATTCAAATCCTCAAATTTAATCGGTGTAAAAATACAAGGGCCTCTACCGCACATCTACGATATTGCGAAATGCCCGAATGTGATCGGGCGTTGTTCCGCAACATCCGCCTATCAAGAATCCACCGGCGTCCAATAAGTCCTCGACGTGTTGGGCCATGTCTTCTGGGCCTTGCGAATACGACGCCTGTTTGGTGACTTTGTCCAGGGTGGGTAAGCCCGCATTGGGATAGGCCATCAAACGCTTGTTTTCAATGCCGCGATCCACAAGCGCTTTTTGCATCTGCACTGTGCCCTCAATTGCATAGGGCATGCCCGTGTGATCTGTATTGCGCGTTTCTGCGCCGCAGTTCAGTCCCAGGAGTTGCACATCATTGAGTAGATTATCGCCGTTTGAAAATTCGCCACTTGCCAAAATGTCCAGTAGGTCGCTGGGTGAAACCCCCCAGTCCGTGCGGTAAATCAATTCGCCCGTTTTGCGATCCACTGTGAATTTATAAGTCATATTCACGGCGATGGGTAAGCCCGTTTGTCGTGCAATATCAACGGCGATTGCCGCTTCTTTTGCGGAAAACTGCGTTTCTATGACAAAAAAATCGACGCCGCCTTTGACCATGGCAGAGATCACGCGCTCGTGGGCCGATCGCACATCTGCATTGGGAATGCCAAAAACCGTGTCGCCGGCATCGGCTTCGATAGCACCGGGGGAGGGACCGATAGAACCGCCCACATAAACATCCTTCCCGCTTTCTTCAACGGCTTGCCGCGCGTGTTGGACAGCTAATTCTGTCAGGTGCTCGGCATCATCCTCATCGGCATCGGCCATTTCGAGATGTAGGGGGGATACCACAAATGTGTTTGTGCCAATGGCGTTTGCTCCCGCATCGATATACGCGCGATGTACTGCCACAACCTCGGCGGGATGCGATAGATTGGCGATGGAACTGTTTGCCAGATTCACCCCATGTTCAAATAATTGAGACCCAAATCCTCCGTCATACACCATAGGTTGGTCATCTGTGAGGCGTTCTGCAAAAGATTTCATACCGTCATCCTCTTAAACTGACACCCTTCGACAAATACGTCAAAAAAATCTGGCTTTGTCTCCAGTTC
>JAPPIE010000428.1 GCA_028874765.1 Gemmatimonadota bacterium
GGATGGGCGTTCCGCGCGAGACCATCCGGCTCGAAGGCGACGCGGAAACACCGCGGCTCATTGCCCCAAAATCGGGCACAGATCACACCCCTGGCATGCAGACATGGGCAGAAAAACGGCTCAACGAACTAACAGACCTGAACTTACATGGGTATATACTCAAAAAAGATTCGCCGAGTTGTGGATTATTTCGCGTACGGGTATTTAATACAAAAACGCAGATCCCCACGCGCGATGGGCGCGGGCTATTTGCAAAAGCATTGACAGCCCGGTTTCCCTTATTGCCCATCGAAGAAGAAGGTCGGCTAAATGATCTGCCCTTGCGAGAAAATTTTATCGAACGCGTATTTGTTTATTACCGCTGGCAACAAATGTTGCCCCATAATCCAGCACCCGGTAGCCTGGTAAAATTTCACACCGGAATCAAAATGAGCCTTCTATCGCACAGCCCAAAACACTACAGCGAGTTGGGCCAATTGGTCGCCAAGGCTGGATCTTCCCGCGAAGATATAGCGCTTCAATACGGCAAATTGCTGATGGATGGCCTGAAAGTAATGAGCACACCGGGCAAACACGTAAACGTATTGATGCACTTGATGGGATTTATAAAAAATGAACTCACAACCGCGGACAAAAAAGAACTGCTCGACGTATTCGAATCCTATCGCCAGCGACTGCTCCCTCTCATCGTGCCAATCACATTATTAAAACACCATCTCAACCGCAACCGCGTACCAGACTGGGTACACGAGCAAACCTACTTAAACCCATACCCCATGGAATTGATGTTGAGAAATCACGTGTAAACGGAGACGTTATGTTTGAGGTGACAGGTGTTTCGAAAACATTTGGCGATTTGCAGGCACTGCACGAAGTTGACCTGAGCGTGCAGGCTAAACAGACGACGGTGTTAATTGGGCCGAGTGGATGTGGCAAATCAACCTTAATTCGATTGATGGTGGGACTGATCTGGCCCGACGAGGGCACGGTGACTTATGGAGGACAAGCTCTGACGCCAGCAAATGTGTTGTCGCTGCGGCAGAAGATGGGTTATGTGATACAAGAGGGGGGCTTATTTCCGCATTTAACGGCGCGAAAAAATGTAGCGTTGATGGCAAATTATCTGGGCTGGACGGAGGATCGGATCGACTCTCGGATCGAGACATTGGCAACTTTAACGCATTTTCCAGCAGATGGATTGGACCGATTTCCAGGGGAATTGTCAGGTGGACAGCAACAGCGCGTGGGATTGATGCGGGCGTTGATGCTGGACCCCGACGTATTGCTATTAGACGAACCGCTCGGTGCCCTGGATCCGATGATTCGGGCGGATTTGCAATCGGATTTGCGTTCGATATTTCAGACATTGGGCAAAACAGTAGTAATGGTGACACACGATATGGGCGAGGCGGGATTTTTCGGGGATCAGATCGTATTGATGCGAGAAGGGAAGATCGTTCAGATTGGCAGCTTGAAAAATTTGACGCAAAACCCGGCGCATGAATTTGTGACGCAGTTTATGCATGCGCAGAGAAGTCCGTTGGAAAGTATGGCGCAGGGAGACATAGCAAAATGACGCGCACGCCCAACACCACAACGTCAGCGAAATTCACTGCCCTGTGTATTCTATTTTGCTTTTTGTTCTGTACCTCAACCCAGGCACAAGAGATTGTTGTGGGATCAAAGAAGTTCACTGAGTCGGTCATTTTGGGTGAGATACTATCTCATATCGGCCGTAGTGTAAACGCATCGGTTACGCATCGGCGCGAGTTGGGGGGAACGCGGGTGTTGTGGAATGCATTGATTGCGGGCGATATTGATCTTTATCCGGATTACACAGGTACCCTGAGCAGAGAGATTCTGGCAGAAGAAAATTTGCGCGATGAAGCGGACATTCGCGCCCGGTTGGCGGAAATGGGCCTTGTGATGAGTCGCCCTTTGGGATTCAACAACACATACGTACTGGGCATGGTGGAAACAAGAGCTGAAGCACTGGGAATTCAGACGATTTCGGATTTAAAGAAGTATCCAGATTTGAAGTTGGGATTTGGCAATGAGTTTATGGACAGAGGAGATGGGTGGCCGAGTTTGCAGAACCGGTATGTGCTCCCGCATCAGAATGTAAATGGATTGGATCACGATCTGGCCTATCGCGGGTTGGAGAGCGGTACAATTGACGTAATGGATATGTATTCGACAGATGCCGAGATTCAGTATTACGGATTGCGGTCGCTGGTGGATGACTTGCAGCACTTCCCCATTTACAATGCCGTCATTGTCTATCGGGTAGATTTGATAGATCGAGCGCCTCAAGTGGTGAGAGAAATTTTAAAATTAGAGGGGCTGATTTCGGAAAAAAAAATGATGGTCATGAATGCACAGGTCAAATTGGAGAAAAAGTCAGAAGCTCAGGTTGCGGCTGATTTTTTAGCTCAGAATCTCAATGTACAGGTCAAAATAAAAAAAGAAACTGCTGGCGCTCGATTCTGGCGACACACATGGGATCATTTGACCCTGGTGGGAATTTCTCTTTTCGGAGCGATTGTGGTGTCAATTCCCCTGGGGATTGTGGCATTCCGATGGGCAAGAGGTGGACAAGTTATTTTGGGTTTGGTGGGCATTATCCAGACCATTCCCTCCCTGGCGCTGCTGGTATTTATGATTCCGTTATTGGGTATTGGCGGGGCACCTGCGATTGTCGCACTGTTTTTGTACAGTTTACTGCCCATTGTGCGAAACACATACGCGGGACTGCACGATATTCCAGTGGGGATACGAGAATCAGCAACAGCATTGGGTTTGTCCGACTGGGCACAACTCCGATTGGTAACCCTACCCATGGCCTCGCGGTCGATTCTGGCGGGCATTAAAACGTCGGCCGTGATCAATGTGGGCACAGCGACTCTGGGCGCATTAATTGGCGCCGGGGGATATGGGCAACCCATTTTAACGGGGATTCGATTAGACGATATCGGTCTAATTTTACAAGGCGCCGTACCCGCGGCATTGCTCGCGCTCATTGTCCAGGGACTATTTGAATTATTCGAACGCGTATTTGTATCGCGCGGCCTGCGGTTAAAAGGCGAAATAAATGCTTAGAATTGCTATTTTTGAGAGGCGAGTAGAAACATGAAAAAGGTTTTGATATTTGGCTATTTGTTTTGTTTTTATTCATTAGCGATTGCCCACGGAGGCGGGCAAGATTCACAGGGCGGTCATTTTGATACATCGGATAACACCTACCATTGCCATGCGCCTTCCGGATGCGTTGATCTTGACGACGTGTATTTCACAGTAACCGACGTGAAAGACGGCGATACAATAGACGTTACGCATTTAGAATACACAGTGACCGTGCGCTTGTTAGGAGTAGATACGCCAGAGACAAATCACCCATTTGAACCCGTTGGTTTTTACGGTCCTGAAGCGAAAGAATACACACGACAAAGACTGTACGAAAAAAAAGTAAAATTATCTTTTGACCACCAGCAAAAAGACGCTTTCGACAGGTTGCTCGTTTACGTGTATTTGGACGGCGTTTTGTTTAACCTTGAATTGGTAAGGCTGGGATATGGCGTAGCAGACGTTGAACACGAATACGAAAAGCGAAATGAGTTTGTATCAGCACAAGAGGAAGCAAAAGCCCAAAACAAGGGCGTGTGGAGTGACCCGAACCGCACAGCTCCTATTTTTACCGCGGTACAAGACTCTCTTTTCAGGGCGAAACATGGCGATTTAAATTTTGACGGAACAATAAGTATTAGCGATTTTCTTTTGTTTGTCGCAGAATTTGGAAAGACGCTTATCAATGGTGCCTACCAATGAGAAACAGACAAAAAATAAAACTGGACTATGAAGAACCTGCTACTTTGTTTCAAAAAGAAGATAAACCAGTTCATATATTCAAAGTTGACTTACCATTTCCCGGTCAGACGTGCGTTACTGTTTTTGAAGAATTTGCAGACGGATCATGGGCAATCTTTTTTGAGGACTGCCCCGATATTATCGGCGGTAGCAATGATAGCTGGGAAGACGCACTGAGCGATTTAGCTGTAATTGTACGTGACATTCTCCAGGATATTGAAAAATACGAGGATAGTGTTTCTCTGTATCAAGAAGAACGGCGTCAATTCATAAAAAAGGTTTTTGGTCTATGACCATAAGCGAACACCGAAGAAAAGTGCTTAGAGGGAGTGCAATCAATGGTCAATTATAAAACTTTCCAAAAAGAATGGGATGAGGCTGTTGGAGAGGATGCTGCTCGCGAATTTGAGCAATGGAAAAGGTGCTCTGAGATGTTAAGACAGTTGCAGATTCTCCGGATTGATTCCGGGCGCACAGAAGAAGATATCGCCAACATTCTCGGATGGACAGAAGACCAGGTTTTAGCCTTTGAAATGTCAGAAATCCAGAATGTCCACTTTCGAGACCTCCTGGCTTATATAAATGCTATTGATATTAGAATGGATATTAGGCTTAGAGTAAAAGATACGCCCGTGTCGAATCAGGGACTAAACAGCAACGACTCGCTGTTGTCCCTGTCTATCTTTTGAGGGAATAATGCGGATCTCGATATCGCGATTTAGTCGGTTGAGAAATGTCATTAATCGCGCAACGCTGTAATGATTAAAATTCCCATTCTTCAACCGAGATATTTCAGGTTGCTTCACGCCTAAAATGTCCGCTGCCTCTGTCTGCGTCAGCTTCTGCTCTTCTATAATCTGAAACACTTCAAATCCAAGCGTTGCCTTGACAAATAATTCTTCCGCATCTGGCAAGTCCAGGTCTCTGAACACATTGCCCGAGCTCTTTTCAAATTTAATTTTCTCGTTCATAATTCGCCTCCAATTCCAGAGCCTCCCTCAACCCATCACCAGATTTTGCCGATAATCTCCGTGTGAAATCAACTCTGGCGCATACGCGAACAGTGCTGGATTCCCACCCGTATGCACGTACACCACTGTAGATCCCTCTGAAATCTCTCCCGTCTGAATGCGGTCAATCACCCCCGACATCGCCTTACTCGTATATACTGGATCGAGCAAAATCCCCTCTGTCCGCGCCAACAAATGCAACGCATTTAGCCCTGCCTCCGTCACAATCCCGTAATTCTCACCCACGTACGCATCCGTATTTTCCAACTCCTCTGCCCGCAATCGAACATCCAGTTCCAAAAGCTCTGCCGCCTCGTTGCCCACCTCTGCCAGCCTCGCCCTCCGCTGTGCCTCATCCCCCTTGCTCGGCGAAAACCCCTGCGTCTGAATAGGCAACCCCAGCGCTTTCACCCCCAAAGCCAGCCCCGCATGTGTCCCGTGACCGGACGCGGTACAAATAAAATCCGCCCGTGCATCCACCGCTTCAAGCTGCGCTACAATCTCCAGCACACAACTCACATAAGCCACCGTACCCAGCACCACCGCACGCTGCCCGATCAAATAGGGCTTCTCTCCCTGCGCCGTCAGGTCCTCCACAACCCGCTCCTTCACCTCATTCTGATTCACACCATCCACCACCAGACGCACATCCGCCCCCAGAATATTGCCCAGCAACTGATTGCCCTGAATACCCATCTGACTGCGGTGATCGTGTCGGTTCACCAGCACGCACTTCATCCCCAGCCTGGCAGCCGCTGCCGCCGCCTGCCGCGCGTGATTCGACTGTGATGCCGCGCCCGTTATCAACGCCGTAGCCCCCTGCGCCACAGCATCTCCCAGCGCCAGATCAAACTTCCGCGTCTTATTCCCGCCAAAAGCCAACCCCGTCAAATCATCGCGCTTCACCATCACCCGCACCTTCCCACCCAGCGCCTCTGAAAACCGCGGACAATCGTCCAACCGCGTCGGCAAATCCGCCAATTCCGTACGCGGAAACCGATCAATAGCAGCCTGTAAATCCTCCCGTGTAACAGCCATGAGTCCCTCCAGAATTAGAATATGTGTGCAAATGACCGTCCCTGCACGACCTACCGTTCCACCTCCTTTGACAGCAACCCCGCTCGCAGCGGACCATACATCCCGTATTCCCACTGAACCTCGGCATCCCTCACCACCCGCTCCGCCTGTTCCCGTCGAACTGGCGCCGTCCCCAGAAGTTTCCCATCCTGCCTGATACTGATCTCTGCCTCGCCAACCGTGAACAACAGTGTCGTCGGCTCTTCGCGCCACACAACCGGCACAGAAACATGCCCCGGCTTTTTCAACCGATGCACTACGCGGTACTCATTCCACACCTCGTCATCGTGCAAAAACGCAAGCCGCATATCGCGCTCGGGGCACCCCTTGGCACTCACAGAAAGATAGAGCGCGTCCCCCATCGGAGCCAACCCCGTCACGCGCTGCCCCCAATTATTAAGCACCATATCGCCATCGTGATCTTCATTATACGCCACAACCCGATCTTCCCACGGGTGATTCATCTCATCCGTAATTGACGGACGCCGGAACATCCGCTTCACAAACTGCCAGTGATCCCTGTGCGCATCGTACCGCCACAACTCGGACCACGGCCAAACGCCCACATAGAGATCCCCGCCGTAAAACCCCGTTGTTTGCGCCTCCCGCGCCCTATCCGACACACCCGGCATCACAGGCGGCCAATCCTCTATATGGCGAACCTCCTCCCCATCGTAAATAAACAAATTACCCGTTGGATACTGCGCCATCAACAGCTTATCATACCAATTCAGCATCGAATAAAGCTGAAAACTCACCCCCTCCAATGATGCGCGCAACACCTTCCACCTCGACCCGTCAAACGCATATATCCCGCCCATATTGGACGAATTTACAATCTCATTCCCCAGTTGCCCAATGGCAAACGGCGTCTCCCGATCGTACTTCAGATTGAGCACCACTGCCTTCTCCAGATCAACCGCCCCATCTCCCGGCACATAGGGCACTGCGTACAATTTCGTGTACGGCTGTCCCACCTCTTCATTCTTATAGAAAAACGTCAAATACCCCAGCCCATAATAAAAATGATGATAATATCCCGACACCGGTTTGGAGAGAACCCGCTCCCCATCACACCACGCCTCACCCCCCTTAAACTGAAGCACCTTCCCCCCAACCCGCATCTTGCCCTCGCCACTCACCATCTCACCCACGCCAAAACTCTCATCCACCCGCCAGGCACCTGCTACATTGTCCCACGCTCTCGCAGTCCGATCCTGATGGTAGCTACACGCGTACACCCGGCCATCCAGATCGAACAAATAACTCCCCCCATCCTCAGTCGAGGCTGGCAACGTCTCAAAATTCATCTCCGCCTCGTCATCCCGCACAAAAAACTGCAACGTATATCGATCCATACGAAACGCCGTATTATAAACACCCGTAAACCCCGCGCCCAAAACTGTGCGGCCCTCTACATCTCGCGCCTCAAACAGCGTACCCCAGTTCTGCCCCACATCTTTGCCAAAATCAATCGTCGTCGTAACCTGCATCAATATTCTCTCCTCGGTCTGCCCACACAGGGGCCATAGCAAAAATACTGTCAGAATCCATTTCATCTTTATCCATCCCAGACCGGTGCATCCTGCGCCTGCAATTGGGTCCACAGCCTGTCAAATTCTTCGCTCCCATCGTCCTCCCACTCATCCAGATGCACACCTGGCGCAAACGACTCATCCACCCCCTGTTTCATCAGCCGCTCTGCCTGCTGCAAATTCCGATAATAATGTTTGACATCGCCTGGCAGCGTCACCACCGAAACATGTCGGGGCCATTCCACAGCAGGTGTATCCAGGTACTTCGCCACGGCATCCTCATCCAGCACCACACCCAGACCAGGCCCTTCTGGAACCTTCATAAACCCGCGCTGCATCGAATGTGCATCCACAATCAAATCGTCCTCATAAGAATGGCTCGCCGTCACCCCCGGCAGCGTCGCTGTCGGCATCACCGCTCCCAACTGAAGCGCAAACGCCGTCGTAATCCCCGTCCCCACATACTGCAACAAAATCGGCGTATTCGCCGCTGCAAAAGTCCAGGCCGCCGCCAGTGCATCTCGCACACACTCGTGGCTACAAAGTGCCCCATCAAAATCACCTGCTCGAAGTCCTATCCACGGTCCCGACGGCTGCCGCGACGCCGCCTCACACAGCACCCGCACCCCGTGCAGATAGAACGGTATTCGAATCGCCTCATGCAACCTGCGCCACCCTTCAACATCATACGCAAAAATTGGCTCCTCTATCCCCTTCACCACCGGAATCTTCTCCAACTCCCGCAGCACTGGCAATGCTTTCTCCACACAAATCAGCGCCCCGTTAAAATCGAACTCCACCCGAAAATCCACCGGCGCAACATCCTGGATCGCCTGCGCGCATGCCACCACATCGTAAAACGCCCGTGCCTTGCACTTCAACCCCCGGAACCCCCGCTCCGCCGCCACCTGCACCTCCGCCGCGGTATCCTCCACCGACATACACGGCATCCACCACCCCATAGACACCCACTGACGCACCTGCTGCCCCATCAACTTCCATGCCGGCAACCCCAGATGCTTGCCCATCAAATCGTAGCACGCCATATCCAGATTAAACCGCCCCTGCCCCATCACATGATCAAATGGATCCGTCCCGATATAGGCATCCAGCATACCCTGTCCAAACGGCGACCCCACATTCTCCCCCAACCCTATCAGCCCCGTATCCGTGTGAAACTTATAAACCGTCACTTCCTCCTTCATCGCAAAATGATAATACGCCTTCCGGATACGCGCCTCATACGGGACCCGAAGCGGAATCACCTCGATATCCGTGATCTTCATCGCCATCCTCCTTAAGGACAACTTGAATTTCGCAAAAATTGTCGTATATATAGCAACCCATTTCTCAATCTCCGGCTCTCACGAAAGGCCTCCCCATGCCCCAGCGCCTCGTCTATTTCAACGGAACCTTCGTTCCCGAACGCGAAGCCCGCATCTCCATCTTCGACTCCGCCCTGATGTTTGGAGACATGGTATTTGAAATGACCCGCTCCTTCAAGCAAAAACCCTACTGCCTCCGCAACCATTTAAAACGCCTGTACGCCTCCATGAAATACGCCGAAATCGACTGCGGCTTCAGCATCGACCAGATGGAAGACGCCACGCACCAAACCATAAAAAAAAATCTGCCCGCCCTGGAAAATCTGGACTTTCAGATCATGCACAACGTCACCCGGGGTGCCCTGGGCTTTTACGACACCCTCGTCACAGAAGGTGCCAGTCCCATCGTCACCATCAACGTCATCCCGCTCGTGCGCCACATTGGAGGCAGTGCCCACTATTACGAACAGGGCGCTCACTTCGTCATCACGCCCCAGCAATCCGTACCCGCCCGGTACATCGATCCCAAAGCCAAAAACCGCAGCCGCATCTACTACCAGATTGCCAACCTCCAGGCTCAACGCATGGAAAAAGGTGCCAACGCCCTCCTCACCGACGAACGCGGCTTTATCACCGAAGGCACTGGCACCAATTTCTTCATCGCCCGCAATGGCGAAATCCACACACCCAAACCACACGATATCCTGCGCGGCGTCTCTCGTCAGGTCTGCATGGACCTCGCTACAAGACTGAACATCCCCATCTATGAGACCGACATCGAACCCTACGATGTGCGAGAAGCCGACGAAGCCTGGTACACATCAACCACCATCTGTATGGTACCCATCACCCGCTTCAACTTCCAACCCGTCGGCACCGGCAAACCCGGCCCCATCTATCAACAGCTCCTCGCAGCCTGGTCCGAAGAAGTCGGCGTAAATATCCCTGCCCAGGCCCGGGACTACGCCGAACGCGCCAAAACCTGGACCCCCTGAAAAAACACTACACCTCATAAGCCGTCCACGTTCCCGTGCAGCCCAGTCCGCGTCTAACGTGGAGCAACCCCTTCGCGGGTTCGGCGATATAACCCGAAATAGAAAACATATCTACAGCACCGTGGCGGC
>JAPPIE010000149.1 GCA_028874765.1 Gemmatimonadota bacterium
ACGTCACACCTATTTTGCGCCCACAAATATTGTGGTGTTCTTCGCCGAGTTGATAACGTGCGGCGAGTTCGCGTTTGAGGGCGTAAATTTCTTTTTGTACGCTCATCAGAGGGGACAGAACCTATCTACTGATACGCTTCCCACAAAGCCTTGTAATATTGGAGCAGACGCTCGGCATCTGAGCTACCGGGGATTTCAGCCAGCGTATATCCCACATAGCCCTCGGCTTTGAGAAGAGAGAAGAGTTCGCGCCAGGGATAGGCAGGATTGCACAATTCGGTGATGTGTACCAGACCGATCTTGTGTTTGAGCAGGTCAAAATTAGCTTTGATAGAACCGTCTTCAACTTCACCCAAATTCGAATTCCAGCACACATAGGCATTGTCGTGATCCGCCCAATCCATAATAGTACGCATATACACGGGCTTTTGCGTGTCTCGCCCGTGTACTTCCACCCGGATTTGCACCCCCAGATCATCAGCCGCAATCGCACATTCACGCACGGATTTGCCAATTTGTTCGAGTGTTTGATCCACCGAAATGCCCTTCTCGGTTTGCAGACCATTGGGCCGCACCTTAACCCCCGGGCAGCCCAGATCAGCGGCGAGTTTGGCATATTCAATAGTGCCATCAATATTTTCGCGCACAACGCCAGGATCATCCGAATGATATTCAAATGCCGAGCCTAAACCCGCAATTTCGACACCGCCATCTTCAAATTGTTTGCGGATATCCTGCCGTTGGCTCGCCGAAAGGTCTGTTTCAACGCCGTGAGCATGCGTGGTACGCAATTCGACACCGCTATAACCAAGCTTCGCACAGGTTTCAATAATAGTGGCAACATCCCAGTCCGCGGCGATTTGATACGTGACAATACCCAACTTCATTTTTATCTCCCAATTGGTAGCTCTCAGCCGCTATCGGTCGGAAAAACAAAGGGCCAAAAGCTGAAAGTGGATGAACTTGTAGTGCCGACCGCTTCTGAAGATAGGACTTGCACTGAGAATGTCAATGCTTTTGAAGGATCTCTCGTAAGACATAGAAAATAACTTGACGCACATCAAACATTTCGCCATATCTACACAGATCATGAATGGAAAACAATCCGCTATTAGCAGGAGTATTCGAGATGCATATTCAGCGTGCCGAGACACGCGATTTTTTGGAAATCGCAAAATTAGATCGCGAAGCATGGACACAAAATCGAAATTCTGAGTATATTCCCGATGGAGAACACGTTTGGCGATTGTGGACAGAGCACGCACTGGTATTTTGTGCATGGGAGCGCGAGAAACTGATCGGCGCTGTGCTGGCATTTCCCACGAGAACGGACAGACTATATTGTTTGCACAAAGTATTTGTGGATCATCCCTTTCGCGGCAAAGGCATTGGTTCTGCTTTGTTCGACGCAATTTTGGCCGCGTGTGATCAAATCGGTGTGGATTGCTTTTTAACAGTGGATCCCGAAAATGAAAGTGCTATTTCCCTGTACGAAAAATGGGGATTTAGTGAGAGAAATTTTGTGAAAGGTTATTATCGCGACGCAGAAGATCGGTATGTAATGACGCGACGCTGTAAAACAAAAACATGAGATAAGGAGCCAAACAATGCACCCCAAATGCCTCGATTATTGTCTGACAGAAGAAGAAGCCCGCAAATTCAAACAGGATGGCTATTTCATCGTTCCAGACGCCCTGCCACCCGACATGGTCAGCGATCTTGTTGTCGCAGTAGATCGCGTAGATAAAGAAGAACGCGCTCGGATGGGCAAAAGTGCCACAGCGCGCATCAACCACTACGACTTCATAGGTAAAGACGACCACTTCTTGCCCTTGCTCGACTGGTACAAAACATTTCCCAAAGTGTGGGGCATCCTGGGCTGGCACATCCAGCTCTACCACACCCACATGACCGTAACACCTCCTTCAGAACCGCACAAAACACTCGAAAAAGACGGTCCCGGTCTCGGTTTCCATCAAGACAGCGGCCGCATCAATCAGGATTTTGACATGAACCCGCGTCCCATGATCTCCCTAAAAATCGGTTTTTTTCTCACCGACACGACTGAACCGGGCCGCGGCAATTTCTACGTCCTTCCCAAAAGCCAAACGCAAAACACATTTCCCGGAGAAGACCGCAACGCGCTACACAAAGACGCTATCCCGGTGCTCGTACCCCCTGGATCAGCCGTGTTTTTTGACCGCCGCTTATGGCACTCCGCCAGTACCAACTACTGGAAGGAACCTCGCCGCGTACTCTTCTACGGCTACTCCTACCGCTGGCTTCGCCCCCGCGACGACATGCGAGTTGAACACTATCTCGACCACTGCACGCCCATCCAAAAACAACTCCTCGGCGTCAGCTACTCCGGCGGTCGAGGCTACACCTCCCCCACGCCCGAAGACGCGCCCCTCAAAACCTGGCTCGAAGAACACGGGATCAGTAGTGAATAGTCACTAAAGATTTTTAAGTGCAATGCTGTGGATTCGAATAGGCAGGCATGTTTGCATCAATCAAGTCGGTTATTGATCAACCGGCGGCACTGACATCACAATCTGGAGATGAGAGATGGGCATATCAGACAGACGCAAGTTGCCTATCGGCATTCAGACCTTCTGCAAAATTCGGGAAGAAAACTGCTACTATGTCGATAAGACGGCCCACATTCGGCGACTGATAGACGAGGGCACGCACTATTTTCTATCGCGTCCACGTCGCTTTGGCAAAAGCCTGTTTCTGGATACACTGAAGGAATTGTTTGAGGGCAATGAACCCCTGTTTGAGGGGCTTCATATCCACGATCACTGGGACTGGTCTGTTCGCTATCCCATCCTGCGCCTCGACTTTGGCAGCGGCAATTTTAAAGAGGTGGGCTACTTGCAGACGAATGTAATAGCGCAACTGCACACGATAGCGGAAGAAGCCGGTATTGCGCCGCGTTACGATACGGCCCCAGAGTGCTTTGGCGATCTGATCCGGGTATTGCATCGGCAGAGTGGGCAGCGCGTTGTCGTGCTTGTAGATGAATACGATAAGCCGATTCTGGACGCACTTGAGGTGCCAGAGACCGCGCGCGACAACCGCGACTTCCTGCGCGGTCTGTATTCGACGATCAAGTCCAATGATGCCCATATCAAGTTCACATTTCTCACGGGCGTCAGCAAATTCTCCAAAGTCAGCCTGTTCTCTGGCCTCAACAATCTTACAGACATCACCATTGATCCACAATACTCCGCCATCTGCGGCTACACCGAGGAGGACCTCGACACCGTATTCGCGCCAGAACTGCCGGGCCTGGACAGGGATGAGATACGCCGCTGGTACAATGGCTATAGCTGGCGGGGACAGGAGAAGGTCTATAACCCCTTCGACATCCTCTTGCTGTTCAGAAGGCAGAGCTTCGAAGCCTACTGGTTCGAGACCGGCACGCCGACATTTCTGATCGAGACACTACTATCGCGCGGGGTCGGCGCGCTGGCGCTGGACAACATGCTGGGCAGTGATGATTTGCTGTCGGCTTTTGATGTTGACCACATCGCCACCGAAGCCCTGCTGTTCCAGACCGGCTATCTCACGATTATCCAAACCGAACCGCGCGGTGGCGAGATGTATTATCGGCTATCCTACCCGAATCGGGAAGTGCGTCAGAGCTTGAACAGGAGCCTGCTAAATCACCTGACTGGCGATCCCTCACAGCGCACGGAACATCGCGCCCGCCTGTATGACCTGTTGCTGGTCAATGACTTCGCTGGCCTAAAAAGCCTGTTCAAGGCGTTCTTTGCCAGCATCCCCTATCAGTGGCACACAAACAATGACATAGCGAACTACGAAGGCTACTACGCCAGCGTGTTCTACTCCTACTTCGCATCGGTGGGATTCGACATTGTTGTGGAAGACAGTGGCAGCGATGGGCGTCTGGACATGGCGGTTCGTTTCAATGACAATGTGTATCTGTTCGAGTTCAAAGTGGTGGAGTTGGCGTCTGAGGGAGCTGCAATGGCGCAATTGCAGGCAAAGGGCTATGCGGACAAATACCGCGACCTGGATCAGCCGATTCATCTGATCGGGGTAGAGTTCAGCCGAGAGACCCGCAATCTGATAGCGTTCGAGACAACTCTTGCATGAAGAGTACAAACCGATAATGACGTAAATGATAGATAATCCCGAAGACATGCCTCTCAAAGCCTGGCTCGAAGAACACGGGATCAGTAGTGAATAGTTTGAGGAGATAAATGATGACCATTAAACGCGAAGAACTGGACCGGCGAAAAGTTGACTTCTCGGAAGTCACAACCGGACAGCTACTATCTCCGGTACATCCTGGCGAGATCCTGCGCGATGAGTTCCTTATTCCGATGAATCTCAGTGTGGCTCGCCTTGCTCAAGGGATCAAGATTTCGGAGAAGGACTTAGACGCTATCGTGCATGGAATTAATGGAATTACAATCGATACCGCGCTACGCCTTGGTCACTACTTTGGCATGACGCCTGAGTTCTGGATCAATCTTCAGACCCGCTACGATCTCGATGTCGCCGAGCACACGGTACGTCGCCAAATTGAGCGAGAGATAGAACCGCTGATTGCATCTCCGTAGCAGGACAGACTGGCACAACATAATGTGCAAAGTTGATCCGCCATCGCTGAAAATTCATGGCATCAAAAAAAGAAGCGGTTTCTGATACAGACCAACGCGATGTGTGACTTCAAAGCGGAAATCAAGCGCTGGTATATGGGCATGCACCGCAAAATGAGCAAGAAACACCTGCAACTCTACGTCAATGAGTTTGTGATGAGACAGAATATCAGACCCCGCGATACCATTGAGCAAATGAAAATGATTGTGCAGGGCTTTGGAGGGAAAAGGCTGAAATATGACGATCTGGTTGCGCCAGAAGTAGGGGGATTCACATGAAAAAAGTTATATACATCCCCGTCTTGGCCCATGTTTCCAGCTTTTTCCCTTCTGGTGATCCAATAAACTGCCTTTCCGTTTGTGGGAGTGTGTCGGCGCGACAATAATCGCACAGTTCATCAAGATAATGCACCAATAGCTTTTTCTCCTCCCATCGCATGTCATCAACCTTCATTTGGAGAAGGCGACGGGGAGATCGAATCTTGACATTTTGCAAATGATTGATTACATTCATTGATACCTCTTGCGCGTTTAAGAGTTATTTCTCTGAGAAGCCGAGATCGTTACCGCGACTCGGCTTCTTGCTATTTGTGCTTATAAAATAGCAACTTATGAACTTTTATGCAACATGATCACTCAAAGAGCACTACAAATACAAGTCCCAATAGAAAAAAATATATGGATATTAATATAAAAGCATATAGTGCGAACAATCCAAGCCTTACAAGACGTCCTGTTAGCGCGAGTATTATTGTGCCCACCGCGAACCCCTCCTATTTGTGTACTGTTAGCAAAGATTCTCTATATTCAATGAGATTGCAGGAAATCAGAATAATGGTTATGATCCCGGCAAGAGCAAATCCTATCCCGGTTAGCCCCATAACGACAACCCATCTCGGCACTAATTGTGTCTCGTCTATCGGAAGCGGAATATTCAATTTCCCCTCTATAGCCTTTTGATAGAGAATGGGGACTTCGCCCTCATATTGCGCCTCAAGTGCTTCTGGAGTTCTCCTTTTGATGTAAAATGTCTCCAGAAGACAAAATGATATGTATTGAATTGCGCCCACGCAAAAGACAAAAAACTCAAAAGCATAGTTGCTTCCTTCAATCCAAGCAATATGAATTGGGGTAACTATTGCCATCACAATCCATCTCATGACGATCTCCTGTGTGTGTAAAGTCGTCACATCCACCTTTGTAACAGAATTGACACAAAGTTTTTGCTTACTATGAATCCACTCATTTACGAATCAGGTGGATGCGACGACAAAATCTTTAGTGTCAACCATCTTTTACAATTCTTTACATTTTGTCCACTTCAATACATAATCCCCTTTTTTTATAGTTTCCATCCTTGGTGGGCCGATCCTTAAACAACATGAGCGTTCATCCGCTATGAATATCTGTGCATAGAAAGACCTCTTTCTGTGTGGTTGTTCTGGCGGATTGCCGTGTGCTACTGCTCTGAGAGACTCGCCAAAGTTCGCCCAGACGTAGCACACTGCCCTCCTTGGTACAAAAATACTGTACCTAAGCCCAGGTTTGTCCTCTATGCCTCTTTTTCTTAGGGTAATTTTGGTCACTTAACTACATAATCCCCTTTATTCAGGAGTATGCGTCACTGGATTTATAACAGCTAAACCTTCAGCTATTGCAACCATGCACAGATTCGCGTCGGCACATACAAAAAAATCGAGTCTGTGCCGTTGATGAAAATCGAGGGCGACAGCGAGTTGAATGGCATCCAATGTTCGTAAGCTGTTCGTGGTCGCGTGTTGTATAATCAGGTTTTCAGCCTTCTGAAGGTGTCTCGACAGCAAGTGGAGAATCTGAAACTGGCCATTCCTGATATCGGCCTGAAACTTTCCATGCAGGTTATGAAAATCTACTACTGTGATGAGATCCATCCTGACATTTTTTGCTGAAGCTGACCGAAGTTCGATACCTGCAAGCCGGGAGAGGTAGTGGCTGTTGTTTGGTATGGATATAATCTGGTCAACAACTGCCGTGCCTATTTCCTCGTGGTAGTGCTTCACCAATGCACTGGTATCGTGATAGTACACGGCCATTAAACGCGATCCTCGCGCTCAGAGATGATGAAGTCGCTCATTGAGCCTGGAATTTTGGCGAGTGCTTTTCGCACTAATCCGAGGGTAATTGAATCGTCGGCTTCTGTTCGTGCCTTTTCCATGTATTCGGTATCAAGCCAATCAATCTCGGGCGCAGTGTTTTCCAGACGACTCTCGCTATCTGCAATTTGTTTTTCCGATTCGGCAATGTCGGCCATCGTGTCAGGGTCAGATAGGATTTCTGCGGTCTCCCGCCAGGCGTTGACCACTTCATCAACACCTGTACCATTGTCCTGTGTGGCATTTGAAAGTTCCTCGAAAAATTCATCGCATTCCTCATCGGACAGATACTGAATCCACGGATAGATTGACAAAAGATCCGTCCGTTTGGGGCACTCTCGGTTTTTGAGAGAACTCAGCAAACTGATTACCACCTCTAAACTCTCATCGGAGAGCTTATCGAGCATCTGTTTTGCTTCCGTCCTCAAATCAACAGTTGCCATTTCATCTATCTCCAAAATCATTCATCCAACGCACGCTTCCACGCATCCAATTTCACCAGTGCTTCAACCGGTGTGAGACGGGCGATATCTAAATCGCGCAACTCAGACAACATCGGATGATCTTCCCGCTCCACCTTCACTTCTGCTACCGGCGCAAACAGCGGCATCTGTCCATTCTCTCTCACGCGATCGGGTTGGGGTTTTGATCCCACCGACAAATCGTTTTGTTCCAGCCGGTTCAAAATCTCCTTTGCCCGCGCAATCATCTCTGCTGGCATCCCGGCCAGACGCGCCACCTCAATGCCGTAGCTGTGATCGCACCCGCCCGGCACCAACTTGTGTAAAAACGCGATGGTATCGCCCGCCTCGCGCACCGCAACGCTGTAATTCACCACCCGAGGCAGCAAATCCTCCAACTCTGTCAACTCGTGATAATGCGTTGCAAACAACGTCCGCGGCTGAATCTGTTCGGCGTTGTGCAAATACTCCGTCATGGCCCAGGCAATGCTCAACCCGTCAAACGTACTCGTACCGCGTCCGATCTCATCCAAAAGCACCAGACTCTTCGGCGTCGCATTGTTCAAAATATTCGCCGCCTCATTCATCTCCACCAAAAACGTACTCTCGCCCCGCGCCAGATTATCGGATGCACCCACCCGTGTAAAAATGCGATCCACCACCCCAATACGCGCCTCGCGCGCTGGCACAAAACTGCCGACCTGCGCCAAAAGCACAATCAACCCTGTCTGGCGCAAAACCGTCGATTTCCCCGACATATTTGGACCAGTAATCAGCAAAATTTGATCAGTCTCACCATCAATCTTCAGGTCATTGGGCACAAAATTACCGCCCGGAAGCAACTGCTCAACCGCGGGATGTCGCCCATCTTTCACATCAATACGCACGCTATCATCCACCTGGGGACGCACATAATCACTGGACGATGCCACCTCGGCCAGAGTACTCAACACATCTACAGTGGCCACGGATAGCGCTGTGCGCTGCACGGGTTCTACCCAACCGGCCACCTCTTCGCGCAACGCGGCAAACAAATCGCGCTCGAGGTCCCTGGCCCGCTCATCTGCGCCCAAAATTTTCGCCTCCCAATCCTTCAACTCAGGCGTGATATACCGCTCGGCATTGACCAGCGTTTGCTTGCGCACAAAATATGCGGGCACCTTATCCTGATTGGCTTTAGTGACCTCAATATAATATCCAAATGCCTTGTTATACCCCACCTTCAACGACGCGATACCCGTTTTCTCGCGTTCCTCTGCCTGCAAATTGGCAACCCAATCGCGCCCACCCGATGCGATTTCCCGCAATTCATCCAGATCTTTGTGATAGCCCGTTCTGATATATCCGCCATCGCTAATCTGTGCAGGTGGGTCGTCTTCAAGCGTCTGAGCGATCAAATTGATCAGTTCTGTCAGGTCCGGCATGCCCTGATCGCGCGCCCGCACCAGCAAATCCGCGCGAAAATCACGCAGGGTTTCTCGCAGCGGAACAACCGCTTCCAAAGACCGCTGGAGCGCCACAAGCTCTCGCGGATTGGCCCGATTGCAACAAATTCGGGACATCAACCGCTCCAGATCTCCAACACCGCGCAGGGCCTCTCGCGCCTCGTCCCGACACGCCGCAGATTCGACAAATTCTTGTACTGCATCTAAGCGTGCGTCAATGCGACCAACATCCACAAGCGGCTGTGATAGCCATGTGCGCAGTGTCCGCGCGCCCTGCGGCGTACACGTCTGATCTAAAACCCCGAACAACGTGCCCTCGCGCCGCCCCTCTTGAATGGTTGTAACCAGTTCCAAATTGCGCTGTGTCACCAGATCCAATTCCATCACCGACTCGGTGTGTTCGCGCGCCAATCGCGTAATATGGGATACGGCTCCCTTCTGGTTTTCGCGCAAATAACACAGCACGCCACCTGCGGCGCATATCCCAACGGTGAGATCATCGCATCCAAAGCCCTTGAGAGACGCCACCTTAAAATGTTCCTTCAGTGTATCGTACGCATAATGCTGTCCAAAATGCCAATCTTCGATATGCGTGAGCAAAGCACTCGGCATCCGCGCTTCAAACTCGGCTTCGTTGTCTTTGACCCACGCCTCGGGCGCCAGCACCTCTGCGGGAGCCACGCGCTCCAATATCTCCCACAAATCATCTGCCGCGCGTTCCGATGCCCTGAACATTCCCGTTGACAAATCCGCTGTTGCCATGCCCAATTGATCGTCAGAAACAAAAATGCCCACGAGATAATTATTGCGCTTTTGATCGAGTAAATCATCGGACATTACCGTTCCCGGCGATACAACCTGCACCACCTCGCGGCGCACCACTTTTTTACCCTTTTGCGGCGGCTCCATCTGCTCGCAAATCGCCACTTTTTTACCGGCTTTGATAAGCCTTGCGAGATAGGTATCCAGCGCGTGATACGGAACACCTGCCAGTGGGATGCGATCTGCACGCCCATTGTTGCGCGATGTCAATGTCAAACCCAAAAGCTGAGATGCAACAACGGCATCGTCGTAAAACGTCTCGTAAAAATCGCCCATCCGAAATAGCAAAATCGCATCCGGATGCTGCTCCTTAAAACGCGCGTACTGTTCCATTGCCGGTGTCAGTTGTGTCGCCATCCCAAATCCTCTAAAGGCTTCTCATTCCCCTACCGCTTTTCGATATGAATAATCAAACAACAACTCCCACTCCCGCAATTGA
>JAPPIE010000073.1 GCA_028874765.1 Gemmatimonadota bacterium
CCGATATCTCGCGCTACAACGAAGTCAAAGCCTTTGCGATGTTCGGCACAGAAGGCCTGGACGCCTCAACTCAAAATTTGCTGAACCACGGCGAAAAACTAATCGAAATTCTCAAACAAGATCAGTATTCCCCAATGTCGCTGGAAGAACTCACCGTGGCACTTTTTGCCGCCAATCTGGTCGATGATTTACCCACCGAAGACGTGCGTCGCTTTGAGCGAGAATTGCTGGCGCATATCGGCCACAGTGAGTTGATGGAAGAAATCCGCGAAAGCGAAGATTTGAGCGACGAAAACGCCGAAAAGCTCACAGAAATAATTGAGAATTTTAAGCGCGGCTTCCGCGTATCGGTATAAAAACCGGGACGGCACAGGGGCCGTCCCCTACACGGATACGACCATTGCATGTAGGGGCGACCCCCTGTGGTCGCCCGCGACAAAGGACCGGATGTGGCAACATTAAGACAACTGAGAACGCGCGTTGCAAGCATCAAAAATATTCAAAGCGTGACCAATGCCATGCAACTCGTGGCGGCGGCTCGCATGCGACGGGCGCAAGAAGCCATCGCGGCTGCGCGGCCCTATGCACAGCAACTGGATCGCGTTTTACAGCGACTCAGCGGCATGGAATCTCTTTCACATCCGCTGATGACAGAACGCGCTGTTGACCGCACAGCACGCATTGTCTTGACCTCTGATCGCGGTTTGTGCGGCAGTTTTAACACCAATTCTTGCCGCCACGCGTTCAATGACCTGTCCCCCGATGATGGCATACTTGCAGTGGGGCGCAAAGGACGCAGTTTCTTCAGAAACCGCAATTGCGAAATACTAAATGACTATGAAGATGTGTTTCGCGACCTGTCCTTTGTCTCGGCTATAACAATCGCCGAAGACGCGGTGAACCGGTTCTTATCGGGTGAAGTCGATCGCGTGATGCTCATTTACAATGCCTTTGTCTCGGTCGCACAACAACAGCCCGTCTCAGAACAATTGTTGCCCATTGCACCCCGTGAAGGCGAAGCAGCAGGTGTTTATTTGTTTGAACCATCGCCGGAAGTGTTGTTGGAGACCCTGGTCCCGCGTCATGTGAACTTTCAAGTATGGCGTGCCCTGTTGGAATCCAACGCCGGTGAGCAGGCCGCGCGAATGCGCGCAATGGACAATGCGACCAGAAACGCGGGTGACGTAATCGAAGAACTAACCCGCGAAATGAACAAAGAACGTCAGTCGTCAATTACACTGGAACTGATGGATATTATCGGCGGCGCCGAAGCCGTTGCCCAGTAGTGGAGAGGCCAATTATGAACCAGGGTATGATCAAAGAAATCGTGGGCGTTGTCATCGATGTGGCATTTGAAGGCGACCTGCCCCCCATATACAATGCATTAGAAGTCGAAGGCACGGACCCCCGGCTGGTGCTCGAAGTGCAGCAACACCTGGGAGAAAACATGGTGCGCTGTGTCGCCATGGATTCCACAGACGGACTGGTGCGCGGCACCGCAGTAGTGGATACGGGCGGACCAATCAGAGTGCCCGTAGGTGAAAATGTTTTGGGACGCCTGTTCAACGTCATTGGCGACCCCATCGACGGCAAGGGTCCGGTGCCCAATGACACGCCGCGACTGCCCCTGCACCGCGACCCACCCGAACACGAAGAACAGGTGACATCCGATCAATTGCTCGAAACCGGCATCAAAGTGATGGACCTGATCTGCCCATTTGCCCGCGGCGGTAAACTGGGATTATTCGGCGGCGCGGGCGTGGGTAAAACCGTGATCTTAAAAGAACTCATCAACAACGTGGCTTCGGGACACGGCGGATACTCCGTCTTTGCCGGCGTGGGCGAGCGCACCCGCGAAGGCAATGACCTGATGCTCGAAATGATCGAAGCCGGCGTAATCGACAAAACCGCCATGGTTTTCGGACAGATGAATGAACCGCCCGGCGCGCGCCAGCGCGTGGCACTGACCGGATTGACAATGGCAGAGAATTTCCGCGATGAACACGGCCAGGATGTATTGCTATTTATCGACAACATCTTCCGCTTTATTCTCGCAGGCGCAGAAGTATCCGCGCTACTGGGCCGCATGCCATCGGCCGTGGGATATCAGCCCACCCTGGCAACCGAAATGGGCGGCTTGCAGGAGCGCATCACCACCACGCAAACGGGATCCATTACATCTGTCCAGGCCATCTATGTACCCGCCGACGACTACACCGACCCCGGTGTGGTCACGGCATTTTCGCACCTCGACGGACGCATCGTGCTCGACCGCGCCCTCGCCGACCAGGTGCTGTATCCCGCAGTAGATCCGCTGGCATCTTCATCGCGCATCCTCGACCCCCGCGTCGTAGGCGATGAACACTACGATGTGACGCAACAGGTGCAGCAGATCCTGCAGCGATACCGCGACCTGCGCGAAATCATCGCCATTCTGGGCATCGACGAGCTATCGGACGAAGACCGCATCGTCGTCGCACGCGCCCGCCGCATCCAGCTATTCCTGACACAGCCCTTTACAGTGGGTGAAGTATATACCGGCATTCCCGGAGAATACGTAAACATAGAAGATACCGTGCGCGGCTTTAAAGAACTCGTCGAAGGCGTACACGACGACCTGCCCGAACAGGCATTTTACATGGTCGGACCAATTGAACAAGCAGTAGAAAAAGCAAAAACGCTTTAAAAAAAATGGCCTCTTTCCAATTAGACATCGTAACACCCGAAAAAACCGTGTACTCCGGTGAAATTGAGCATTTTCAAGCACCGGGCGTTGACGGCAGCTTTGGCGTACTGGCGCGCCACCAGCCCATGCTGGCCGCACTCGGCATCGGTCGGGTCGGCTTCCGAGAAGCAGACGGCACCGAGCGCACCCTCGCCATCAGCGGAGGATTCGCCAATATATCGGGTGATGGCGCAACAATCCTCGCAGAAGCAGCCGAATTTGGCGATGAGATCGACATAGAACGCGCCCGCGCAGCGCGAGACCGCGCACAAAAGCGACTGGACAATCGCACGCCAGACGTAGATGTAGAACGCGCACAAGCTGCACTGGGCCGGGCATTTATGCGGCTGCGCGTGTCAGGCTCTGAGTAATATTTCTATAAATAGAAATGAGAAAGCACGCTCTGTTTAGAGCGTGCTTTTTTTCATAGGATGATTATTTTTTTGTATATAAATTTCAAACCTATACATTCACAGCGATTGAAAGGATAAAAATTAAACATGCCTGATATTGCGCGACACGTACTCGTAACAGGTGCAGCGGGATTTATTGGCTTTCATCTTTCCAAACGGCTGCTCGAAATGGGTCATTCGGTAGTCGGTTTGGACAATTTAAACGCTTATTACAGCACTCAACTCAAAGAAGACCGCCTATCTATCCTGAAGCGGGAAAACGGATTCAAATTTGTTCGCCTGCACCTCGAGGACGAAGCGGGAATCGCAAACCTCTTCCGCGCAGAGAACTTTTCTCATGTCGTCAATCTCGCAGCTCAGGCGGGTATGCCCTATAGCCTGAAAAATCCCCAGGCATTTGTCAAAAGCAATGTCCTGGGCTTCCTCAACATCCTGGAAGGATGTCGCCAGTGTGGCATCGAACATCTGGTCTATGCATCCTCCAGTTCTGTTTATGGCTTGAACGCCACCACGCCTCATGGCGTCCGTCAAAACGTCGATCATCCGATCAGCCTGTACGCGGCGACAAAAAAATCAGATGAACTAATGGCGCATGTGTATAGCCATCTATACGGCATTCCGACCACAGGATTGCGCTTCTTCTCTGTCTATGGACCCTGGGGACGTCCGGATTTTGTCGCCTACTTGTGGACCAGAGCCATATTGGAAAATCGACCAATCAAAGTCTATAATCACGGGAAAATGCGCCGCAGCTTTACGTACGTCAGCGACATTGTAGAAGGCGTGACTCGCGTTTTGGCAAAACCCGCAAAGCCAGATCCCGAATGGACGGGACAATGTCCCGATCCGGGATCGAGTTCCAACCCTTATCGGATTTACAATATCGGCAATCCGAATGTCATAGAATTGGATTATTTTTTATCGCTATTAGAGGATTTGTTGGGCAAAAAAGCGATCCGAAAAGATTTGCCCATGCAGCCCGGAGATGTACAGGATAATGCAGCAGACGTTTCGGATCTAATGCGAGATGTGGGCTACAATCCCTCGACACCCATAGAAACAGGACTTGCAAATTTTGTCGCGTGGTACAGGGACTATCACAATGTGAAATAAATTGGAGAAACGGAAATGGAGGAGCAAGTCCGTGATATTAAGCGTCAATCCTGGATTGAGGGCGCGTATGAGCAAATGGATAAACGCATTAAGCTAATGGAAGATCTTTACCAGAGCATTGAGAGAAAATTGTGGACCCTCATTGCCCTGGCTATTGGTTCTCTGCTTGGTGTTTTGGCATCTTTAGTTGGCATACTACTAAAATAGAAATATATCTATACTACACTGGCACGGGCGTTCTGCCGACTGCGCGTGTCAGGAGTTAAATAGCGATTGTAGAAATGAGAAAGCACGCTCTGTTTAGGGCGTGCTTTTTTTGGCTATACCACTCATGTCCTCTTACTTCTCAAACACCTTTAATTCTGCATCCAGATTATAGAAATGATGCTCCGATTCCGTCAATTTGGTCAACTTGTCGTAGTCTATAGCGGCAACATGATCAATCCTGAACTCCTCCAGATCACGACTCAGGTGAAGTATGCCTTCTCTTTTTATTTTTTATTCCGCAAAATAAGCATATCATGTAATCCCGCAATTCAAAACAAAAATGTAGCCGTCCTGATGAGACCAGAATCCCGAGGTAGTATAATGAACGCTCAAAGCGAGCATAGAGACCAAATCCCTGCCAGTGAGACGGCAGGCAGGCTCACAGCACTTGAAGAGGCGGCAAGCCATTACAAAGCGATCCTGGAAACCACCGTTGACGCGATTATTACGATTGACAGTCAGGGGATTGTACAAACATTCAATTCTGCTGCTGAGAAGATATTCGGCTATCAGGCTAAGGAAGTGATTGGAAACAATGTCAAGATGCTGATGCCTGCGCCTTACCGCAGTGAACACGATAGCTATATTGGCAGATATTTAGAGACGGGCGTACCCAAAATTATCGGAATAGGACGTCAAGTGACTGGCCTGCGTAAAGATGGAACTGAATTTCCAATGGATTTGGCTGTCAGTGAGGTCCCCTTAAAAGACAAGCGATTATTTGCTGGCATTATCCGCGACATGACAGAGCGCATACTGTTGGAGGAGCAATTGGTGCAATCAACCAAACTCGCAGCCGTGGGTAGATTGATTAGCGGGATTGCACATGAGGTGAACAACCCCGTGAGCATTATCAAACTCCATATCGCCAGTGTGATGCAAAATATCGAAAGTCAAAAATTGCCAGAGGACCTGATCGAGACGCTGAAGGTCATTCAACGCCAGAACAATAAGATCGGGCAGATCATATCGGGACTACAGGCTTTTTCCAGGCAGGGATCTTTCAGCCCTGACTGGATCAATATCAACCAGACCGTGCATACTGCCTTGAGACTGGTTGAAAATACGCTGCAAAATCAGGACATTGTGTATCAGGCCGAATTGGAAGACAGTTTGCCCAAAGTGTTGTTGGATCCCATACGCATTGAGCAGGTGTTGTTGAATCTGTTTAACAATGCGATTGAAGCGATGCCCTGTGGCGGTGTTTTGACCGTATCAACGACACTGGAGACAGACCAGACAGATAAAGATTGGGTGGTGGTCCGGATAAGAGATACAGGCACGGGCATTGAGGAAGAACATCTCAGCCATCTATTTGATCCTTTTTTTACAACCAAAGAAGTGGGTGAAGGAACCGGCCTGGGTCTTTCGGTCAGTTATGGTTTAATTCAAGAGCACAAAGGCCGAATTGAAGTGAGCAGCCAACCGGACAAAGGCAGTGAGTTCCAGATTTATCTTCCCGTAACGGAGTAAGAAACATGGACAAAGAGAAAATCCTCGTAATAGATGACGAGCCGGATATGTTGAGCGGTTGCCAGAAATTTTTGGAGACAGCGGGGTACACTGTTGTCGTGGCAGATTCGGGTAAGGCTGGAATCGCGTTATTCGAGACTGAAAACCCCGATCTGGTCATAGTGGATTTGAAAATGCCCAGGGTAGATGGTATGGCTGTACTTGAAAGCATTATGGCACGCGATCAAGAGGCTATTGTGATCGTCTTTACCGGATATGGAACCATTGAGAGTGCAGTGAAAGCGATCAGAGCAGGCGCGTTCGACTTTGTTCGTAAACCATTTGATCCAGATACATTTTTAATCGTAATAGAACGGGCATTGAAACTGCGGCGTGTGAGGATGGAGAACAGTGCTCTCAAGCAAATGCTGGATACGCGATTCCGGTTTGAAAACATCATCGGGAACAGTGAAGCGATCACGCAGGTATTTGATCTGATGCGGAAAATCAGTGACATAGATGCCAACGTCCTGATCACGGGAGAGAGTGGAACGGGCAAGGAACTGGTGGCCCAGTGTATTCATGCCAATAGCAAGCGCAGCCATAAGCCGTTTGTGCCGCTCAACTGTGGGGGCCTGCCAGAGCCTCTAATTGAAAGTGAGATATTTGGCCATACAAAGGGGGCATTCACAGATGCGAAACAGAACCGCGTCGGGTTAATCGAACACGCTAAGAGCGGGACATTTTTTCTCGATGAAATCGGGGAATTGCCCATGCCCCTTCAGGTGAAGTTCTTGCGCGTTCTGGAAGACCACAAAATTCGCAGGTTGGGAAGCAATGAGGAGATAGAAATCGACATCCGTCTCATCTCGGCAACCAATCAGAATATCGAGGCATTGATTGGAGAGGGCAGGTTTCGAGAAGATTTATTTTATCGACTTAACACCTTTGAGATTCACTTACCGCCTTTGAGGGATCGGCATGGAGATATTCAACTTCTTGTTCATCACTTTTTGAACGACTTTGCCGAGACCTCTGAAAAAGCGGTTCAAGGGATTTCCACCGAGGCGATGGATGTATTGTGCGAATATACCTGGCCGGGCAATGTCCGGGAATTGATACATGTGATGGAGCGAGCCGTTGCCCTGTCAGAAGAAGGTCGTGAAATTACGCCTGATTTGTTCCCAGAGCCTATTGGGGGTAGCCTGGGGATAGAGACACAGACTAAAGGCCACTTAAAAGCGAGGGTCGCAGAGTTTGAAAAACAGATGATCCAGGATGTGCTCAAGAAACACGCAGGCAATATCACGCAGACGGCTGAAGAATTAGGGCTGACCCGCGATGGTCTAATAAAAAAGATGGCGCGCCTGAAGATGCGTTAGCAAATTGGATGTGACCTTGTGAGGTGTATAATTTTTTCGTGGTTTCTTTTACGAGTATATAAAAAATTATACACTTCGCAGAAAGCGACAACTTATAGCACCTGAAACATAACAATTTTATCTCTTTATTTTTCAAGCACTTGAGTATTTTCAAGTGCTTTTTTTGCGTTAGATAATTTATGGCACGCATCTTGCTTCATATTTAGATACAACAGTTTCCAATCAGTAAACGCTGTATCCTCAACCAAAGGAGAGTTGAAGATGACTGAGAATAAATGGAAAACCGATGTGTGCAACCCTGTGCATTGTTCAATCGGCTTGCTTTTCATTCTGTGTCTGTTCTCTGTGCCATTGGCATGGGGGAATTATCAGGATGGTAGGGAGGCATATAACCGAAAGGACTACGCAACAGCACTGGAGGCATTGCGATCTCTCGCCGAGCAAGGCCATGCAGGCGCGCAGTATGTCATCGGCTATATGTATTACAAAGGTCAAGGCGCGAAGAAAAATGGTGCGGAGGCTGTAAAATGGCTCCGCAAGGCTGCCGATCAAGGAAATGTCAAAGCGCAATTACGCCTTGGCATGATGTTTCGCATGGGGTCGGGCGTGTCGAAAAACTATGCGGAGGCGCAGACGTGGCTTCGCAAAGCGACCGAGCAAGGGGATGGCAAAGCAGGGTACAATCTTGGTTTGATGTATTACAGAGGCGAGGGGGTGGATAAAGATGAAGCAGAGGGGTTAAAGTGGCTTCGCAAGGCTGCCGAAGCAGGCTATATCAATGCTCAACTCGCGCTTGGTGGCATGTATTTGAAAGGCCAGAGTGTTGCCAAAGACGATGCAGAGGCCGTGAAATGGTTTCGCATGGCCGCTGAGCAAGGCCATGCCATGTCTCAGTTTGCTCTTGCCGACATGTATTCCAAAGGTAAGTGCGTTGCAAAAAACTATACAGAAGCCGTGAAGTGGCTTCGCAAGGCCGCCGAAGGTGGAAATGCTCATGCCCAATTCGCCCTGGGCAGATTCTATGTTACGGGTGTAGCTGAGCTCGGCGTGTCGAAAGATATCGTGGAGGCGCGCAAGTGGTTGAGCCTATCTGCGGCACAGGACCATGAGAAGGCACGCGAAAAACGCGATGAGATTGCCCAACTAATGACCCCTGAGCAACTTGCCGAAGCCGAGCGCCGGGCGCACGAATGGGAATGGAAGCAAATTGAGAAAAGTACAAAGTAGGCAGGCTGGAAGATAGGCTGTGGACTTGACCCCTTTCTTAAGGGGTGATTGTTCGCTTCCCTTATGCTAAAGAATGTCATGGACATTTTGCAATCTTTTACCTCACAACTTGAGTTAAACTATAGTACTGGAGTCCTTGTGAGGTGTATAATTTTTTCGTGATTTCTTTTTCAATCGTATAAAAAATTATACACTTCGCAGAAAGCTACGACTTATAGCACCTGAAACATAAAAATTTTATCTTTTTGTTTTTCAAGCACTTGAGCATTTTTAAGTGCTTTTTTTTATTTCAACAAATTTATGGCACGCATCTTGCTTTATAGAATGTACGAGAGAATAATAACAATCAGATTTTACTGAGGTGACTTATGAATGTTCAGACACAGATAACAATATGCGATTATTTGGCTCATCTCGCCTTACTCTATGCTATCTGGGGCGATAAAGTTCGATCCGAAGCCTTGCGCACGATGATGAGTAGAATAAACCAACAAAATAGAGAGATAGAGCAGCGATCAGTACAATCACAGGCTTGAAAAACAAGCCCTAAACTCTCCGCCAAAACGATGCTGTTGCCGAATTTCGAATCTGTGTTGATGCAACTAAACGGGCTTACAGAGCCTGCATTCAGGCCACAAATAGCCTTTTTTGTAATCGCAGACTCCCTCCCTCCCCACCAATTCGGCAACAGCATCTAAAGCGGGGTAACTCCAATGTTGGTATTTTAACATTTTTCGTTTCACAGGTGACAATTTTGGGACACATCCTCAAAGTGATTCGCCGCAATCCTGTGGATGCTCTCAGATACGAGTGAATGGCCCTGCTTGCGTACGTGATCCATAGAAATTTCAGAAGTGAATGCGTCTTTGTTGTAGTCTGGAAATGGTTACTATGTGCCTTGAACAGAGAGGTGAGAAATGTATAAAATTTCAGACTTCAAAATGCCGGATCGGCTTAATCTGGACACAGACTGGAGCATTGGTGAGACAGCATTTGAGAGAATCGCAACCACGCTTCTCCAGATGTCTCCAGTAGAAAAAATTCTCGAATTTGGAAGTGGTCCGAGTTCTATCCGTCTGGCTATGGCATTTTCTGAAGCGCAAGTTCTGTCTGTGGAAGGCGACTGGCGAAATTTTGCAGAGACCATGAATCTGATGCAAACATTCTGGGATAAACGCAATCTATCGATCAAATATCGTCCGATTACACGTAAATCTTATGGAGATGCGGAATTTTTGACTTATGAAGATGGGATATTTTGGAATGACCAAAAAGAGATAGATTGTGTGATTATTGATGGTCCGCCTGTCTATACCTTGCGAGGTCGGGAGGCATGTCTCT
>JAPPIE010000244.1 GCA_028874765.1 Gemmatimonadota bacterium
TCAACGGTCCCAGCGGACTTGCCACATCTTCCCATACGGTCTCTCGCGGCAATTGTTTGAATATCTGTAGATTGAACACAGCGACCTCCGTGGAAGTGAGATATGTCTTTACCTTAATTATACAAAAAAATGGGACGTGTGCTCAAAAGAACATACGTCCCGTTAGAAGGAGAAAGATGGACTGGTTTACTCAATCGGCTTGAAACAGTATCCCACGCCTCTCACTATGCGGATCATTTCCTGTGCTGTGCCCAGTTTTACCTCATCTCAATTCTTGAATCCCCCTGTATTCCGTGTTATATTGAGCGATGGTTTTTTCTTTTTATGCCTTCGGCGACCTACTTTTTGTCACCAGAGAAGACGCGATTGAGCGTCTGAAGAAAAGTCACTATGTTAAAAAGGTTGAGCCTCGGCTTGTGAGTGTATATCCTAATCATGAGTCCTGACCAAAAAACACTCACCCACAAGGAGGCTCAGATGTCAAGATATACGCTCAAGGCCTGGGAAGGCAAGCAACTTTTTATTGGCATAGACATGCATCGATCATTTTGGCATGTCACCATCTTAAGTGAAGAGGATCTCGTTTTATTTTCTCGTCGCATACCAAGCACCTGGGATGCTTTACGCGACGTATTAGAAAGGTATGAACAAGCCGGTGATCTGTTTGCCTGTTATGAAGCCGGTTACTTTGGCTACAGTTTATGTGATGCCCTGGAAGCCTATGGTGCTCATGTGACCGTGACGCCTCCGACGTTGATTCCTTCAGCAACGGGTAATCGGGTTAAGACGGACAAGAACGACAGTGTAAAGCTCGCACGTTTTTTGCAAAAAGGGTTATTGTCAGGCATCTATGTTCCAAGTCCTGAAGAACGCGTACATCGTCAGATTTGTCGTCGTCGCAGACAGTTGATTCAAGATCGTGTTCGCGAGCAAAATCGTATCAAAGCATTTTTAAGATTTTTCAATATCGAGTTAGATAAAGAGTGTCGTGGTCGATGGAGCCAGCGCTTTTTAGAGAACTTGCGTTGTTTGCGTTTTAATCAGGCTTATCAGCATGAGAACTTTGCCAGTTTGTTGGATCACTATGAATTTTTAGAGATGCAAATTCGTAAGCAGACCGCACTTTTACGCGATTTATCTCGCAGTAAATGTTATGAAAATCGTGTCGATATTTTGTGTTCCATACCCGGTATAGGTTGGCTCAGTGCCATGGAGATGTTGTTAGAGTTGCAAGATGTGTCTCGTTTTCAAAATGCAGATCAGTTGGCAGCCTATGTCGGCTTAACGCCTTCTCAGTATTCAAGTGGTGAACGCACCCGAATGGGACGGATTACCCGTCAAGGCAAAGCCAGCGTACGAACGATTTTGTTACAAGCCGCTTGGCGGAGTATTACTTATGATCCTGTCTTGCGAGATGTCTATGACCGGATCAAAGTGCGTTCAGGCAGTAAGCGTGCTATTATCGCTGTGGCTCGGAAGTTATTGATACGGGCGCGTCGCCTGTTGTTGACTGGTGAAGTATATCAGTTAGGTCTTGTTGCTGGGTAGTCTCTTGAGGTCTATCCTAATCTTGAATCCGAGGGTAGGGACAACGTTTTGCCTACGGCCACAGTGATGGCGTCAAAAAGTTTGTTTGCCCTGCACTTGGATGCAATCCCTTCGGATCGATGAACGGTGGCGCATTGATGTGACCACGAATAGTAGATTGATTGGGAATCCTCACAGGTTGATGGTTAGCTGTTTTAACTTGATTTTTTACATAGTAGTAGGCAAAAAATGCCGCTCTCAAACGCCGAGGGGCTGGCACAGCGCAAACCGCTTGTGAAGACGTACAAAGGATGGTGGCCTTCAGGGTTGGATGGATAATGAGTATCCGCTGCGAATCGGACTCGCGCGCTGTGCCTAATGGATTTGACTAATAATTTATGTGATGGCTTATCTGATTACTGTATAAAATCGGATATTGAAGAAAGGTTTGTGAATATGCCACTGGAAAATCTGCTGACACTAATAGAAAAGATCCAAGAGCGGATTAACCGTCATGGCGATGCGCTCAGGAAAAGCGAAGCGTTGACTCGCTACACACTGATTGATCCCCTTCTACGCGAATTGGGGTGGGATACCGAAGATCCGGCATTGGTGAAACCTGAATACGGTTCAGGCAAAGGTTTCGCGGATTATGCGCTTTTCAGCAATGATGGTCCCATAATGATGTTGGAAGCCAAAAAGCTGGATGAGTCTTTGGTGGGTGCGCGTAGGCAGGCTGTAGATTACGCCATGGATGAGACAGGAATTAAAACTCGCTATCTTTCGGTAACTGATGGCGCGTGTTGGGAAATATACGATACAAACAAGCCCGTAGCTGATATGTTAGCAGCATCATTCGATCTGAAGAGTCCCTCGGCAGCGGCTGAGTGCCTAAAGACATTGGCCTTGTGGAGACCCAGTGTAATTTCTGGTCAGATTGCTGTAGGAGAAACTCCAGTTGTCGGATTGCCTGGTGACCAGCCGAGCACAACTGAGCCTCGGCCTATCGAAGAAACTACTCTTCAGCCAGATTCGCTTAATCTGGCTGAAGATGGATGGGAGCCACTCTCAGAGTTTAATCCTCAAACAGGTGACCCGAAGCCAACTGAAATTTTGTTCCCTGACAATTCACAGGTTTCTGTCAGATCATATAAATCTTTGCAGGTTGAAACTATACGTTGGCTCATAAGCAACAATATATTGGACACAGACCATTGCCCCATTCAGGGTATTGGTAAAGCTAAGCGTTATTTGGTATCTACCAATCCAACGTACTCGAATGGTAAGGAATTTATTACTCCTTACGAGATTGGTATCTTCCATATTGAGACAAATTATGGTGGAAAAATAATAGCTAAAAACGTTAGGCACATCATCAAACATGTCGGCGAGGATCCCACCCAATTCAAAGTTCGTCTCTCTTGATCGCAGCGGGCGACCACTGTCACTCCGGTGTAAACCAGAGTCTGGCCTATTGCGATGAACCGAAATTTTTAGATTTACTCTAAAAGGAGAGGTAAAATGGTTCAACCACTTTCAAACTTAAATCCAGGTGACTCAAAACCAACTGAAATTTCGTTCCCCGACAACTCAAAAGTCCTGATCACAACGTGGAAAGCGATACTGGTTGAGGTTGCGCGTTGGCTTATAAGCAATAACCTTTTGAACGCAAGCCCCTGTCCTATTCCGTTTAAAGATGATTCCAGGCGCTATTTGATATCTGCCAGCAATCCAACTCATGGGACTGGAGTGCCTTTTCGCACAGATTCTCATAAAGTTTATAAAATAGACGGCTTTTATATTACCGCAAATTATGGAGGAAAAGACCTGATTAAGTATACCCAACGCATCATCAAACAGGTTGGCCAAGACCCCGTCCGATTCAAAGTCCGACTTTCTTGATCACGACGGGCGACCACAGGGGGTCGCCCCTACAACTGACCTGGGATAGTGTTAGGCGGTTTTTTCTACTCACTCCGCTGAGTTACAGGTTGTGGCCTGTGCGCTTTGCGCATTTCATCTGTATTCATCTGCGTTCATCTGTGGTTGCTTTTGACTTTGTGGTTGCTTTTCGCCTTTCTTTTGTGACTTCTGTGCTTTTTGTGGCTTTTATCCGCTCATTACTCTGACCTGCGGGGTTTTATCCTGATCATCCTTTCATCCTGCGTATCCTGATGAACTGGTCTGGAAATCGACCAGTTTTACACCGCTTCCGACAGTTTTCATGGCCCTTTCATCCGAAATACAAGCTGAAGCATCTCCCGCGCCGGATACGATAACGTTTCGGTCTATTTTCTTGGGGCTGGTGACCATTGCGGTTGCGACGTGGTACATGAGCTATTTTGCGGGGAATTTGGTCAAGAGCTATTTGCCCGTAGCTGCTTTGATTCCCTTTGTGATGTGGGTGGGGATCAATGTGGGGTTGATTCATTTCGCGCCGCGATTCGCGTTGTCCCGCATTGAGTTGCTTACGATTTTTTCGATGATGTGGATTGTCGGCAGTTTGCCAGCGGTGGGGTGGGGGTTTTATGCGGTGAGTCTGATTCCGTCGCCCGAGTTTTTCGCATCGCCGGAGAACCGTCTGCGAGATGCGGTCATTCCCTTTTTGCCCAGGTGGTTCTTTTTGGACGCCAATATACCCGATGTACGGGCGGTGTACACCGGGCGTCATCGCGGGGATCCCGTGCCGTGGTTGCTGTGGGTGCGACCTTTTTTCTGGTGGTTTGTCGGCTGTATCAGCGCGGTGATGGCGGGATTTTTCGGCAGCGTGCTTTTTTTTAAGCAGTGGCAGGAGAAAGAGCGTCTGGTCTTTCCCATGTCCGAATTCCCCGTGGCTTTGATCGAGGGCGCAGATGAAGGCCGCGTGCCCGCTGTGTTGCAGGATAAAATTTTCTGGATCGGGTTCTGGTGTGTGGCCGGTGTGATTTGCTGGAATATTGTGGGCTATTTTCAACTGAATATGCCGCGGATCACGATTTTTGATCACTATCTCACCAAAGCCGTGGATTTGGGACCGTATTTTCCTGCGTATTATTTGCGCGTGCAACCGCTGATTATGGGTTTGGCATATCTTTGTCCGGCTGATATTTTGTTCAGTGTGTGGTTTTACAATGTGATCAATATTTTTAAGGTGGGGCTGCTGAACCGAACGGGCTTTACGGTGGGATTAGAGGGACAGCCCGCCAAGGCTGGCGAGATTGCGATGCTCGAGATGCACGGTGCGCTGGCGTGTCTGGTGCTGTGGTCGGTGTGGGTTGCGCGGAAGCACTTAAAGGAGACGGTGCAAAAGGCGTTGAATCGTTCCCGCGCCGTTGATGATGGCGTGCCCGTTACGTATCGCACGGCATGGGTTGGGCTGGGGTTGGCAACGGTTGGTGTCGGCGGCTGGATGATGTCTTCGGGGGTGGGGTTCTGGGCGATGGCGGGGCAACTCATTTTGATGTTTATGTGTTATTTCGGCATTGCGAAATACGCGGCTGCAACCGGATTTACCTATCTCAATCCCGCTGGTGGTAAGGGCGTAGCGCTGATTCACTCTGTAATTGGTACGTCGAGACTTTCGCCCACGTCGCAGTCGATGCTGATTTTGTTCAATCGCAATGTGTTTTTGGGAGCCTCAATCCGAACGACCTGTCTGGCTGCTATTCCGCATATTTTTCGCATGTTTGGCAATTCGCTACGCCGGCATCCGTGGATATGGGGGATGGTGCCGCTGGCGTATTTGGTCGGGTATATGAGTGCGGGTGGTTTTTATTTGTTTCGGTGTTATGACGAGGGCGGGTTGAATGGGCTACTGGTGTCGTGGCCTATGGATTCACTCATTTCGCGGGTGCCCTATATTGAGGGCAGTAAAATATCGGTTTTTGATACCCAAAAGCTCGGTGTGTGGTTGTTTGGGTTTGCAGAAGCAGGCGTTTTGACTTATTTGCGTTCGCAGTTTGCATGGTGGCCTTTCCATCCGGTCGCTATTGCGTTTCCGCCCGGGCGATATGCGTTTTGTTTGTTGCTCGTGTGGCTGGTGAAGGTGGCTGTGTTGCGATTTGGGGGCGTGCAGCTTTACAGGCGGTCGCTGCCGTTCTGGTATGGCGCGATTGTCGGGTATTTGTTTGGCATTGCGCTGTCGAGTGTTGTGGATGCGATCTGGTTTCCAGATGGCGGACATTTTGTTCACGGTTGGTAAGAGGAGTGCGATTATGTCTGATGCAGAAGTAAAAAAGTTATATGGGAGTGCGACAGTGAGTCCATCGGAAGATGTGGTGGCCGGGTCCTATGGCACATGGACGCTGACTTATACGGCGGGGGAAAAAGGAATTGCGAAGGGAGGAACGATTCGAATTTATACGGATGCGGATTCGGACCGCGCAACGCCTCAGATGGATGATTCCGCTGAGGCAGATTATTTGACGGTTGACGCGCCGAGAGAAGCGCGTGTTGGTGCGCTGGTGCAGAGTATGATGTCGATTTTGCTGACTGTAAATGGGCGCGCTTTGGCAGCGGGTGAGGAGGTCTCGGTGACTTATGGCGATACAACGGGTGGGGGACCGGGGTTTCGGTCGCAGACCTTTGCCGAGGCGCAGCACTTTTTCTGGGTGGCTGTCGATGCGGGAGATGGCGAGGTTGAGATATTGCCCAATCCGCCGTCTTTGTGCATTGTGGGGGGCGAGGCTGTGAAGCTGGTGGTGAATGCGCCGTCTATTGTCGAGTCTGGCAAACCGTTTCGCATTCAGGTCAAGGCCGAAGATGCATGGGGGAATCCAGCGGTTTCTTATCGCAGGGATGTGGCGCTCAACGGCAATGATGTGCGCGTGCCGCAAACTGTAAGTTTTGGCGATGCAGATGGGGGCGTGCGGTGGATGGATGAGTGTGTGGTAGAGCGCGGGGGAGTGCATCGTATCGATGCGGAAGATGGTACACTGGTTGCGCAGAGCAATCCGATTGCGTGCCGCAATGCAGCACCGCAATTCGCGTTGTATTGGGGGGACTCACACGGCGGTCAGGTGGCTATGGCGGAGAAGATTCCCGATTTTTTCAGGTATGCGCGAGATGTTGCAGCGATCCACTTTGCGGGGTATCAGCGCAACGATCACGTTTTGAGCAAACGCGATTGGGTGTTGCAGCAAGAGACGGAACACGCGTATAATCAGCCGGGGCAATTTGTCGCTTTACCGGGCTTTGAGTGGTCGGCACAAACCACGCGAGGCGGGCATCACAACGTGTATTTTCGGCGGCACGATCAGCCGATCCGCCGGTCCGGGCATGAGGGTTTGGATGACAAGTCGGATGAGGATACGGATTTGAGGCATATTACAGAGGTCTATGAAGCGTATCGCGGGACGGATACGGTGATTACAGCTCATGTGGGTGGAGAGCATTCCGATTTGCAATACCACGATCCCTATCTGGAACCCGCTGTGGAAGTGACATCGGATCACGGGACATTTGAGTGGATTTTGAAGGAGACCTTTGAGCGCGATTATCGCATGGGATTTTTTGGCGGGAGCGATAGCCACAACGGGCGACCGGGCGGCGATACGCCGGGTTTTCAACACCGCCGTTATGCCAAGGCGGGATTGGCTGCGGTGTACGCACCAGAGTTGACGATTGAGAGTGTCCTGGATGCGTACAAAGCGAGGCGGATTTACGCGACGACAGGTGCGCGAATTTTGTTGCATACTTCGTGCGAAGACCATTTGATGGGGGAGGAGTTCACAACGGGAAATACACCGCAAATCTCGGCTTTTGTGGCGGGTACTGCGCCGTATGAATCTGTGGAATTGTACCGCGGGCTGGAACGGATTTATAGCCATCCGATTGAAGAAAAAAAAGACCGCACTCGCGTGCGTATTTTGTGGGAGGGCGCGAGTCGCAAGAGCAGTTATTCCGGGGTGATCTGGGAGGGGACACTGAGGGTGTCGGGGCGCGCGATTAATGGTGTTGAAAAGATTCGGTTTGACAGCCCGCGCTCTCGCGTTTTTGATGTGACCGATGAGGGGCTGCGCTGGTATTCTGTGGCGTGTGGGTATCGCAGTGGTATTATTCTCGATCTGCCGGGCGATGGTGATGTGGATATTGAATGCGTGGTGAATACTTCGGTTATTACCGGTCCCTTGTTTGGCGATCAGGGTATTAAACCGCCCAGGCGCATGTCTTATGCGCCGGCTGAAAAGGTCGGATTTCACGTTGGGTCAAGTGATCTGGAAAATGGTCCGGTGACAATGGAACTCGGTCCATTGAATCGGCGCGTGACAATTGACTACGCGCCCGAGGCACAGGCTGCGGGTGAAGTATCGTTCGATTTTACCGATGAAAACGCAAAGCCGGGTATCAATCCGTATTATGTTCGCGTGGTGCAAACCGATATGGAGATGGCCTGGAGCAGTCCAATTTTTGTGGATTACGCAGTGGATAAGGAGGATTGAAATGGATGTGACGCGCATTTCAGCGTGTAGTTTTCCGCTTCGGGAAAAGGATCTGGATTATACGTTTAAGGTGATTTCCGAAGCGGGGTTTGACAAAATTGATCTGGTGGGGCGCATGCCGCATTTTTCGGTGACGGATCCCGATTACGATATGGACGAACTGCGTCGGGTATGCGATAAGTACGGCGTGGCGTTGGCAAATATCGGATCGTACTGCGGTCGAGATTTTATTGCCGCTTCGGAGGCTGAGAGACAGGCGGCAATGGATGAGATGAAAAAGACGCTGGATGTGGGGAAGGCGTTTGGTTCAAAGTCCATTCGCATTATGCCGGGTGATGGCAAGCGCGCTTCGATTGATACGATAGTGCCCTATTTTCAGAAATCTGCGGAATACGCTGAGAAATTGGGTATTTATATGGGGATTGAAAATCACGGTACTGAAATTTCTGGCAATCCAGAGGCTTGTCAGGAGATTTGTGAGAAGGTCGATTCAGAGTATTTTGGGATTTTGTACGAGCCGTGCAATTTGATGGCTGCTGGTGCAGATTATAAGTCCGCTTTTGATGTGTTTAAGGATTATATCGTGCATGTGCATATCAAGGATGGTGATTACAACTCGGAAGGGAAGTGGGAGCGTTGCATGCTCGGTGACGGTATTATCGATTATCACTGGGTGTGGGATCAGGTGGAAGCACTGGGCTACGACCGGGATTACGCACTGGAGTTTGAGGTGGGCGATATCGAACCCGTTGAGACGGGGTACCGGAAGTGGTATGAGACGTGGGAGAAGGCGTAGGAAGTGTGATCCGCAGATGGACGCAGATAGACGCAGATAGGACGATTCCACTGGGTCGCCGCCGTTGGTCGGCAGGTGAATTCAGATGACGCAGGTGTGTAGGGGCGAAAAATTTTTCGCCCGTCTTCACAATACCGCAATTGCCACGTTGAGGCTGGGGAGTATGCGGTCGGCTGTGTCGTGATTTTGATGTGCGGTAAAGAAATTGGGTACGGCGAAGACGGTCATGTCTGCGGCTTTTCCAGATTGCACGCCAGCCTCGCTGTCTTCAAATACGATACAGGTTTCGGGCTGGACATTGAGTTTTGCGGCGGTTTTGAGGTAGATTTCCGGGTCGGGTTTGGTGTGGGTGACGTCGCTGCCCGAAAAAATAGCGCCAAAGATGTCGTGGAGTGCGCTGGCATTTACGTGGGGCAAGACGCCGTTTTGGAGCGTAGCGCGCATGCGCTGGCGCGGTGTGGATGATGCAATGCCCAGTTTGTAGTGTTTGTTTTGAAGGTGTGATAGCAGGTCGAGAAAGCCAGGCATGAGGTCAATTTGATCGGGATCTGATATTGCGGTTTCAAAGCGGGTCATCCACGCTTCGTGAAAGTCTTCGGGACGGATCGACAAGTCGTAGCGTTTGACGGCGTCTGCGCTGTTGTTTTCCACGGGATGTCCAACACAACTCACATAACCTTCGCGCGGTATGTCAATTCCCAGTTCATTGAGTGTCTGGTTATAGGTGTTGTAATAAATATTTTCCGTATCGACAATCAGGCCGTCCATATCAAATATGACGGCCTGGTATGGTTTCTGCATTTATTTTTTTCTCCGATCAATATTCAATGGGTTCTCGCGCGACGACGCGCTGGGCGGTTGCTGCGATTGCTTCGGGTGAGATGCCCGCTTCGTCGCGTAGCGCGCCCTGTGAGCCGTGTTGGAAAAAGCGATCGGGAATGCCGAGGGTGTGTACGCGCTGGCCCTCTCGCATCTGGTCGCTCAAATAACGCGCAACGCCCGATCCGAAACCGCCTTCGATGGTGTTCTCTTCAACGGTGATCATTATCTGGTAGCGGTCGGCCAGATCGTCGAGCATTTCCAGGTCCATGGGTTTGACAAATCGGCAATTGATCACAGCGG
>JAPPIE010000053.1 GCA_028874765.1 Gemmatimonadota bacterium
TGGAGTACGATTTCGAGGACATTTTGAGAATAGGCCATCAGGCCAGCGGTGAGCAAGCCAAGGAGGATGGATCGCCCGGTGATGCGCGGAGATTCGGTCGGTTGAATTTGAGGATCGGGTTGTGAAATAGCCATTTTTTACTCCGTGTTTAGAATGCGCGTAATATACGATGCCCAAACAGAGGTGTCAAATACCTGACGTTGTATTTGTCAATTTGTGATCTTGGGGTTATTATGGAGAGGCTGGGGACTGGTAGCTAAATCTCAAATTTTTTCGGTTTTATTATGGCACGCAAAGATATTCGAACCATTTCGATTTTTTGTGCGAAATGTAAAACACTGCTGTACAAATACCGCAAAGGTGGACGAGGCGGGTTGGTGAAGTGCATGGTGGAGCGGATTGCCGAAGACCATACCCGAGGGGATATGAAATGCCCAAAATGCAGGCAGGCGTTTGCGAGGTTCGTGATGTATGGTGGGCAGGCCGCGCACAAAATTATACAGGGAAAGGTTTTTACTAAGGGAATGAGTAGGCGGTAATAAAAAAGGAGCGAGAACAAGATGGCTGAATTTGTCGCGAATTACGATGAAGACAAGGTACCCGATTACACGTTGCCCGATCCGTTGATTTTTGAAGATGGGACAAAGGTCGAAGATGTGGCTATGTGGCAACAACGGCGGGCAGAGATTTTGTCTTTGTTTGAATCTCAGGTGTATGGCAAGATGCCGGGTGCATCGGCGGGCATGCATTTTGAGACTCGGTTTTGGAATGGGGATGCGCTGGATGGAATTTGCAAAGAAGTTCGGGTTTACTTTTCCACAGATGCGGAGCCACAGATGGATATTTTAATTTTTTTGCCAAAAGACGCCGATGGGCCCGTGCCGTTGTTTGTGGGATTGAATTTTGGGGGAAACCATACCGTTCATTCCGATCCCGCCATTACATTGTCCGAGCAGTGGATGCGCTCGAAGACGGAGGGGGTTTTGGACCATCGGGCGACGGAAGTGGCGCGCGGTACGGCTGCAAGCAGGTGGCCTGTGGAGAGGATTTTGGCGAGGGGCTACGGTCTGGCTACGATTTATTGCGGCGATCTGGATCCGGATTATGACGATGGGTTTCAAAATGGCGTGCATCCGCTTTTTGATAGGCGAAATACTGGGGATGACTGGGGGGCTATTGGTGCGTGGGCGTGGGGATTGATGAGGGCGATGGATTATTTTGAAAGCGATGAGGCGATTGATCACGCGCAGGTTGCTGTGATGGGGCATTCGCGATTGGGTAAGACAGCGTTGTGGGCTGGTGCGCAAGACGAACGGTTTGCCCTTGTGATTTCAAATAATTCGGGTTGTGGAGGCGCAGCGCTGTCCCGCCGTCGATATGGCGAAACTGTGGGGCGGATTAATACCAGTTTTCCACACTGGTTTTGCGATAATTTTAAGCGGTATAATGAGTGCGAGGACGATTTGCCCGTTGATCAGCATTTGCTCATTGCTCTGATGGCGCCTCGTCCGGTTTATGTTGCCAGTGCAGAAGAAGACCGCTGGGCGGATCCAAAGGGGGAGTTTTTGGGCGCGAAACACGCCGATGCGGTTTATCGTTTGTTGGGAACAGATGGTCTGGGTGCTGAAAATATGCCGCGTGTTCACGAGCCGATTACGAGCCGAATTGGGTATCATATTCGCGCAGGCGGGCACGCAGTGACGGATTACGATTGGGATCGGTATATGGATTTTGCCGATAAACACTGGCAGTGAAGTTCGACGCGTGGTTGAACAGAAAGGAATAGTTATGGCAACTCAAGCAGAACGGTCTTATGCGCTTAAAGCGGTGCCGGGATTTTATTCGACGTCTTCGGGTATTCAGATTGCAGCGCAGACGTCGGATAATGCGAGTGATGAAGATTTGCAGTTTATGCAACAACTCGGCGTGGAATGGATGATGGTCGGCGTTGACGACCAGGAGAACCAGAATGCCGATTATTATAAGGCTTTGAAAGACAGGTTTTCAAAATACGGTTTGCAGATTTATCGCATTGCCAATCGCAGTGTACACAATATGCCCGAAGTGACCCTGAATTTGCCGGGGCGCGATGAGAAGCTCGAGGAATTTATCACTTTTATTCGCAATCTGGGCGAGGCGGATATTCCGTACAATACGTATGCACACATGGGCAATGGGATTTGGAGTTCGGGGCGCACAACGCGTCGCGGGGGCATGGATGCGCGGACGCTCGATATCGAGAATGCCACAGGGCATTGGGACGGTCAGATTTTTGAGGGCGAATTGACACATGGGCGGGTTTATAGCGAAGACGAGCTTTGGGAGAATTACGAGTACATGATTCGCAAGGTCGCGCCCGTTGCCGAGGAATCGGGTGTTTATATCGGCATTCATCCCGATGATCCTCCGGTGTATCCTCTGGGTGGGATTCCGCGCTGTATGTTTGGCAATTTTAAGGGGTACAAGCAGGCGATGGATATTGCGGATAGTCCAAATATCGGGGTTTGTTTGTGCGTGGGGTGCTGGCTCGAAGGGGGTAAGGAAGGCATGGGCGTGGATGTGATTGAGGCGATTCACTATTTTGCCAGCCGCAAGAAGCTGTTTAAGGTTCATTTTCGCAATGTTTCAAATCCGATGCCAGAGCCGTGGGCAGAGACTTTGATGGACGATGGGTACCAGGATATGCATGCGGTGATGAAAGCACTGCGGGAGGTGGAATTTGACGGGGCGATTATCCCCGATCATATCCCGCAGATCCTGGGAGGCCGTCGCGCGGGGGTGGCGTATTCGATTGCCTATATGCGCGCGCTGGTTCAAGCTGTGAATAACGAAGCGGGTTGATAGGGATTACGGTCCACGTTTTCCTGTCGCAATGATTGTACCGGCGGGCAATAAGGTGTCAAGTCGGTTTGGCAGGTTGTCGCCGATGCTGTGCAGCCAGGTCATGAGTTGATCGCGCAGGTCGTTTTCTATGGTTGATATGTGGGGTAGCCCACTCAGGTTTTTCATTTCGTGTGGATCGGTTTGCAGGTCGTAAAATTCGTCGATGTCTTGGGGATTCCACACGTATTTGTATCGTTCGTTGCGAATGGCGCGCACTTCAAAGCTATAACCGTTGTAGCGGTAGTAGGTGCCATGTGCGATTTGTGGCCAGTCTGGGGGACGGTTTTGCGTCCCGACGAGTGGGAGAAGGTTGCGTCCCTCGCGTGGTTGGTCAGGGGATGATTCGGCGCGGATGAGAGAGAAGAGGGTTTCGCCGATGTCGAGCAATGAGACATAGGCGTCCTGGGTTGTAGGCGGTGTGTTGGGCGCGCGGATGATGAGTGGGATGCGCCAGACTTCTTCGTAAAAATAAGCCCCTTTGTCAAACCGATTGTGCGCGCCTTCCATGTCGCCGTGGTCAGATGTGAAGACAACGGTTGTTGATTCGGCGAGGTCGAGGCGGTCTATGGCGTCGAGAATGCGTCCGATGGCTTCATCGACCATTGTGATGTGTGCGTGGGAATAAGCGATGACGGTTTTCCATTCTTCTTCGTCGAGGGGGGAGGTGTCCATACATCCCCACCAGGGGGTCGAATGGAAATCGGGGCGTCCCTCGCAGTTGTCGTTTAGGTTTGCAGGCAGTTCGACGCGCGTGCGGAGTTCCTGGGCGAGTTTGACGTATTCTTCGGGCAGGTGATGCGGAAAGTGTGGCGGTGCGGAAGATACGGTGAGAAAGAAGGGTTTATTTTGATGGCTTCGCGCCCATGTTTCGAGAAATTTTACGCCTTTGTTCACGGTGGGAAAGGGTTGGATATTTTTTTTTACTTGCGGTGAGTCTCCCCAAAATGGCGCGCGTCCTTTGATGAGGTTTTTGGTTTGATTGGCGTAGCTGGCAACGGTCTTTTCATAGGTGTGATCATTTGTTTGTGGGTGATATGGCTTTGAGTGTATTTCGATGTTGGGATCAAAGCCGTGTGCGCCGCGTTTTTCAGGGTTGATGTGCCCGAGGTGCCACTTTCCGTAGTAACCGACGTGATAGCCGAGGCGCACGGCTTCGTCGATCCAGGTTTTTTGATCGAGCGACATGGATTCCTGGAGGGAATAGCCTACGGATTGGTTGTCGTAAACGCCATTTTGATGCGGCCAGCGAGCTGTGAGCAGTGTGCCCCGAGCAGGTGTGCAGAGGGGGCAAGATGTAAAAGCATTTGTGAATACCGTGCCCTGGGATGACAGGCGGTCAATATTCGGTGTGGGGATGTCGGCACCGAGAAAGCCAAATGCCCATGCAGGCCATTGGTCGGTGAGGATGAATAAGACGTTTTGCATGATCAGAAGCCTTTCTTCTGCGTAAAACGCTCAAATTACTCGCGTTTTTTCTGCGTTCATCTGCGAAAAACGCTCAAGTTATTCGCGTTTTTTTCTGCGGATAGTGATTTTGAATAATAAACCGATCTTTGCGGTATTTCGCAATCTCAGATTTGCCCTTGATAGATGCACATATAGTCACTATATTATAGCACTTCTTATTCTCCTCCCCTGAGCAGTTTTTCCTTCCCCACATGTCTTTTCTGCTATCTTCACCTTCCAAACAAGGGTAGGAATATATTATGGCAACGGCAATAAAATCGCGCACTTCCAACGCTACGCAACTCGATTTGCTCTCGCAACCGAGGACCACTGGTAAAGCCAATGGCAAGAGCAATGGTGCTCATAATTACGACGAGAGTAAGATTAAAACCCTTTCTTCGCTTGAGCATATTCGGTTGCGTACGGGTATGTACATTGGGCGGCTCGGATCGGGTGCTGATCCCGATGATGGGATATACGTTTTGCTCAAAGAGGTTGTCGATAATGCCGTCGATGAATTTATTTCGGGTTTTGGCACAAAAATTGATGTGACTATTGAGGCCAATCACGTCAGTGTGCGCGACTATGGGCGCGGCGTTCCGCTCGGCAAAATTGTCGAGTGCGTTTCTGTGATCAATACCGGTGCCAAATACAACGATGATGTTTTCCAATTTAGCGTGGGTCTCAATGGCGTGGGTAGCAAAGCGGTCAACGCGCTTTCTACGGATTTTCGCGTGGTGGCCTATCGCGATGGCAAGTACGCCGAAGCCCGCTTTACGCGTGGGAAACTCATTGGCGAAAAAAAGGGGAGGACTCGGGAACCAGATGGCTCCCTTTTTGAGTTTACGCCCGATTCTGAGATTTTTGACGAATACGATTACAATTTCGAATACGTCGAGCGCCGCATGTGGAACTACGCCTGTCTCAATAGCGGTCTCTCGCTCGTTTTTAACAAACAGAAATTCGTCTCAAGGCGCGGCTTGCTCGATTTTCTCAGCCGAGAGGTCGATGATTCGGCGCTTTATGAACCTGCGTATTACAAGGGGCAATATCTCGAATTTGCATTTACCCATACGTCCAATTATGGGGAAAACTATTTTTCTTTTGTCAATGGGCAATACACCATCGACGGGGGCACGCATCAAAGTGCTTTTCGAGAGGGCATTTTGAAAGGCGTCAATGAGTTTTACAAGAAGAATTACAGCGGTGTGGATGTGCGGGAATCCATCAATGGCGCTGTTGCGGTCAAGCTCAAAGAACCCGTTTTTGAGTCGCAAACAAAAAACAAACTCGGCAATACCGAAGTGCGCTCGTGGATTGTTTCTGAAACGCGCAGTGCGGTGGTTGATTTTTTGCACAAGAATACCACGGCGGCGCAAAAACTCCAGGAGAAGATCAACCACAATGAGCGCCTGCGCCGAGAACTCAACGATGTTAAGAAAAAGGCCAAAGAAGTCGCCCGCAAGGTTTCCATCAAAATTCCGCATTTCAAGGATTGTAAATATCACAAGGGCGATAAAAAAGGCGGCGATGAATCTACTATTTTTATTACCGAAGGTCCATCTGCTGCCGGGTCTATGGTTGCCGCGCGGGATGTGGAGACTCAGGCTATTTTCGGTCTGAAGGGCGTGCCTCTCAATGTGTTTGGGAAAACAAAAGCCGCGATTTACAAGAATGAAGAGCTCTACAATCTCATGACGGCTTTGGGCATTGAAGACAGTGTTGAAAATCTCCGTTTTAACAATGTGGTTATTGCCACTGATGCGGATTACGATGGCTTCCACATCCGCAACCTGCTGATGACTTTTTTCCTCAATTACTTCGAAGAACTCGTCACTTCTGGTCATGTCTATATTCTGGAGACGCCAATTTTTCGGGTTCGCAATAGCCGCGAGACGCGCTATTGTTATAGCGAGAAAGAACGCAATCAGGCTGTTGCCGATTTGCGAAATCCCGAGGTTACGCGCTTCAAGGGGTTGGGGGAGATTTCTCCCGGTGAGTTTGGGCAGTTTATCGGAGAGGACATGCGCCTGATCAAAGTAGGCGTGCGCTCGCTCGCCGAGGTTCCAACGACCCTTGAATTTTACATGGGCAAGAATACACCCGACCGCAGAGATTATATTGTGGAGCATTTGATTTAGAGGAATGAATAATGGCTTATATCGACAAGTTATTTGACCAGTATTTTTTAGAACACGCTTCTTATGTTGTGAAAGACAGGGCGATTCCCGACATTGACGATGGGTTCAAGCCCGTACAGCGCCGCATTTTACACGCGCTCAAAGAGCAGGACGATGGAAAATTTCACAAGGTCGCCAATGTCGTGGGGCAGACGATGAAATATCACCCCCACGGCGATCAGTCGATTTACGGCGCGCTGGTTCATCTGGCGAATAAAGATATGTTTATCGATAAACAGGGCAATTTTGGCAATATTTATACCGGCGACGAAGCCTCGGCTGCGCGCTATATCGAATGCCGATTGACCCCGCTCGCCAAAGATGTGTTGTTCAATCCGGAAATTACCGAATACATTGAGTCCTACGATGGTCGCAATAATGAACCCGTTGTTTTTCCGGCGAAGATTCCCGTGCTTCTCGCGCAGGGTACCGAAGGGATTGCGCCGGGTATGACCACACGGGTGTTGTCCCACAATCTGATCGAATTGTTGCAGGCACAAATTGCCTATCTCCAGGGAGAGGATTTTCAGATCTTTCCCGATTTTGCGACGGGCGGTTTTGTCGATGTCACCGAATATGCCGACGGCAATGGCAAAGTGCTCGTGCGTGCCAAACTCGATACCAAAAATTCCAAACGCATTGTCGTGCGCGAATTGCCCTTTGGATCTACGTCTGACTCCCTCATCGCTTCGATTGAAGGTGCAGCCCGGAAAAACAAACTCAAAATCGCGGGTATTAGCGATTATACAGGTGAGGAAGTCGAGATTGAAATTCGCCTTGCCCGGGGTGTGCATACCAAAGATACGGTGGATGCGCTTTACGCTTTTACCGACTGCGAGCAATCTATCAGTGTCAGTGCTCTCGTTATCAAGGACAATCGCCCCCATATCGCCACGGTGAGCGATATTCTCAAACACAATGCCGACCGATTGGTCGATATTCTCACGGCTGAGCTTAAAATTGAGCAGCGTCAGGTGCGGGACAGGTTGCACGCCAGGACGCTCGAACAGATTTTTATTGAGAATCGCGTTTATAAAGAGATTGAGGAAGTTGCCGATTCCAGTGCGATTCACGAGGCGATACGCACGGGTTTGGAGCCTTTTTTCAGTTCAATCAGACGCAAGGTGACGGCAGAAGACCTCGATACGCTTTTACAAATTCCCATTCGGCGCATTTCGCTGTACGATATCACGAAAGCGAAAAGAGAGATGCGCGAGATGCGCGCGCGGCTCAGAGAGATCAAGGCCAATCTCGACAATATCACGGGTTTTACCATTGATTTTCTGGAATATCTGATTGATGAATACAAGGACCAGTATCCCCGTCGTACTGAAGTCACTTCTTTTGATCAGGTGGATGCACGCGAAGTGGCACAGCGCAATCTCAAGTTGCGCTATGATAAGAAGACGGGGTATCTGGGGTATGATGTCAATGGCAACACGCTTATGGATGTGTCGCAATACGACCGCGTGCTCGTGATTCGCAAAAATGGGACTTATTCTCTGCACGAAGCACCCGACCGTCTCTTTGTGGATAAGGGGATGCTATTTTGCGATTTTGTCGATTCCGAACGGGTGTACACGGTTGTTTACCGGGATAAGAAGACCAATTATCCCTGTATCAAACGCTGTAAGCTGGATACATTTATTCTGAATAGGGGATATGAACTCGTGCCGCCGGGTTGCCGATTGCTCAAGCTCACAACCGACCGCGATGTCGAGGTCCACGTATCCTATAAACCCAAACCCCGCCTGCGTATCCTCAATGAAGAATTTGCGATTGAAGACTATGCGATTCGTGGTAAGACTGCCAAAGGCATACGCTTGGCAGCGCGCGAGGTCAGAAGCGCTAAATTTGTGAAGCCTAAAGTTTGATGTGACTACTCCCAACGCTGAAGCAGTTGGGCTTCTTGGTGGTCAAACCACCTGACGTTGTAGCCCCAACGTCAATATGTTTATCGCAGCATTGTGGTCTCTGTCCGTCTTATAGCCACACGCCTTGCAATGATGCACACGCTGAGAAAGTGGTTTTTTCTCTCTATGTCCGCATGCCGAGCAATCTTGTGACGTATAGTCAGGATCAACGGCCTTGAATCCAATACCAGCCTCTTCCGCTTTGTATTCGAGACAGTGCCGAAACAGTGACCATGCTACGTCTGATATTGATTTAGCCAATCGCTTGTTCTTCTGCATCTCTTTAACGTCCAGTTTCTCTACGGCTATGAATCCGTGACGATTGACCATTTTTCTTGATTCTTGATGAGCAAAGTTATGTCGCTTATTACGGATACGCTCATGCACTCTGGCAATGACTTTACGACGCTTTTCTCTTTTGGGGTCGGTCTTGGGTCTTTTTTTCACCGCGTCCCATTTGCGCTGTGCTTTGGCAAGAGATTTTTCCTCTTTTCTAAAGAATCGCTGGTTGGCTATCTTCTGTCCGTCACTGGTCACAGCAAAGGAATTGAGACCCACGTCAATGCCAACAGCAGAGCCTGTGTCTGCTTTTTCAGGCGTATCGCCTATATCACAAGAGATAGATACAAACCACTTGCCCGTCGCCGTGCGCGTGATTGTGCAGGATTTAGGCACACCTTCAAGCGGTCTATGTTGGACAATGCGAATACAACCTATTTTGCTCAATCGCAAGCCCTTGTCGTCTAATCGGCATCCATTGGCAAACTGAGGATAGGTGATAGAATCATAGCGATTCTCATTCTTGTATCTGGGAAAGCCAGCCTTCTCGCCCGTCTTTTCTTTCTGTTTGAGGCGACGAAAGAATCCTTTGAATGCCCAATCTACTCTCTGGCACACTTGCTGGAGGACTTGAGAATGCACAAGAGAAAAAGGCTTGTATTGATTTTTAAGCATGGGCAAAGTCTTGTTTTGCTCATATCGGGACAAACTTTGTTTGTTGTTCTTCCATGCTTGTATTCTGGCACAGAGGAGTTGATTGTATAAAATGCGACATTCGTCTATTTGTGCCAGCAAGACTTTCTCTTGCTTTTTGGTTGGTCGCAATCTGTATTTGAATGACTTAACCATAATAAAAATATACATTTATGTGCTTTTTGTGTCAAGTTAAATATAGAGCAATCTTGTTGATGCACCGCCCACAATTCCTTGAGGATTGTGCCGCCATGCTAAAGCACCACACCATAAAATCGTAAGCCCTTCGCCATGCGACCTAAGCCTGAAGGATTTGGGTTTTACGGGCTTTGCAGATAAAACAACATGATGGATTGGATACTGATAGACTCTTATTGGTTAAAAGGATTCTGTGTTATATGGACTTGACCCGTTTTGGTGGGTACCTTATCAGTAATCAGAAAGGAGCCCCAC
>JAPPIE010000208.1 GCA_028874765.1 Gemmatimonadota bacterium
CAAAAGGCGAAAAAATTAGCAGTACTCAGCAGGTACAGAAAAAACCGCCCGTTGTTGCCGGGCGGTTGAATGGGTATTAGAAGTTTAAAATGAAGCAGGAGATTTAGTTTGCATCTAATAACTTCTTCACAGCCTCTTTTGTGCGATTTCCGCGCAACTTCATCGCGTTAATGACGCCATTTTTATCTACAAGAAATACCGACGGAATTCCCCATACACCGTAGGATTTTGAAATTGTCTGCGCCTTTTCTTTGTCAAATACCTGCACATAGCTCAGCTTTTCTTCTTTCACAAAATCTCGCAGTGCCTGCTCATCGTAATCCAAACTCACGCCCACGACTTCCAGGCCCTGATCTCGATACGTTTCAGCAATGCTTTTAATCATTGGAATTTCATCAATGCACGGGCCACACCACGTTGCCCAAAAGTCGATCAACACGGCTTTTTTGCCTCGATAATCTGCGAGTCGGAAGGTTGAATCATCCAGTCGCAGGGCCTCAAATTCTGGGGCTATATCTCCCACGCTCAAAGTCGCGCGTTCCTCCATTTCCAATTCCGCCATATAACTCAATTCTTTTTTATTTCTTAGATCGACCGTATCGATTTTGCTCCAGCGTTTTCCACCAGAATTGGGGTTGTCCATTTTGTGAAGAGAAATGGCAATCCGCCCAGAAGGTAGATCACGCAACTCAAACCGTCCGTCTTTATCCGTTTTTGTACCGCTTATTGAGACAAAATTCTCAGGACCATCGGCTACAATATGGGTACTTACATAAACATCTGAAATAGGCTGGTCGTTGTAAGTTGCAACACCGGTGATTCGCGCATCACCCAGAGGTTCAAAATTCAGCGTTACATCGCGGTCTTCAATTACCAGCGTCTGGACTTGAATTGGGCGATGTATTGTCATCGTGTTCCCGTCCATTTCCACTTCTTCGGGTGCGTTTAGGGAAATGTGATATTCTCCCGGCTCCAGGTCGTCTAAACGATATGCGCCATTCGCATCTGTATGGGCCATTTCAGGATGAACAGGACCACTTGATTTTTTCAGTGGAAAAGCTGTGATCCCCAGTCCTTCTATGGATTCTTCATTTAGCGATACCACGCCGGAAACAGAATACAATTGCAGACGTTTTACCTGGACATCTACCACACCATTGGCAGTCGCAATTTTTTGACTTGTAATATTGATTTCGGGATGCGTCACCCAAACTTGACCTTTATCCACATCTATATGCTGAAAAGTAAATAAACCCGATGCATCGGTATAGATATTATGTTGAAAGGGGAGGGGAGGCGGTGTTGTATATGCGGAGGTTTGAACATCAGGAGCAGGGGCTCGCCCAAAGGTAACGTATGCCCCAACAATGGGTTGATCGGATTCATCGACAACGCGACCGCGAAGCGTTGTTCCTTCGTACATGGCTATCGCTATCTGGTCTGTGGCTGTATTTTCAACTGTTAGCGAGGTTTGTGCATATCCTTCTGCCGCGACGTCAAAAGTAGCCTGTGGTCCTGTGACCTGCCAGCCTTCAAACTTTCCATTGGCATCTGTGATTACAACTTGAGGAGACAATCGCCGATCTCTTGGAGTACCACCTGAAATCACCACAACAGCATTGGCAATCGGATTATCGAATTTGTCGAGTACGCGACCTGATATGCGACGCGAGTTGAGCAAGAGCAGATCAACATCTTTAATTTTATCTTCGAGTTTTGCCTCAACAGTCACGGGTTCAGCCGCGTTCTTGGATGCAATTCGCACGCGATATACGCCGGGTGTGACTTCAACGCGATAGAGGCCATTTTCATCTGTCATGGTTCCTGCATGCACCTCTCCATCGTCGTATTCAACCCATATTCCCATATTTGCTACGGGTTGGCTGTCGCGCTGATCTGTAACCTTGCCAGAAATTGTTGTTAGTTGATCGGTTGGTGGCCGATACGATATATCATCTGAGTGAGAAATACGGAGATAAAAAGAACCATCGCCTTTTTCGACCAGCCCACATACACATACAAAATCGCCGGAAATGCCGTGCTTGCGCGTCAGTCGCAACCACATCCCATTTTTATACCGCATCAAGCCTCTGGCTTCTATCACCGTTTGATCATCTCGATGTGTACCAAACCACAGATCGCCGTTCTCTGTTTGCTGTACATCGCGCAAAGCACTTATGGGCAATCCAGCATGCGCGTTGTGGTATGTCCAGGCTGTGCCGTCAAAGCTGGAAATCCCTCCTCTGAGCCGCGTTATGGTGCGCCCGCGATGCGAACCGTGTACGGCCCAAAGCGTACCTGTCCGGTCAAACAAAATGTCGTAAACTTTGCGCCCTTCAGAAGCGTTGCCATTGTGCAGACTATTTACGAGCACACTATCGACAAGGTGCGATGTCCATTTCCCGCCTTTGTAATGGCTCAATCCGCGAAGGGTTGCGATCCACACGCCACCGTTAGAATCGGCTTCCACATCGTAAACCCGGTTGTGAATCAATCCATCTTCTACTGTATAGTTGTGCCAGGTTTCGCCATCAAAGTGCAAAACTCCGTTTCCGCCTCGGATGCGATCAAAACCACCGCGTGTTGTAATAATTTTATTTTGTGTGCGGATCCATATACCGCCATGGATATCTTCGGCAAATTTTTCTCCAACCTCGTGTTCTCCCAACCCTGTTCTGCTATCCCATATCCGCCAGATTCTTCCAGTGAAGTTTGCGATAGTCGGCTGAGCTTTATACACGCCAGCAAACCACATCGTGCCATTTCGGGCTTGCATAAAAGCACGTATGATTTCGAATGAGCCACCCTCGGGCAATGTAAATTTTTGCCACGAGTTTCCGTCTTGCAAATAAAGCCCGTCGCTACCATGCCACCACAAGCGCCCATCGCGCATTTTCCACGGAAGCGTTTGACGCGACACTTTACTGGTATCGGTTATAGCAATGCCGCCCTCGAACATGGTGTGATCAGCAGGTGTTTGGTGATTAGCACTACAGCCAATAGCCACTGTTCCTGCAATAAACATCACCGCGATGTTGAACAGTATGTTATTCATGGGAAATCTCCTTTTCTGGACTTTTTACGCAATAGCGTCTTCCAGGTTCCATATAACATAGCCTTCACAGATTTATACGTCAATCAAAAGGTCTGGCAGAATATGCGATTGCGTGGTTTAGAACTCCCCACATTGCAGAGCGGGTAAAAATTGGCTATATTAAAACAAGTTGCTTTCCCCTTCTCCCGCAACAAATTGGAGCAACACAATGGCTTATCTCCCCGGTGTTCTCGCTGCCGAACTTGTCGGCGGAACCCAGATGGCGCTCTACACGCGCGATAATTGCCACCTGCAACCCTTTGCCCCGTGGTTGCTCGTTGAGACGCCCGAAGAGTCCGCTCGGTCTGGCCTTGTCGGGGTTTCGGATTGCGTGCGTCTCAAAGGAGGCGGCGAATTTCGCGCGCGGGTACACTTCCACAATTGGTCCCATTTTCTCGCAGCACGAGACCGCCTCGCTCAGGATGGCATACCGCATTTTAACTTCAACAATCCCGTGCGGCAGCATCTGACGCTTTCGGGACAAACCCTCTTTCGAGAGATGCGCTACGGTGATCTCCACCGCTTACAACTCGATATCGAGACCCTCACGCTCGATCCTGCGGCACCCGATGCACAAATCATTCTCATCTCAGTTTCCGATTCTCAGGGATATGAGACTGTATTGAGTGCTACGGATATGAGTGAGGCAGATCTGCTTCGCAACCTCAACAAAGTGATTGATGCGCGCAACCCCGATACGATTGAAGGCCACAATATTTTTGAGTTTGACTTGCCCTATCTCGTCGCCCGCGCTCAACACTATGGCATTTCCCTCAGGTGGGGGCGCGATGGGTCGGCATTGCGTGCAGGGCATGGACAGCGCGTCTTCAAAGTTGGGGCACAAATCCCGGGCTTTCGCCCGGCTTATGTCCATGGGCGACATATTATCGATACTCTACAGCAAGTGCAGCGTTACGATACCGGGGGTAAGCTGGAGCGCTATGGCCTCAAGCAGGTCATCCACGCACTCGGGCTTGAACGGGCGGGGCGCACGTTTGTCGATGGAGAAGATATTGCCCGCACATGGCGCACCAATCCGCAACGTCTCATCAACTACGCGCTCGACGATGTGCGCGATGTCAAAGCACTAAGCGAGGTGGTCGTTCCCACCGAATTTTATCAGACACAAATCTTGCCTTATGGCTTTCAAGACGCCGCACTCAGCGGGCCAGGAGAGAAAATCAACGCCCTGATGGTTGGACTTTATTTACGGCGCAATCTCGCCATTCCCAAACCGCGCCCCTCAAAGGGCTTTAGCGGAGGCTATACGCGACTCGTGGCTTCGGGCATTTTTAAGCGCGTGGTCAAAGCCGATGTGGAAAGTCTTTATCCATCGATTATGTTAACCCAACAGATCCGCCCGGCGACTGACACTGAAAATGCTTTTTTGCCCATGCTCGAACATCTCACGCAGCGACGCCTTGAGGCCAAGACCAATTTTCAAGGCGCGCGTGACGAAACCGATCGCGCATACTGGAATGGGTTGCAGGGCAGCTACAAAATTCTCATCAATTCTTTTTACGGATATCTGGGATACGGACGCGCGTGTTTTAATGACTACCACGCCGCGGAAAAAGTTACTGTAATCGGCCAGAAAATCGCCCGCCAACTCGTGTCTGAGTTGCGCGATGCCGGTGGGGAAATTATAGAAGTGGATACCGATGGGGCTTACTTTGTCGCGCCCCCGCATGTCAAAACAGAGGCCGATGAAAAACAGCTCATTGAAGAGATTTCAGCTACTTTGCCCCGCGGCATTCATCTTTCGCACGATGGTCGCTTTAAGGGGATGATCAGTCTCAAGGCAAAAAATTATATTCTCGTCAATTACAACGGCGGTGTATCGCTTGTGGGCAGTAGCCTGCGAAGCCGTCGCGATGAACGCATTTTTCGCCAATTTATTGCACAGATCGCACCCTTGCTCGTCAATGGCGACACAGAAGCTGTTTCTCGAGCATATCTATCCCTTGGGCGCAAGTTGCAAGACGGCAAGATTGATCCCGATGATTTTTGTCGGTTTGAGCGCATTACTAAAAAAACCTTTTCAAACCCGAACTTGAGCCGGCTTGCCACGGCTGCCAAAGGCTGTCGTATTGGCGATCGGATCGCGGTTTACCAGTGTCAGGATGGCTCCCTTTCCCGCGCGGAATTTTTTACTCACGACGAAGATCGGGGCTATTTACTGCGCAGATTGCACGATATGGCCGAGCGTTTTCGCGTTCTATTTCCCGATGGCGAATTTCGCCGTCTGTTTCCCCTGATCCAACCCATCGCTCGCGATCAACTCCGTCTGTTTTAAATAAAAAAGAGCAGGTAATTACCTGCTCTTTAATCCCTGTAGAGATAGAGGCTCGCGCTTTCTTTTACTGCCCTCGCTCCAATAACTGAGTCAGGCCTGTTTCGGTCACACGCCCACCTCGGTCTGTTACGCGAACACGCGTTACTGCCACATTGCTCGTATCGCCCACACCTTGTATCAAGTCCGCTACGCGCAATTCAAAAATGTAGTCCGCCGGTGCAGGCACCGGAAACTCGGGAGATGGGCCACTACTATTTTGCAATCCCACACGCGGTCCTGCGATCTGTTTCCAAAAATACATCAGCGCGTCTTGGTCTGGGTCCGAACTACCAGTGCCATCTAAGACCACGCGCAGCGCGTCGTGAAAATCTAATTCCCGATCTGGACCGACAAGAGCAATAGGGGGGGCTTGTGTTACGGCAATACGCACCCCTGAGGTCACCAGTGTCTCAGATTGGCCGTCCCCAAATTCTAAAAATAACTCATAAACGCCGGGTTCGATAGGTGCTTTCCATACTACTGTAATCGAATCTTGAAACAGATCAATCAGTGTATCCGCACGGCTGGCAGCAAATTCTCCTCCGGTAGCAATCCAGCGAAAATCCAACTCATCATTGTCTGGATCATCCGTCACGATGGTAATTTGCACTTCCTGCCCGCGTCCCACCGATGGGTCGGACCCGCGATCTGTACGCAAATCCAGCAATTTGGGACCTTGTTGACGGTCGAGTAAGCTACAGCCACCAAGGCAGGACATACAGACACAGGTAAAAAATAATAGATGCGTTAGTTTTTGCATGGCAAGACCATACGCAAAGGATTCATTTTGTCAATACAATATCCAACAACTAAATAAAGTATCTGTTCCAGAAATTTGTGAAGTTCTCCCAGTCCTCACTTATTTCTCTTTCCGATATACCTGCCATACGGCTGCACTGAGGGTCAGGGCAGCAAATGCCACACTTATTATAACACAAAACCACAAATGGGTATTGGTACCGGATGTTGTTAGATAAAGAGATTGGCGTAAACCATCCATACCATAAGTCAATGGATTTATTGCCATCAGATATGCCAGCCAGCGCGCCGCGCCTTCTGCGGGAAAAAATGCGCCGGATAGTACCCACATAGGGAATAAAAGCAAATTCATTACCGCGTGAAATCCCGCAGTGGATGAAGCCTGCCAGGCTATCGCAAATCCCAAAGCTGTGAGGGCAATGCCCATTACAGCTAAAAAAATGAGGGTCAGGCCCAAAGACGCAATGCTGATGGGAATATCCAAAAATACCAGAAATATCAGAAATATCAGGCTTTCCAAAAATGCCAGGGTTCCCCCGCCCAGGACCTTGCCGAGAACCAATCCGATCCGCGATACAGGTGCGACCAGCACCGATTGCATAAATCCTTCGCGCCGGTCTTCAATTACAGAAATGGTCGAAAAGATCGCTGTAAATAATAGAATCAGCAACAATATTCCCGGATAAATATATTCCAGATATCCACTGGCAATCCCCTGGGGCGCGAAAGACTTTTCAAAACCAGCGCCCAATAGCAACCAGAACACGAGAGGCTGGCCTATTGCACCGAATAATCGATTGCGGTCTCGAGCAAAGCGCACCAACTCGCGCCGCCACAGCGACACGACGGGCAACCAGAAAGCCATTCGCACTATAGGTCCTCCACTTGAAATCCGTGTCCTGTTCGCTGCACAAAAACATCCTCAAGTGTGGGGACACTCAAGGTCAGGGCCTGGACTTTCTCTTGCAGAAGGGGATACAGCTGCGCTAACAACTGCTGTCCTTCATCGCAGGCAATACGCACCTGTCCGTCAATGATCTGGATATCGCGGCGTACAATTTTTTCGATTTGCAATTGCAAGCCTTTGGGATCACGTGTATCAAGGGTGATCACCTCGCGTCCCACTGTACGCTTCAATTCCTCAGGCGAGCCTTCGGCAATTAGCCGTCCGCGATCTAAAATGCCAATGCGATCACAGCGCTCGGCCTCTTCCATAAAATGGGTTGTAAGCACGAGTGTTGTGCCGTAGGTTCGCCGCAAAATATCCAGATCATCCCAAAACCTTCGTCGTGCGCCGGGATCAAGCCCGGTGCCGGGTTCATCAAAGATCAATACTTCGGGATGGTGCAACAAACTTTTGCACAGTTCAACGCGCCGCTGTAATCCGCCAGATAGTACTTCCACCCGGTCTTTTGCGCGGTCTGTGAGAGCCATCATGTCCAGTACTTCTTCGATGCGTTGCGAGAGCGGGCGGCCTTTCAAACCGTAGAGATGACCTTGATGGCGTAGATTTTCCAATACGGTCAAACGCGCGTCTAAGCTGGGATGCTGAAAAACCACTCCTATGTGTGCGCGTACAGCACTGGCGTTTTTATCCAGCAGGCAAATCCTGCCCTGATCGGGGGGCAGCATCGTACACAACATGCGGAATAAGGTGGTTTTTCCACTGCCATTTGGGCCTAAAAGGCCGTACATTTCTCCGGGCATTACCTGTAACGTAATGTCATCTAAGGCAATGCGCTCGCCAAATTTGTGGCTTACATTTTCGACATATATTGCTGCTTGCACTTGACCGCTCCTACACATACAAAGAGAGGTGATAGGTCAGCCTATCACCTCCTGTTTTTTTCAGGTCGGAGACACATTTTTTTTGTTACGCAATTTTGTCCAACATCATTACTGTCCACAACACCGGCAGATATATGAGCGTTGCCCGCATCAGGCGGCGTGCTTGCATATCTGTGCGCGACTGCGCGAAGGTCAAACTGGCGTACAACAGGCCAAGGCCGAGTAATATGGCAACCCCAAAATACGCCACACCAGCCATACCCAATAGCGCTGGCATCAGGCTGCACGACAACAAAACCAGGGTATAAAGCACCACTTGATGGGCGGTTCTATGGCCTTGTGGGTCTTCTATGGGCAGCATGCGAAACCCACCTCGTGCGTAATCTTCTCGGTGAAGCCAGGCAATAGACAAAAAATGGGGAAATTGCCACAAAAACAAAATGCCAAACAGTGCCAGTGCTTCGCCACTCAAAACGCCTGTTGCTGCGGTCCATCCACCCACTGGCGGCAGTGCACCAGCGATGGCCCCAATAGCTGTATTGTGCGGTGTTTTGGGCTTTAAGGGCGTATAGAGAAGCAAATATATCACTACGGTTAATAAGCCCATCAGCGCGGTCAAAACATTGACGAGTACTCCCAGATAGACAATGCCCATACCACTTAAAATTAGCCCGAACCAACAGGCCAATTCTGGCGCAATGCGTCCCGCAGGCAGTGGTCGGTCAGCCGTGCGTCCCATTCTCGCATCGCGCTCGCGCTCCATAAACTGGTTCAAAACACCCGTGCCAGAAGTGGTCAAAAATGTGGCGAATAGCACATGGAAGATGTGAATTGGATCGGGAACATATCCCATGCCCAGCACATATCCCACAGAAGTGCTGAACACGACCATTAGTCCAATCCGAAATTTAATTAAAACAAATAAGTCATTCACAAATGTTTTTGCATGTACCAGTTCGGCGTTCATAAAGGATATTCTCAAAAAAAGGGTTTGATCAAAAGCACCACTTATTTTCAGAAGCCATAACAATACCAGCTTTTAGGCTGTGAGTCAAGTGTGATTACTCCCAACGATAGAGCAGTTGGGCTTCTTGGCGGTCAATCCGCCTGACTTTGTAATCCCAAAGTCAATATGTTTATCGCAGCATTGAGGTCTCTGTCTGCTGTATAGCCACACGCCTTGCAATGATGCACACGATCAGAGAGCGTTTTCTTCTCTCTATGTCCGCATGCCGAGCAATCTTGTGACGTGTATTCAGGATCAACGGCCTTGAATCCAATACCAGCTTCTTCCGCTTTGTATTCGAGACAACACCTGAACAGTGACCACGCTGCATCTGAGATGCTTTTTGATAAACGACGATTCTTTTGCATCTCTTTAGGTTTTAACTTTTCTACGACGACAAAGCCGTATTTATTCACTATCTTTCGAGCTTCTTGATGCACAAAATCATTCCGTCTATTCCGGATACGCTCATGCACTCTGGCAACAGTCTTACGTGCTTCCTCTCGTTTCTTTGGCGACACTTTTTTTACTTTGTCCCACTTGCGCTGTGCTTTAGCGAGTGCCTTTTCCTCTTTACGAAAAAAACGAGGATTTGCTATCTTCTCTTTGTCAGAAAACATAGCAAAATTATCAAGCCCCACGTCAATGCCAACGGCAGAATCAATGTCTATTTTTTT
>JAPPIE010000457.1 GCA_028874765.1 Gemmatimonadota bacterium
GCAGATCCCGGTCCCGCCTGTTATGCACGCGGGGGGCAGTTGCCCACGGTGACGGATGCCGATCTTTTGTTGGGCTATTTGAATGCCGGGTATTTTTTGGGTGGGCAAATGGAGCTAAGTGTGGATTGCGCTGCGGATGCGGTTGATGAATTTGCGCGACTTACCGGGCTGGATCGCATGCGCGCCGCACAGGGTATTCACGATTTGGTGAATGAAAATATGGCCAATGCCGCACGGGTTCACGCGGCCGAGCGCGGGATTGATTTGAATGGATACGCGCTGGTTGCGACGGGTGGGGCTGGTCCCGTACACGCATGCGGGGTTGCGATGCAGTTGGGGATTGATCGGGTGATTGTTCCGCCGGCTGCAGGGGTTGGATCGGCTTTTGGTTTGATGCTCGCGCCCATTGCTTTTGATTATGTGCGGAGTTTTGTATCTCGGATCGCCGCGTTGGATCGCGAGGTTGTCAATAAGCTCTATGGGGAGATGGAAGATGAAGGCCGTGCACTCGTGCGAGAGGCGGGGATTGATGATTCTGAGATCCGCGTGGTACGCACGGCTGACATGCGATATGTGGGGCAGGGGCACGAGATAAGCGTTCCCGTGCCTTTGGGAGAATTTATAGAAAGCTCCGATGGCGCGCTTCAAGCGGCTTTTGATGCGTCTTATAAAAAATTATACGGGCGTCTGTGTGAGGGCGTTCCCGTTGAGGCCATTCACTGGCGCGTGACGGTTTCGGGGCCAGTGCCGGAAATTTGCGATAGTGCGTCTGTTGGGGACGTAGGCAGTCAGGGGGCTGAGGGACAGCGCGATGTTCTTTTTTCGGAAGGAAAATACGGGACTGCGGTTTATAGGCGAGACAAACTCGGAAGAGGAGCTGTTTTGAAAGGTCCTGCTATTGTCGAGGAAGTTGAATCCACTACGGTATTGCCGCCCGGATGGGTTTTGCAGGTGGATGATACGGGCAATCTGATTCTCATCAGGGAGGATGTATGAAGGATCGCACAATTGATGCAGTTGAGTTAGAAGTGCTTTGGAATCGCCTTATTTCTATTGTGAATGAGCAAGCGGCGGCATTGATGCACGCTTCTTTTACAACGGTGGTGCGCGAGGCCGGTGATTTGTCTGCAGGGGTATTTGACCGCGGGGGCAATATGCTGGCGCAGGCAGTGACAGGGACGCCGGGGCATATCAATACAATGGCGAATTGCGTGCGGCATTTTGTGAAAGCGTATCCGATTGACACGTTGAAACCCGGCGATAGTTTGCTCACCAATGATCCGTGGCTGGGGTCGGGGCATTTGCACGATATTACGGTTGTCACGCCGGTTTTTTATCGGGACAGGGGCGTGGGGTGGTTTGCCAATACCTGCCATGCCATGGATATTGGCGGTCGCACGCTGGGGGCCGGTGCGCGTCAGGTGTATGAAGAGGGCCTGAATATCCCGATTATGAAATTGTTTGATGAAGGGGAGATCAATCGCGATTTGATCGCTATTGTGCGATCAAATGTGCGCGAGCCAGATCAGGTCGTCGGCGATTTGTACGCGCAACAGGCCGGGAATGATGTGGGGGCTGTCAAGTTGCTTCAGGCGCTGGAACATTACGATCTCGCGGATCTGGAAGGGTTATCGACGTTGATTTTAGATCGGTCAGAAGCGGCAACCCGAGAGGCGATTTCGGAGATTGTAAATGGCGTTTATGAGGATGAGGTGAAACTCGATGGGTACGATAGGCCGTTGGTTATTCGCGCAAAAGTTATTGTCAAAGATCGCAGTTTGATCGTTGATTATACGGGCACATCGCCACAGGTGGATCGCGGGATCAATGTGGTGTACAATTATACGCATGCCTATACGACGTATCCCTTGAAATGCGCCATTAGTCCGCATATTCCCAATAATGAAGGCAGCTTTCGCCCCATAACAGTTACGGCACCCGAGGGATGTATCTTAAACGCGCAATTTCCATGTGCTGTGGGTGCGCGGCATCTGGTTGGGCATTTTCTTTCGCAACCGCTGTTTGGGGCGCTTTCTCAGGCTATTCCCGATCGCGTGATTGCCGATGGGTCGGCTGGGCTTTGGAATACGCAGTTGGAGGGGATAGGTCGCACGGGTGAGCGTTTTGCGTATATCTTTTTTTCCGCAGGGGGTATGGGGGCGCGTCCCGGCGATGATGGGATTTCGGCGACGGCGTTTCCCAGTGGGATTAAGGGCGTGCCTGCCGAAGCGATTGAGTCCGTGTCGCCAGTGATTATGCACAGGCGCGCGTTGATTCCCGATTCTGGCGGTGCGGGTACTTTTCGAGGGGGGCTGGGGCAGGAGATGGTTTTGTCTGTTGACTCCGATCATCCCGCGCTGCATTCGTGTATGTACGATCGCACGTGCTATGCACCGCGCGGTTTTTTGGGGGGGCGCGATGGCAGGCGCGGCGAACTTTTTTTGTCGGATGGCACTGTTTTGCCGCCAAAGGGTCGCTATGATCTCCAACCCGGGCAGTCGGTGACGTTGCGTATTCCGGGTGGTGGGGGCTATGGGTCGCCTTTTGAACGCGATCCCAAAAGAGTGCTGGAGGATGTCAAACAGGAGCGGTTGTCGGTCGAGGCTGCGCGAGACGCTTACGGTGTGGTGATTACGGCTGATCTCGAGGTGGATGTTGAGGAGACCGCTGTTTTGAGGCAGAAAATAAATGACTGAAAAAAATAGCCAGACATATTCCCCCGTGGCATTGTGGCGGGCGTGGAAGCGCATTTTTGCTTTTGCCCGTCCATACTTGTTGCGGCTCGTCCTGGGGCTGGTATTTACCGCGTTTTCCTCAAGTGTGTGGCTGATGATTCCGCTGGGCTTGCGGTCGCTGTTGGATTCCGTGTTTGAGCAGGGGGATAGACACCAGTTGGATTTGCTGGCGCTTGGCATGCTGGTGCTGTTTGTGCTTCAGTCGCTTTTGCATGTGGGTAGCCATTACTGGATTTCCTGGGTGGGTGAGCGCGTGGTGACGGATCTGCGAAAGAAGGTTTACGCGCATTTGCACCTTTTGGGGCTTCGCTTTTATGCCGATCACAGGTTGGGCGAACTCATGTCGCGTCTGACTAATGATGTGGGGGCCATCAGAAATGCCGCGACGGGTGCTATTTCGCAGGTTTTGATGACGGGGATTATGACTATTGGTTCTGTAGCGGCTATGGTTGTTCTCAATTGGCGATTGAGCCTGGTGGTGTTTGCCGCTGCGCCGGTTGCTGCTGTTGGGGCGCGCTATTTTGGGCAGCGCATCCGCGAGTTGTCTCGCACGGTGCAGGATCGTTTGGGCGATACGACTGCGATTGCCGAAGAAGCCCTGTCGGCTATACGGGTTGTTAAGGCGTTTGCACGCGAAGTTTTTGAGGTGAATCGATATGGCGAGGCAAACGAAGATTTGTTTCGCACGTCGCGCTATCGCGTGATTATGGAGGCGGTTTTTTCGGCTTGTATCGCATTTCTTTTTATGCTGGCGCTGGTGGTGATTTTCTGGTATGGGGGCACAGAGGTGCTGGCCGGGCGCTTGTCGGCGGGTGATCTGGTGGCGTTTATTTTTTACGCGATGAATATTGCCCGATCTGTGATGGGGATTACGCGTCTTTATGCGTCCTTAAATTCTGCTGTGGGCGCGTCAGAACACATTTTTGAATTGCTCGAGTCGCGACCGGAGATTGCCGATGGCGAGGGAGCGTTTCCGCTTGCAGATGTTCGCGGTGCCGTGGCGTTTGAAGATGTTTGGTTTGGATACCAGCCCGACCGCCCGGTAATCATGGGGGTTTCATTTGAGACCCTGCCTGGGCAAACCATAGCACTTGTGGGGGCGAGTGGCGCGGGCAAGACGACGCTGATGAATCTGATTCCGAGATTTTACGATGCGACCTCTGGGGTTGTGCGCGTGGATGGCGTGGATGTGCGCGATGTGCAGATTGTATCGCTGCGCGAACAGATCGCGCTGGTATCACAGGATGTGGATTTGTTCGGTACTTCCATTGGTGAAAACATCCGATACGGGCGATTGGATGCGACGGATGATGAGGTTGAGCTGGCAGCCCGAGATGCGAATGCCCACGATTTTATAGTGGAATTGCCGGAGGGGTACGGCGCGCTGGTTGGGGAAAAGGGCGTGAAATTGAGTGGGGGACAGCGGCAGCGGGTTGCGATTGCGCGTGCTCTGTTGAGAGACGCGCGCATTTTGTTGCTGGATGAAGCGACTTCATCGCTGGATTCGGCTTCAGAGGCGCAGGTGCAGCAGGCTTTGGAACGGTTGATGGCAGGACGCACGACGTTTATTATTGCGCATCGGTTGTCAACAGTAAAACATGCGGATTGTATTCTGGTATTGGAGCAGGGCGAGATCGCGCAGCGTGGAACGCATGAGGCGTTGTTTGATAGGGATGGGCTTTATCGCGAGTTGTGCGATTTGCAATTTCGGAATATGGAGATTGGCAAAGATAAGGCTATCTGACCATTGTCATCTGGATCTGGTCAATCTGCTGGTGCAGGCCTTGTACTGCCGGATAAATTTGTTTGTGTACGCGGTTGTAAATTGTGTTGTAATGGGCGACCTGTTCGGGTATGGGGTGAATGGTCTGCATGGGGATGTCGAGCGTATGCAGGGCATCGGCGACGTCTGCGTAAACACCTGTGCCCAATCCGGCGAGCACTGCCGCGCCGAGGGCTGTTGCTTCATCCATTTCAGCGAGGGCGATGGGCTGGTCGAGAACGGTGGCTTTGATTTGCATGAGGAGTTGATTGCGGATGCCGCCGCCGATTGCGATAATATTTTTTGTTTCGGGCACGCCGGGATGAGATTTGGACGCGTCAATAATATGGCGCATTTCCAGAGATAGACCTTCGAGGATTGCTCGGAAGAGCGTACCGCGGTTGGCGTCGGGCGTTAGACCAATAAATGTCCCGCGTGCTATGGCTTCTGCATGGGGTGGGTTGGTAAGGCGCAGTTGTGGGAGAAAGCCAACGCCCAGGCTACCGGGTGGTGATTCACTCGCTTCGGAAATTAAGGTGTTATAGTCGGCATTTTCGCCAAATAAATTGCGGAACCACTCAATGCTCGCACCACTTGTGAACAATCCGCCGAGGAAGTAATATTGGTCGGGCGCGACATGCGCGCCTATGGTGAAGTTTTGGCGGCCGATTTGCGGGTCTGTAAGGAGCTGGGAAATGGGCAGGCACATGGCTTCTGCGGTGCCCAGAGAATTGAGCATTGTTCCCGGTTCTGTAACGCCAACGGCAAGTGCGCCGCAAATATGGTCGTGTCCACCGGCGCATATTCGCGTGTGCAGGGGCAGGCCGGTTTCGCGTGCGATGTCGGGAAGGATGGCGCCCAGGTCTGTTCCAGCAGGGCAAAGTGGCGCGAAGAGATTTGGAGAAAGATGGAGTTCGTTGAGGAGGTCGTTTGCCCATTGCCGGTTGTGGAGGTCAAAGGCAAGGGTGCGAGAGGCGAGGGAATAGTCGGTGGCGGGTATGCCCGATAATCGGAAGGCGATATAATCGGCAGTGTTGAGCCAGGTGGCGGTTCGCGCAAAGGCTTCGGGTTGATGTTCGCGTATCCAGAGGATTTTGCACAGGCTGGAAATGGGTTGTAGAGGAAGCCCTGTAAGCGAGAAGAGTTCGTCGCGGTCAAAGGTTTTTTGCAGTTGTTCGCATTGCGGGCGGGTGCGCTGGTCGAACCACGCTATTGCATAACTGGTTGGGTTTCCTCGCTTGTCGATGGGGACGCCCGTTTCGCCAATGCTCGCGGTGGCTATGCCGGTGATGTTGGCGGGATTGTCGATTTGTGCAACAGTATTTTTCAGGACGCCGCATACGGTTTTCCAGAGTTCATCGGGTTTGTAATACGCCCATTCAGGCTGTGGATGGTGTGTGGGCGTTTTGGCCTGTGCGCGTGCGATTTCGCGACCACGAGGATCAAAGATCAGGGCTTTGATGTTGGTGGTTCCAACGTCGATGCCGATGAGTAAAGGGTCGGAGGATGTTTTTGTGTTCATGGTTGGCTCTTTTTTCTGATGATAGGATGAGTTGACGTTATATTATACTGTAGCATTTCAGTTGTCAAAGACAAATAGATGTTTTACCAGAAAAGGAGTGATGAGATGGACAAGATTGGATTTGTCGGTTTGGGAATTATGGGCAAGCCTATGTGCCACAATCTGTTGAAGGCGGGTTTTGATGTGACATTTTACGCGCGGCGCGACGAGATTGTGGCCGAGATGGAGGGCGCGGGGGCGACTTATGTGCCTTCGTCACAGGCGGTGGGCGAGGCAACGGATATTATTATTACCATTGTGACTGCTGATCCCGAGGTGCGCGAGGTCATTTTGGGCGATCAGGGCGTTTTGGCTGGGGCATCTGAAGGCGATCTCATTGTGGATATGAGCACGATTTCGCCGTTGACGATTCAGGGTGTGGCAGAGGAGGCAGCGGAAAAAGGGGTTCGCGTGATGGATGCGCCGGTAAGTGGTGGCGATATTGGGGCGATTAACGGTACGCTGACTATTATTGCGGGTGGAGCAAAGGCCGATTTTGATCGCTGTCAGGGGATTTTTGACGCGATGGGCAATAGCGAGAATATTTTTCATGTGGGTGATGTTGGCGTGGGGCAAACGGTTAAAATTGTGAATCAGTTGCTCGGCGGTATTACGATGGCTGCGATTGCAGAGGGGCTTACCCTCGGCGTTAAAGCGGGTGCTGATCCAGAGGTGATGCGGCAGGTGATTAGCGTGAGTTCGGGTAATTCATCGGCTTTTCAGGCGCGCGTTGCGGATTTTGTATTCAAGGATGAGTACGCGCCGGGGTTTATGCTCGATTTGATGAAGAAGGATATCGGTATCGGCGTGGAGATGGGGCGTGCGATGAATGTGCCTGTACCGCTGGGAGCGGTGGCTTATCAGATGTATGCGGCCGCCAGTAGCCTGGGTGCTGGCGCACTCGATTTTTCAGCCGTGACAAAGACTATTGAGACTCTGTCCGGTATCAAGATCAGCGACGCGTGATTTAAAGACTGGACAGGGGGCGCGGTCTGCATTATTTTTGGTGCGATTAATCAGGATTGCAATTTTATTATTACAGGAGGAAGAATGGCGATTCCACAGGAAGATTATCTGGGTATTACGGATTATAAGGTGGTGGGGACGCGGCCCGTGCGGCACGATGGCGCGGATAAGGTGACGGGTAGGGCGATTTACGGTACGGACCTCAATTTGCCCGATATGTTGCATGCCAGAGTTTTGCGAAGCCCGCATGCACACGCTCGGCTCAAGTCGGTTGATACGAGCAAGGCCGAAGCGCTTGAAGGCGTGCGCGCGGTTGTTACCGGGCAGGATTTGGCGCTCAATGCCGAGGAGCAGTTGGCCGATTTGGGCGAAGAGGTGGTACGGGTTAAGGATATGTGTGCGGCAGTACTGGCACGCGAGAAGGTGCTCTATCAGGGGTATCCCGTGGCGGCGGTGGCGGCGACCAATGTCCATATTGCTGAAGAAGCACTGGATTTGATTGAGGTCGAATACGAGGTGTTGCCCCATGTGCTGGATGTGCGGGAGGCGATGAAGGATGATGCCCCTCTGGTACATGAGGATCAGAGAACCAATTCGATGGGCGAGAGGAGCGAGAATTTCAGCAATGTGGCGTCGCATTTTCGCACGGAATTGGGCGATATCGAACAGGGATTTGCCGAATCGGATGTGATTGTCGAGCGCGAGTTTCTCACGGATATGGTGCATCAGGGCTATATCGAGCCGCAAAATGCCACGGTGTTGTGGAATGCCGATGATGTGGTGACGATCTGGTGCAGCAATCAGGGTGCGTTCGGCGTGCGGGATCAGACTGCGAGAATTTTGGGTATTCCCGTGTCGCAAATTAAGGTTGTGCCCCTGGAGATTGGCGGGGGATTCGGTGGCAAGATCAAAGCGTATTTGGAACCGATTGCCGCGCTGTTGTCGAGAAAGACCGGGCATCCGGTAAAAATGATTATGACCCGCACCGAGGTTTTGCAGGCGACTGGCCCAACGTCGGGATCGTGGATTCGGGTGAAGATGGGCGCGACCAATGACGGCAAGCTCGTCGCTGCCGAGAGTGAATTGGTTTATGAGGCGGGGGCTTTTTCCGGTAGTCCCGTGGGCGCGGGCGCGCGCAATATGCTGGCGCCTTATGTAATTCCACATGTTCTGGTGGATGGTTATGATGTGGTGAACAACAAGCCTTCTTCTTCGGCTTATCGCGCGCCGGGCACGACGAATGCGGCTTTTGCCGTTGAAACTGTTGTGGATGAACTCGCCGAGAAATTGGGGGTCGATCCACTGGAATTTCGGTTGGACAATTCTGCAAAAGAAGGTACGCGTCGCGCAGATGGGCCCGTGAATAAGCGCATTGGGCACGAGGAATGCGTTCGCGCTGCGGTCTCTTCTGACCACTATCAGACGGCGATTAATGGAAAATATCGCGGTCGCGGTGTGGCATCTGGTTTCTGGGGCAATGGAGGGGGTGTTTCGAGTGCGGCTGCGAGTGTGAATGACGATGGCACGATCAATCTGGTGGAAGGTTCGACAGATATTGGGGGCACGCGCACGTCGGTTGCGATGCAGATGGCCGAGGTGCTGGGTATTTCGGAGCAGCAGATTCGTCCACAGGTGGGCGATACGGATTCGATTGGTTATACGGGTGTGACGGGTGGTTCGCGCACGACATTTGCGACGGGTTGGGCGGCTTATAAGTGCGCGCAGGATATCAAAGAACAGATGATGGCGCGTGCGGCGATCCTTTGGGAGATTTCCGAGGATGATGTCGAGTTCGATCAAGGGGTGTTCCAATCGAAGTCCGATCCGTCAAAGTCGATTACGTTTAAGGATTTGGCGGCCAAGCTCGATTCAACGGGCGGGCCGGTGATGGGGCGCGCCACGGCAAAACCCACAGGTGTTGGGGGTGCTTATGCGGTGGCGATTGTGGATGTGGAGGTCGATACCGATACGGGCAAGGTCGATATTTTGCGCGCGTCGATTTTCCAGGATGCGGGGAAAGCGATTTATCCGCCGTATGTGGAGGGGCAGATGCAGGGCGGCGTGGCGCAGGCGATTGGTTGGGCGCTCAACGAAGAGTATGTGTACGACGAAGATGGCATTTTGAGGAATAGCAGCTTGTTGGATTATCGGATGCCGACGTGTTTGGATTTGCCGATGATTGATGCGCATATTGTCGAGGTTCCCAATCCGGGGCATCCCTACGGTGTGCGCGGGGTGGGAGAGGTGCCGATTGTGCCACCCACAGCAGCGGTTGCCAATGCGATTTACGATGCCATTGGCTTGCGTCTGACAGAGTTGCCCATGTCGCCTCCGCGCGTGTTGGAAGCCTGGTGGGATAAAAACGGTGGAAACGGCTCGGCCTGAGAGGGCCAGAGATACAGGAGTTTGACTATGCCTGAAGTGTGGATTCCTTCGCTGATGCGTAAATTGACCGATGGGCAGGAGAAGGTGGTTGTCGGTGGCAATACATTACGCGAGGTGATCGAAAATCTGGATGCGCAATTTCCCGGTATTAAAGA
>JAPPIE010000283.1:0-1355 GCA_028874765.1 Gemmatimonadota bacterium
ATGGCTACGGAAACGACTATGAAATGGCATCGTATCACGGCTGTGTACCCGCGTTTGCCAAATGATGTGATGTGCGAAACTGTGCGTCAAAATCTCGAATTATTCGGTCCACCTCGTGCGTCAAAAAAAGATAAGGAACGCGTAAAGGAATTGGGATACAAAGGTGAATTTGACGGGAAGATCAAAAAGGGAAAGGGTTCACAGGGGCGCGGGTCTTCGGATGAAGATAATGTGTCGTGGCTGGCACCGATGGGGCGGTTTCAGATGGTGTGTTATACAAAGGGCACGCCGGGCCATCACCGCGATATGACCGCACAGGCGATAATGCCTTATGCCGAGCGCGCGGTTTTGCAAACGGCCAAGGTGTTTGCGGGGTCGGCTATTGATCTGATTTTGGACAAAAAGGTGTTGCAAGCAGCGCGTGCGGAATTTGTGAAGGGAACAAAGGAGTTTGAGTACGATCCGCTGATTCCGAAGCGCCAGAAGGTTCCCGTGGATCCTCCATAGAAGGAGATGGTCGTGAAAGCACAACGATTACTATGTACAGATGTCCGACGGATTGAAATGGAAAACTTTGATCTACCGCGTGTGCCAGACAATGGCATTTTGGTGCAGAATGATTATACTGCCGTGAGTGTGGGTACGGAAATTTACAATTATGCACACGGGGGTGAACCGTCGCGTGCGAGGACATTTCCGCGGCCAACGGGATATTGCAATACGGGTGTGGTGCTCGAGGTGGGCAAAGATGTGAAGGGGATAGAACCCGGTGATCGCATTGCTGCGCAGGGCAATCACGCCAGTCATGCCGTTTTGAGCGGGAATTTTTTCAGAGTGCCTGAAGATATTTTGCCCAGGTCCGCAGCTTTTATGGTTATGTGTGCGATTGCCATGCACGGGCATCGGGTTGGGCGTCCAGAATTGGGTGAAGTTGTTGCAATTACCGGTATGGGTATTGTGGGCCAGTTGGCGGCGACCTTTGCGCGGTTGGCTGGCGCGCTTCCGGTTATTGCGATTGATCTGGATGATTTTCGGTTGGGTAAGGCGAGAGACAGGGGCACAGATGTTTGTATTAATCCCAATACTGTAGGGGATGTCGCCGAAGTGGTGCGCGAGCATTGCGTGGGCGATGGTGTCGATCTGGTCATTGAAGCGACGGGTATTCCCGCAGTTTATCCCATGGCGCTGACTTTGCCGCGGTTGGGGGGGCGTCTGGTCGCGCTGGGGTCTCCGCGCGGTACCGTAGAAGTGAGTTTTTTGCCCGAGGTTCACTTGCGCGAGATCACAATTCTGGGCGCACATCAGCCCAAGACGCCGGATAATGACCATATTTATTATCCGTGGAGCAAGCACAG
>JAPPIE010000283.1:1455-9543 GCA_028874765.1 Gemmatimonadota bacterium
GGTTGGAAAGTGCATCACGTGCAGTTTGGTGTTGCTTTAAAAGAAAAAATGGCAGCGCTTGGTATAGAATCTGATCTGGTTTATCCGGGTTCAAAAAATAAATATCAAAGCAATGTTGACTACTTTATCTCAATGTTAAAAAATAGGAAATAGACGAGTTTGAGGCACCAGTTTGGAAAATCTTGAGGTAATGAGATATTGTAAAAGTTCAGTTATATTTTTTTGAGGGTACCTGTATGAGAATTGTCAAATGCCTGGTCTGTCTTTTATTATTTACCTTTTTCGTTGTCTCAATTTCTAACACGCCTGTTATAGGCGAGGAAATTGCTGTTCCTGAGTTTAAAACTCGGCGAGAGAAAATCGCATATTACCAAAAACAAAAAGAAGAAGGCAATTTACAAGTGGGTGATGAAGCACCTGATTTTACATTAAAAAAAGTGGATGGAAAAGAGCTTGTCCAGTTGTCTTCTTTTAAGGGTAAACGTGAGGTTGTTCTCATTTTTGGCAGTTATACCTGACCTCCGTTTCGCAAGGCGGTCGCCAAGCTTAAAAAGTTACATGCCGATTTTGAAGACAAAGCGGAATTTATGGTGGTCTATATCAAAGAGGCGCATCCTGAAGATGAGTGGCAGATGGCTGTCAACGAGCGTCAAGACGTTGTCTTTAAACAGCCCAAGACATATGAAGAACGACAACATATCGCCAGCCTGATGGTTGAGGCGTTTGATATCAAGATCCCGACGGTGATTGACAAAATGGATAATAGCTGTCAGATAGCTTATTCTGCTTGGCCTGAACGATATTATCTGGTTGATAAACAGGGGAAAATTGCTTACAAAGGCAAACCAGGGCCTCGGGGATTCCGACCTGATGAATTTCGAGCTTATTTGACAGATCGATATCTGGCGCAATCTGGCGCAAGCCAAACCACAAAATGAGGTTGCGCCGAGAAACCAGTAAGTAAACGCCAATTGAATTCGTGCAATTGCCGGAAGCTATATAGCAAGCCCCTGTAGCCAATCCCGCCGATAATTCCAAAGAAGCACTGGGAATGGTCTTTGAATGGGTATGATCATAGTTGTTAAAATAAAATCCCCGTCAAATGTGGTTTTGATGGGGATTTTTACTTATGTCACGAGTTTGCCTACATAACTCTCTCAATCCATTTCCGAGTCTGTATTATGTGCATAGACAAGCAGGTTGGTGTCAATGGCAAACGTAATCAGTTTGTTCGTTCATTATACAGTTGGTCGCGGTCTGCATGGACCTCTCCACCCAGGCTGAATTTACGGAGGGTGAAAATCTTTTTTGGTGCAGGCGAGATTGTCTCCATGTCTTTCTTCAGAGACTGGAGAAGAAGCTCAATCAAATGGAGACGCTCTTCGACGGATGCCTCTTGAATTTCTCGAAGTGTTAGACGTAGCATTTGGATGGATTTAACCCCTAAAAAAATAATCCTCGTCAGATGTGGCTCTGACGGGGATTTCTAATGTAATGAGATAGTTACAAAAGATATTTCATTATGTTGATGCACTACGAGGTAGATTATAAGGAATCCACTTCCATACCGATTGTCCGTTGTGCAATACTCTTATGCCACCGAGCCTGGACAAGTCCGCTCTCAACTTGTCGGTGACCCACTATAGAGTTGACAACTGGCAACGAGTGAGCGTCCTCTTGTGAGCTTAAACGACTTACGGGGAGGAAGTGTCGCAAAGGGAGCTTTGGGAGACAGGAATGAAATCCATGCCCAGGCTATCCCATTCTTATTCGGTGGATTCCAGAGTTCCGCACGCATAGACCAGGGTCCCGCGTCTTCATTGTTGTTAGGCAGATGTGCCTCGGCAGTTAGGAACGCTGTCGGCCAAATGTCTTGTAGTTTTGGAGAAAAACGTATCTTTGCAAAGAGTTTTTGCTTCATAGCTTCACCTCAGATAGGTTCGCACCTTCTAATTGATCAAAGCACTAAAAATATATCCATCTATGACTGATAAGTCCAGTAGGGATTTGAGGATTAGACTGTCGCAATTTGTTACATGGCTTTTTTCTTTGACAAGTCGCTTTTTGGGCGCAATTATAGGGGTTGTAAAAATGCAGATTCAATGTTTAAAGATATTTACGAGGTGATCAATGGATTTCAAAACTACTGATTTGTGCGATGAACACGAAACCGATCCGGCACTTCAAGTTGCTGAACCCATTTTTAATGACTACGGCGGTGTTACGGCATTTTGCGGTCCGATTGCCACAGTCAAAGTTCACGAAGACAATGTGCTGGTGCGCGAGATACTCGAAACACCGGGCGAGGGACGGGTTCTCGTCGTTGATGGCGAGGGTTCGATGTGGTGTGCGCTTTTGGGGGATATGGTCGCTGAAATTGCCAGCGACAATGGCTGGTCGGGGATTGTCATAAATGGCGGTGTGCGCGATGTGTCTGAACTTGCACAAATTGAAATAGGCGTCAAGGCACGCTTTTCTGTGCCGCGCCGCAGCCGAAAAGAAGGCAAGGGACGCCAAAATACGCCTCTTGCATTTGCTGGCGTCACCTTTCTTCCGGGCGATTATCTCTACGCCGATGAAGACGGCATTTTGATTGCTACGAGAGATTTATTAGACGCGCAGGCTTGATCTGCAATACAACCTCACACTACGGAGACAAACTATGCCGCAGACAGATCGACCCAATATCTTGTTTATTATGGACGACCAGCATCGTTTTGATTACATGGGCTGTGCAGGTGCTGATTTTGTTCGCACGCCCAATATTGACCGCCTGGCAAAGCAGGGGGTGCATTTTACCCAATGTACGACAAATTGTCCGGTTTGCGCGCCTTCTCGCATTGCACTGGCTTCTGGGATGCAGCCCTCGCGCCTCGGTTGCGTTGGGAACAATTGCTTTTTGCCTCGCAGCCAACCGACTTATTACCAGCAATTGCGCGATTACAATTATTACGTGGGGTGTGTGGGCAAGCTCGATCTGGCCAAACCCGACGGGTATAATGGACGCGATGGCGATAGGCCCGCTACGTATATGTGGGGTTTTACCCATCCGGTTGAATGCGAGGGCAAAATGCACGCTGGACATTCCAAAACACCGCAGGGACCTTATAACCACTTTTTGGAGGAAAGAGGGTTGCTCGGTGCTTTTGTCGATGATTATACCCGTCGCTCCAGAGAGGGTTATCACGCTTCCTGTCACGATTCGGTCTTGCCTACCGAAGCTTTTGAGGATGTGTATATCGGGCAGCGATCTGTCGAATGGATTGAGAATATTCCCGGGGATTTTCCCTGGCATTTATTTGTGAGCTTTGTGGGGCCTCACGATCCTTTTGATCCGCCAGCGGAATATGGAGAGAAGTACCGCGATGCAGAGATGCCACCCGCCACGCCTGCAAATTTGCCGGGTAAACCCGCTTACTTGAAAGATCGCATCAAAGACATGACCCCGGAAAAAATTGCAGAGACCCGACGGCAATATTGCGCGGCAATTGAAGTTATTGACGATCAGATCGGTGAGATGCTCGCGGCAGTGGAACGGCGGGGGATGGCTGATAATACGTATGTCATCTTTTCCAGCGATCACGGAGAAATGCTGGGCGATCACGGTTTGTACACCAAAAGCGTGCCTTACGAAGCATCGGTACACGTTCCGCTCATTATTGCGGGGCCTGGGATTGAAGGCGATCGCGTCTCTGATGCTCTCGTTGAACTCATTGACATGAATCCAACGATATGTGATCTTGCTGGCGTGCCTCCGCTTTCGGATATCGATGCGCGGTCAGTTGGCGCAGTGCTTCGCGGAGAGGCAGAGGAACACCGTACGGAAACCGTGAGTGGCATACAAAATTTCAGGTGCATCCGCACGCGGGAGTACAAATTGGTGGAGAACTACAACGATGTTGCGGAACTCTACGATCTGATCGCAGATCCGACAGAAGAACACAATATTGCCGAACAGGAGCCAGAGGTACGGCGCGAATTGTCTCGCCGTCTCTCAGCGCGTTATTTAGAAGGCACATGGTATCGGTAGGAGGGAATCGTGAAGTACACCAAACTTCCCGGTACGGATATCGATGTTTCTGTTATTGCTCTGGGCTGCTGGCCTTTTTCCGGTGGTGATGTTTGGGGCGAGCAAGACGACGATGTGTCTGTCGCTACGGTGCATGCCGCGCTCGATGCAGGTATCACTTTTTTCGATACGGCAGAAGGCTATGGCAAGTCCGAGCGCGTGCTGGGGCAGGGTCTCAAAGGTCGTCGGCAAGATGCGGTGATTGCCACCAAAGTTGGCGGCGGTCATCTTTCATCCGATGATTTGCCCAAAGCCTGCGAGCAGAGCTTGAAAAGTCTGCAAACAGATTATATCGATTTGTACCAAATTCACTGGCCCAATCACAATATTCCCATTGCAGAAACAGCAAGCGCGCTTCAGCGTCTCCGCGATCAGGGAAAAATTCGAGCTATTGGCGTTTGCAATTTTGCCTGCGGCGATCTGCGCGACTTGCTCGCTGTTGCCGATATTGTCACCAATCAGTTGTCCTATAGCTTGCTCTGGCGCGTTATTGAACGCGAGATTCAGCCGATGTGTTTGGAGAACAATATTGGCCTGATATGCTATAGCCCACTGATGCAGGGGTTGCTTACCGGACGTTATGCCTCTGCGGATGACGTGCCAGAGGGTCTGGCGCGAACCCGCCTGTTTTCTGCTGACCGCTCCATGTCTAGGCACAGTGAAGAAGGCTGCGAGGCCGAAGTGTTTGACGCATTGAAGAAAATTCGCGATGTCGCCGATGAAGCTGGCGTGGCAATGGCAGAGCTTGCCCTTGCCTGGGCACTACAACAACCCGGTATTACATCGCTTCTGGTGGGCGCGAGAAATCCCGATGAAGTGCAATGGAATCTCCCTTCGGTTGATCTCGCATTGTCAGAAGATATATTGCAACGCTTATCTGAAATTACAGAGGGTGTTAAAGACAAACTCGGCAATAATCCCGATATGTGGATGTCGAAGTCGAGGATGAGGTGAAAGGTGTCCGCAGATGGACGCAGATGGACGCAGATAAAAGGCGAGAGGCAAAGAAGGGCTGGGGGTTGAGCGGGTGGGATTTGATCGCTATTGGAAACACGATGCGACTTGTCTTTGTCTTATTTTTTAGATACGCTACGCTATAAAAGATCAGGAGGCTCTCATGGCTCATCTTCAGATTGACGACCCAGAAACATTTTTTCGCACCTTTGCAGATCTTTTGGCTGCTGGCGAAGACGACAAGCACATGGCTCGAAAACTGGGATGCTCGCGGGGCGAAAGCAAGCGCAGGCGGCAGGCATTTCAAAAAGGGGGCATTGTGACGGAAAAAGGCGTATCGAAAGAAAAATTGGATGCCTGGCTGTCTTCAAGTGACGGTCAGCGCGCACAGCGCCAGTGGGAAGGCCATCACAAGCGTCAACAGGCTATGGGGGCAACGGGTACCAAACCGCAAAAGGGTTTTCGCAGACAGCCCGAAGTCAAGCGCGGTTGGATGCGGCAAAAGATTTGAGGTATTAGTTTGAAAAAAAAAGGCCGATGGGTGATGTTCCATCGGCCTTTTATATTTTTATATCTCACCGCTCGTCGCGTTTCAAGTCCAGCCAATTGAGTTCTTCTGGTGTGAGTTTCAAATTGAGAGCCTCGATATTGGCCCTGCACTCATCGGGATGGAATACGCCGATTAGTGAAAAGAGATTCAGGGGTTGGTTCAGGTTGAATGCCAGCGCGATTTGCGGCACGGTTAGTCCTTTTTCTTTTGCCAGTTCGCCCGCGCGGTCCAGGCGTTTGAAGTTTTGTTCGTAACAATAGGCTTCGACACAAGAGCCGGGCAGGTTTGCCTTGTAGTCTTCATAAGTTTCGCGCGTGAATCTGCCTGAGAAAAATCCCTGTGCGAGACTCGACCAGGTAAACAGGGGCGTGTTTTGTTCTGCGTACCACGCGCGGTCCGCCTCGTTTTCAGGCCCACTGATGCTGATACAACCTCTCCAGGGTTCTTTCACCTGTTCTGCAAGGCTGTAATTGGGGCTACTCACGGTGAATGGTTCCATGTTGTGCTTGTATGCGTATTCATTGGCTTCTTGTATGCGCGGCACGGTCCAGTTCGATCCGCCAAATAGTCCGATTCGACCCGCTGCTTTGTGTTCGTTTAGTATCTCTACTATGGGGCCAACTGCGACATTGGGATCGTCGCGGTGCAATACGTAGATGTCGATAAAATTCGTGCGGCAACGTTCCAGAGAAGTGGTCAGGTCTGCTGTAATATCAGGCGGGGTGACTTTATTTTTTTTTCCAGTGTGGTGCGCCCCTTTAGTCAAGATGACGGCTTCGTCGTGCAGGCCGCGCTCGTCGAGCCATTGGCCCAAAACGCGCTCACACTGCCCGCCGCCGTAAATATATGCTCCGTCAAAGCCGTTGACGCCGAGTGCCCACACGCCGTCTAACAGGTCAAATGATTCTTGCAGGTCGTCTTCGCGCAACATCATTGTACCTTGCAAAATGCGCGAAATTTTTTTGTTCATTCCTTCAATTGTGCCGTATTCCATTGGCATAATATTATTCCCTTTCCATCGGATATTTCAATCCCCATTGCTCTCGAATCGCGTCCAGGGTCTGCATATTGGCAAGTGTATCGTCGTGTGACATGAGATCGCTTTCCAGCTTGCCTTCTCTTACGCAGCGGGCCACTTCGGCGGCTTCACACTCGTATCCATTGCCAGCGCATTCCAGTGTCACCTCTTCCTCTTTATCGCCGGCGGATAGGATTGCCGTGCGGGCGTCCCAAAACTTCGGTACTGTGATCATGCCATCCGTGCCCAGAATTTTCGCTTCGTGTGGTGTTTTGATTCGCACGCCACATGAGATCAATGCGAGTTGCCCTTTGTCGTAGCCAAATACGATAGCCGCCTGTTCATCTACGCCGGTCTCGCCAATATGCGCCTGGCTCGAAATGGTGGCAGGTTGTGTGTCGAAGATCATGGATGCATAGGAGATGGGGTAGATGCCTATATCGAGCAGTCCGCCGCCGCCGAGTGCGAGATCGAATAAGCGCCCTTTGGGGTTGAGGTTGGCGCGAAATCCAAAATCGGCGTATAACATCCGCACTTCGCCAATCGCGCCGTCTGTGACCCACGCCTTTACCTGTTTGGTGATGGGCAAAAATCGGGTCCACATGGCTTCCATCAAAAACACATCTTCGCTGCGGGCGACTTCGATAACTTCTCTGGCTTCGTGCTGGTTGATTGTAAATGGTTTTTCACACAGCACGGGCTTGCCCGCTTTCAGGCATAAGATACTGTTCTCTTTGTGAAAGGGATGGGGCGTTGCCACATAAACCGCATCGACTTCTGGATCTTCGGCGAGTGCTTCATAAGAGGCGTGGCGATTGGGTACATCATACGCATCGGCAAAGGCGTCGGCGCGCTCCTGACTGCGCGATCCCACGGCGACGAGTTGTGCATCGTCGAGTGCGCGCAATCCCGTGGCGAACTTGTGTGCAATACTGCCGGGACCGATAATGCCCCAGCGGAAAATATCACCCATTGTTTATCCTTTTCTTATCAGGAGGTTGAAAATAGAACATACAAAATCAGGCGTAAGGCGAGCAGTGTTACCAGCCACCGCAAAAGCACGCGAAAATGGTGTTCGGGCACGCGCCCGCGAATCAGAGTTCCCAGGTAAGACCCCAGAGATGCAGAGGCGATCATGCCAACGACCAATTTCCAATAGGGTGCAAAGACAAATCCCAAAAACCCAAATGTCAAAATTTTCATCGCATGGCTCGATGCCATCTGAACCGAATGCGTGATTACCGTGCGATCGCGGGGCAGGTTTTCTCGCAGGAGAAATGGCATATTGAGCGGACCACTTACACCAAAAAACAAGGATAAAGCAGTTTGAAGAGCACCCAGCAGTGTGAATTTTGCGGGTAAATCAGGAGCGCGGGAAAATTTGGGCATCCAGGTGATGAGCAATATAAAAATACCCAAAAAGAGGGGCATGGTTTCCCATTCAATGTCGGCAATAAAACGAGAACCCAATGCGGCGCCAATCACTGTTCCGATTGC
>JAPPIE010000104.1 GCA_028874765.1 Gemmatimonadota bacterium
CCCACTCAATATCATCATCCTGCCCAAAAAGTCAACCTTTATTGATTCATCCACCCGCAACGCATTCGTCGCGTCAACACAGTGACGCAACCACGCCTCTGAATCTATCCTAACAGGACGCGTCATCAACGGCACGAACGGAAACAAGCCCGAAGGTCCACCATCAATAATCTCCTGTCCCGCTATCTCACTCAGCCGAATCACTGTGTATTCTATCACAACGCGACGGCCGGATATTTCCTGAATAAAGTACCCTGGATCGCGCCGACCTGCATTGCGCCGCAAGTAGATCACGCTGGAATAAATCGGCAGGTCGTGATGCTCTATCGCACGTATAATATAGCCAGCCATGCGGATCGGCATAGATGGATCGTCAGTCGTCTGAAACTCGTGATGCACCAATACTTCCTTATCCGCAATGTTAACGCGGATGAGGCTATCGGTGTGTCGCGTTTCAACGGTGGATAGCTCTGTGTCGAGGATGTCCAGGACTTCTACATCGTCCTGTCCAAGTGTGAGTCGGATGAAGTCTTTGGGATAAGTCTGGATGAGATGTTTGGAGATGGTGTCATATTCGGCCATGTGAGATACCTCGCGTCTGGTGGAATGAGCGCGTGGGACACGCGCAGCACTCAGAGACACAAAGCAAATATCAAGCCAAAAAATGATACTCCTCCACAAAATGAGCGATATTTTGCGTTGGAAGATGCCTGAACATCGTATTGTGCTTTAAATATGCTGGATTACACGCTTGTTCACAATCTGAATTTAAATCCGCAGATAGACGCAGATGGGCACAGATGAAAGGCGAAAGGGTACATTTTGAGCCATGAATGAGTGATTATATGAAAAATATGTACCGTTCTACCGCGGTGTAAAACGCTCAAATTCTCTTACAGCTTATTATCTCTTGACTTGCAAATTATAATTTTTAAATTAACACAAACGTTCACATGGATATAGACGAGAACTCTTAGAAGTTAGCACAGTTCAACACCTGAGAATAACCCAATGCCCCAAAAAACATATCACCGCATCTCTTGCCTGAGCATGATCCTCCTGCTAATACTCATCTTCAGCGGACACGCTCTTGCACAATACACCTATACCTGGAAAACCGACACAACCTACGAAGGCGCGGACTCTGTAAATATGGTCCAACCCGTACAGGTCATGTTCTTACACCAGCCAATACAGGTCGTGCCCCACAGCGCGTCTTTGCACCTTATGCGTCGGTACTCGGTATTGCTCGGCCCTGAGTGGACTTCGGGTCAAGCGTATAGGCTGCTTCAGACTGCGGTCAACATCACAAAGCCCGTCAATCAATGAGCATTGACGGGCTATTTTATTTATTCCCCATCCACATATCCCTTTGTAATATCAATAATCAACCCAATATCATACCGCGCATCCTCCACGGGTGTGCGGCACGGCTCGCCATCTGTAATACACGCGTGAAAATGCCGAAGCTCTCTCACAAAAGGACTCTCCCAATCAATCTCGGGACTGCGCGTACCGTGAACCCCATTGGCGTGAATCTCCAGCACATCGAGCGTTGACAAAATCCCCCGTGCAAAACCCGTGGGATACGACAGAATAACGCGCTTATCGTCCTTGTGAACCTCGAGCGTCTCCTTAAAATGCCACAAATCGGGCAAATCGATCCACGTAGCCACGCACCGCGCCCCCGATGCATATTCCAAAATCGTCGTCATCGCCCGGCCACCCTGCCACACCTCGGTACTCACCACATGCGTCGGATTGCCCAGCATCAGACGCAACCCGTACAAATCGTGAATCATACTCCCCGACAGCGTAAAAAACGCCCGCGCAGCATCATCCGACACATCGCCCACCGCCTGCCTCAAAGCCGCCTGCCGCGCTTTGTTTCTCTCAACTGCCGCTTCGGGCGGCAAATCGTCAAAATAGGTCAACTCAAACTGCTTCAAATGCAAATTATTATTCGGATGTAAATGATTCACCTGCACAAAACGCACATCGCCCGCATCCCCCACCTCCTCCCGAGCCAACTCATACGCCGGATCATAGACCTTCATATAGCCCACCTGCCCCACCGTACCCGCCCGCTCCTTCGCAGCACATATCGCATCCACCTCCTCGAGCGAATAGCACATCGGCTTCTCAATAAACACATGCTTACCCGCCTCAAAAGCCGCCACCGCCAATTCCGTCTTCGGATCGGCATGGCATAAAATCACCGCATCCACATCCCCCGCCTGTAACAACTCCTGCGGATCCGTCGTAAAATTCGGCACGCCAAAAACCTCTGCCAGCCACCGCGCCAACCCCGGCGAAATATCGCACACCCACGTCACCTCATAAAGCGCGTGCAAAATCCCCAAATTCGGCATATGCTGCACCTGTGCAATCGCCCCGCAACCAATAACCCCCATTTTAATTTTTGACATCGTACCCTCCTCTTCATCTGTTCATCTGCGTTCATCTGGCGGGCAGGCACAAGGCACTGCCCCTACATCATCTGCGTTCATCTGCGTTCATCTGGCGGGCAGGCACAAGGCACTGCCCCTACATCATCTGCGTCCATCTGCGTTCATCTGCGGATCACACTTCTATAATATTTTCCACCACAGCCGCAACCCCCGCAACCACACCTGTGCGAATCGTCTCCAACGCCATACTCGGCTGCGACCTGCCCAGTTCCGTAACAAGCTCTGGCGTAGGCGGCACATGAACAAAACCCGCAGGCAAATCATCTTCGGCGACCAGATGCAACACAGAATACATAATATGATTGCACAAAAACGTACCCGCCGAATACGTCAACCGCGCCGGCACCCCGGCATCCTCCATCCGCTGAACCATAGCCCGGGTCGGCAACGTAGCAAAATAGGCATCCGGACCCCCTTCCACAATGGGATAATCGCCCCCATCTATCACCTTCAAATTAATCCCAACGCGCTCGACATGGAGCGCAGAAGCCGAACCGTGCAACCCCAAACACACCACCGCCACCGGCTCGTGTTCTACTATCAACTGGGCAACCCGATCAATATCCGCCCCATGAACAACCGGCAACACAGCCGAAACAACCTCGCATCCACCAATCGAAACCCCGTCCAAAGACTCAGCCACAGCGCCCGATGGATTGGACGACCACGCTGCCCAGGGTTCAAAACCCGTCAGTAAAATTTTCACGCGACCTCCTCCGCTGTAACACGAGAAACCACACGCCCACCCGCAACTTTAACACCCGCGCACTGAACAGCATCGACGGTAACATCACCCTTATCCCAGACAACAGTACCCGTCCCCATTGCCTCAACATGCACCTCACCCTCGGGCACCGTAAGCGTCAGCGGTTCAGGCTCCACCCCGTGAAAAGCAGCCACATAGCGCTCGGTCTGAGAACATGCAAAAAGCCATGCGGGCTGTCTTCCGCAGATCAACGTAGCGTCACCAACCGAAACCTCGCCCGTACTGCTCTGACGGGCCACAGGCGACTCAAGCGGTGGCCAGCCGAGCGTACCCTCGTGAGTCCAGCGCTTCTGAAGAACCCACGCCAGCAAATCGATCTCAATACCCAGCGTCTCTCCACCCCGGGTATATTCCACGGACCACGGCCGCGTCTTCCCCGCATCATAAGTCACAGGAGGCGCAGCATCATCTCTCAGAGCACCCCCAGCAACCGCCCGCACAAAAGATTGCACATCCGCATAATCCGACCGCTCAGCCATCTCCGCATAAAAACCGCACCGGGGCTTACCCTGAAAAAAAGAACCCGGATGTCCCTGCTCCCAGAACGTCTTGGACGGGCCCAGATAATTATATAGCTCCAAAAAAAGATGCGTATCATACGCCACCAGACGAAGAGGCGCATTCCGCCCCAGATCTGTACGCGCAAGCGGACGAATCGCGGAAAGAACCGGACCGATCGCAACACCAACCGTAGCACCATCCGGAACATCGAACGGCAAATTCTCCACTTTCTCCTCACCAACCCAAATCTCATCCACCAGCCCGCGATCGTGCCAGCACACAACGGCTTTGGCACTGCTCCGCGGCGCCATCGCGCCCAGATCCTTCGGCGAATAAAGCACAATCGCCCGGGAACCATCCTGGACATTGTGACACTGCCCCTCCTCAAAAAGAATCTGATCATTGGACCGCGCGGGCGTTGACCGAAACGACCCGAGCCAGTGATCATCCAGCACATACCGGGAATAAATAACACCCGTCTGATCCGTACCCGTCTTGTGATGCGCGACAAAAACACTCGACTGCCCGGTAATAAAGCGATTCGTCTGACTGCGAAGTTCCTGAGACGAAACCCCCAGCGCAAACGAAGGACTGTGATACGTGGAAATCCCCACGCCATTTTCCGAATCAGCCGTCTCCGAAAGAAAAAACGTCTCCGGATGGTAATCGAGCGCATCGGACAGCCAATCGGGCAAAAGGCCCGCCTCAATATACGCACGAAAATCACCAATCTCCGGCGGCATCTGGCAAAAAAGCGCGTGCCGGTACGCCCGGCTAAAAGGACCTGCCCAGCGACCCGTAGGCCGATGAATATGTAGGGCTGCGGAAAGACCAATACGCGCGCACATCGCCCTGGCACCAATGCGCGTGGGCTTGTGCTGCACCAGTTCACTCAGCCTGTGCAACACGCGCATCGCCACATTCGCGTAATTGGGACTATTAAACTCGTACGCACACCCATTTTGAGTCGTAAAATCCATCCACGCCCGAAACTTCTCATACCCCCGGTTCTCAAACGCCTCATCCCCGAGCAACTCCCCACCCAAACACGTATTGGCAATATCCTTAACCACAATATTCGTATAGCGAAAATGAACATCAATCCGCCGAACCTCCTCCAGCCCCAGGCGAATACTCTCGCGAACCCGACCTTGCAAATCCGCAGAAAGCGCATTCCCATAATTAATCATCAGTGGAATAAGCTGAAAAAGACAAAACTGAACCGCATTGAGATCCTCCACCACCTCATCCTCGCGCTCCCAGAGAAAATTTCCCAAATGGGGATCGCCCTCACGCGCCTCCTGACATGCCAGCATCGCATCGAGAACCTTCTCAGCCAACTCAACATCCTCGCGCGCACCATTCGCCAGAAGATCGTTGGCAAACTCAGCCGCCAGACGCGGCGCGTGATAGATCTTACCCTCTTCCCAACGCGCCAGCATAAAAGTTTCGGGATTAAAGTTCGGGGGAAGTGTAAGAGGTTGTGTTTCAGACATAATGCACTCCGATAGTATTGACACTTCATTAAAAGTTATGTAAAATGCGGTAGGCAACCAGCAATCAGTCCCTCAAGGAGCCTCCCATGGCAGAAACCGCCGAAACACCCATCGCGATGCATGAACCATCCCTCTACGAAACCACCAGGCGGGCAGACTATCTCGACACCCTCGCCGACATTAACGACCGTCAAATCGCCCGATTCCACGAACAGGGATACCTCGCCATTCAACGGGCATTTACGCCACAACAAATCGAATCCGCGGGCCAGGCCATGTGGGATCTCATCGACGGCAAGAGCCAGGACTTCAAAGGCATAATGGCCGAAGCCGCCAAACGCGGACGTTTTTCCAAACTCACAGGCGAAGCGCGCCGCGACAGCGTGCGCAAACTCTGGAAATTCGTCGATTATGACACGAGGCTCAACGACCTCGCCCACGACCCAAACATCCTCTCCATCCTCTCCCGCCTCATGAACGACACACCCGTACTCTTTCAGGACATGGGACTAATCAAACCCCCGCACATAGGCCGCGAAAAACCCTGGCATCAGGACTGCGCGTACTTCAACTATCCCGTCGGCACCACCGTCGTCGGCGTATGGATCGCCATCGATGCCGCCACAGAAGAAAACGGGTGCTTGCACATCATCCCCGGATCCCATCGCGAAGGACCCATCCCGCACTTCAGGCGGCGCGACTGGCAAATATGCGATGCCGACGTCGCCGTTCCCAGAAACGTCACCGTTCCCCTCGCCCCCGGCGGATGCCTCTTCTGGCACGGCATGACCCATCACGGCAGCCCAACCAACCGATCCGCTCACCGCCGCAGGGCACTGCAATACCACTACCGCCCCGAAAGCACCGTAGAAATGACCGCAAAAGAACGCCTCGCCATCTACGGCGGCGACGAACTCGGCGTGACGTGCTGAATCACCCGACAGCACCAATCCGCCTATGCCGCGTCGCATGGCTGGCTATATCGGACACGCCATTGAGCATCATGGCCCGCCGATCTATTCCAATGTCATTTACCTGCGTCCCAATGCGGGACATTCAGGGCTGATCCCTTTCACAACTTTGATGAAGCCACCTGAGGAGATAGCCTCTGAGTTACATCAGTGTATTCACACCGGTAGATTCGGTGAAGGGGGTCATGGCGGAATCTGTACGATTGGATTGTTCCGGGGATTTTCCCGGTCATGCAACCAATTCGCCGGGTTGTCGAGGATATACTGATGGATTTTTTCCAGAGACTCATCGGTTCGCACAATATGCTCGTAGAAATTCCGCTGCCACAACCGCCCGTGAAACGGTGTCCATCCTTCAGCCCGAACCCCTCGCACATATTCCACCGTGGTCAATGATTTAAACGCCCCGACCACATCCCCCAATTGAACCTTTGTAGTTGTCTCGTCTTTGAAAGAACGGGCACCCACAAGGGCACCCACAAGGGGTGCCCCTACAGTGATGACTCCGTGGATGTGATTGGGCATTGCGATAAATGCGTTCATAACAATGGATGGAAAACGATTGGGCATTGCGCCCCAAATCCGCTGGACCATTTCTCCGGCGGCGTTCAACTGTATCTTTCCATCCACCACGACACCAAATAGCGGCAACTTTTCCTGCACGACAACGGTCACGAAATACGCCCCCGCCTGCGTGTAATCGTATCCCTTCAAGCGAAGAGACCGCCGCCGGTGACGATCTGGATTATAGGGGCGTTTCAATTTAGACCTCCATTTGCCACGTAACCGGTGTTTTCAACCCTATAGACAGCCATATAATTGATCGGGGGTGCCCACAAGGGACGCCCCTACAGGTGTAAACGCCACAAATAAAACCGTAGGGGCAACCGTGAACGGGCCTGGACTGCAACCCGTTGTAAACTGATCGTGGTTGCCCATGTTATGATATGACCGCCATTTTCAACCACACACAAACCCCGCCATCGCCCAGGTCATATCAATATTTTCAACCGTAGGGGCAACCCTCGTGGTTGCCCGCTTTTTCTCCATGTATGCCAATCGCCTATATCGGCCAAAAGAATTGGTACAATAATAGACCATATTGGCCTTTCCTGCAAGGTCAGCACTGGTATTCGTCCCTCCGTTACGCGAGCGCGATGATCTCACGGCAGTCAATGGTTTTTAAGCAGGGACCGCGATGATAGCTCATCACGCCCCAGTGTCGCCCCTCTTGTCGCATTGATAATCACGGCTCAAATGGCCGATACTCGACCAGTGCTGATCGGCCTAAGATATCGATAATGCGAACAAGCATCTCTGTTCCATTCGCATCCGTTAGTCGCAGGTCCTCACCGGGAAGGAAGTGAACCGGTTGCTGCTCGCCCTGGTTGACAGCGATGTTGGAGGCGTACAGATAGGCTCTATCGAGCGTATCGCGTTTGGGATTCAGCCTGCCCTTAAGCCCCGGAAGAGAACCAGTCGCCTCTGGAAAAATGATTGCACCGCCGCCGGGAAGTGGCTTCATTTCAACAGCGAGCACACCTCCTGAGGGCATCCACTCTTGTTCGCAGTGCGCGGCAAAGCCGCGGGCAGCGACGAACACAGTCATCGGCAAATCAACCGTATGCAGACCAACAACGGCCTCGCCCAGTGTATCCGTCTTAGCTTGTCTCCAGGTCTTGTTTGGGAACAGCACCAGTACCTCCGCATCGGCAAGAGGCTGGTCATCGGCACGCACGGTAATGAGCACGCGGGCTGGACTCGGCTCGGTAGAGGCCGCCGGTAGCGTAACGCGAAGATTCGCTCCCCCAACCAGATCGAACCGCGGCAAACGCCCGGCGAGCTCGCGTGTTTCTCTCCGGATGATAGGGACACCATCGCCGCGTCGCTCCATAATAAAAAGTCGACCACCAACTCCCTGAATACCACTCGTCGGCATCCGACCTAAAACCGAGGCAAGCACCTCGTTGCGCGTCGCCTGCCGATATTCCAACTCATCTACGGTCAGACGATTGGCTAATGCACCCGGCGACTGGATTTCCACCCGGTCAGCGAACATCGACAAACGAATCCGGCTACCGCGTATCGAATAGTCGCGATGGACCACGGCATTGACGAGCGCCTCGAATAGAGCTTCTGCGCTGTACTGCGGCAAATCCATGCGGGCCGGATCTTTGTAGGCACCGACGCGCATATTACGCACAGCAAAGGCGACCGCTTCGGCAATTTGTCGGTTGAGGGGACCGGTAATCGTCTGGGTGTCGAGTTGCCCGGAGGCGCGATCAGTACCTCGGTAATGGGTGGCCGTGATGCAGGCATTGGGAAGCCATTCCTCCGGGGTATGGCTGCAAAAGAGAAGGCCAGCGACAGTCGCTCGCACTACACCGTGTTCGTCCTGTCCAAGAAGACCCATTTTTTCCAATGCCGTTTCCGGATCATCTCTGCCTTCCACGCTCAACAACGGTTTCCACAGGGCCTCGTCCAGCGTTCCCAATCCAGTATCGGACACCGGCTGCTTGTCGAACCAGAGGAACCTCGATTGTCCCCGCAGTTGCGCCAGACGCAGTCGCTCATCGCTTGTCATCCTCCGCTTTGACCCGCCTACCCGAACATAACTACCACCCGGACTATCATGCTGCGATTCTCCCTGCGGCACTTCGACCAGCAGCAACCGCTTGCCATCCAGTTCTCTGTGATAAGTGTTGATGCGAACAGCTGGTTTGATGGCATCAGAGCTAACCTCAACCAGAACAGAATCCAGCGCGACGATCTGTTCACGCGACAGGCCCTGAATCTCACCTGCGTCGGTAACGCCGCAGAGCAGCATACCACCGTTCGCATTGGCAAAAGCAGCGATCTCATCGGCCAGATCATCGCGTCGGGGGCTTGTGGGCCGATTCCCGGAAAACGCGACCTGCTTAAATTCCCATTGGCTGTCCTCGGCCAGTCGCAGTTGGCGCGCAATATCCTGGTCGCTATAGTTCATCGGGCACCTCCAAAATTGGCACTCGTTCTATTCATCCTTCACCCCTCTTCACCTGCGGCTCTCGTGGGAGCAGTACTTGTGGTTGCACAATGCGGCGGCGTTGGGGTGTGAGGCGTTCCAGCAACTCTTGTGACGGCTGGTATCCGTGTCGGAAATTCCCCCACGAAGGCCCGTAGCGATACACCACAATGCGCCGCGTCCCCGCATTCACCCGCTTTGCCGACCCGTGTGAAATCCCATCCACAAAAACGAGCGCATCGCCCGCCTTCATAAACACCTCAATCGCACCCACCGTCCCATCCACAG
>JAPPIE010000465.1 GCA_028874765.1 Gemmatimonadota bacterium
TATAAACCGTATTATTGATCAAAAGCCCCAGATACCGCACCCACAGCACCTCGGCACCCAGTGCCACAAATCCAACCGCAAAAAACAGAACAAATACAACCCCACTCCGCGGGAGCCCGCCACTCACACCGCGAAACTGCTCTAAAGAAGGAAACACATCCTCCCGCGCAATAGACAGCGCGCGAACAACAACACCACTCAAAATATTGCACACAACGCCGATATAGATCGCACCGCGCAACCCCAGATCCGGCAAAAAAACAAACCCCGCAGCCGCGCAACCCAATGCAGCCCCCAGCGTATTGACACCGTAGAGAAGACCAACAGCGCGTGCAATTCTACCGCTATTGCGCGAATATTGACGACAAAAAAGAGGAAGCGTACCGCCCATCAGAACAGTGGGCGGCAGGACGACGAGCGCAACCAAAAAAAGACGGGTAGTGAACCGCAGGAAGGGAGCATCGCTCAACAGTCTATACGCGATGCCATAGAGAAAATCTGCAAAATCAAACGCAAAAGGACTGATCAGAGCCAGAAGACCCAGACCAATTTCGATATACGCAAAAAGAATAAGCGGCCGGGAAGTCCGTTGACCAATGCGCCCAAAAAGATACGCCCCAATAGCCAGACCCAGAAAAAAAACTGCCAGAACCGCACTCACCGCAAAAGTCGTTGACCCAAACAAAAGCGCGGCCTGCCGTATCCAGGCAACCTCGTAAACCAGCCCGGCAAAACCCGACAAAAAAAAGCATATCAGCGCGGTGACATGCTGTGTTATTGGGAAGGATTTTCTGGAAAGATTACTCACATGAGATCATACTTTCAATTCACGGCGTTTCTGTAAAACCTCTTCCAACTGAGAGGCAAGGTCGTGTTTTCCAACAGATTTTAATTGCTCGGGTAGTTCAGGACGGGATGCGGGATAAATACCTGACCTGATTAGACATGCACGCGCCATTTGTGTCAACATCGCGATAAATTGTTCCTCTGCTGCATCCTCGTCACCAATCACTTTAATATCCTCAAAAAGCCGCTTCGCTCTTTCGGCACGTTTATCCGCCACTTTTGCAGAGGGCAAAGGAAGATGATCTTTCCATTTGTCACACAAGTTTGACCAATACTTATCTTTCTCGTAAAAAACCTCTCCAAAGCGAATTGTCCATCCCAAAACCTCGTGCCCCTCCGTAATAAGAGATTCTACATCCTCTCGCCGATATGACCTGATATCAACATCAAGAGGTGGGGACGCAAAATTTGGCCTGTCATTCTGATAAATAATCAGTAAGTCAACATCCAGGCAGTATTTGGCATTTGGGCGAATAACGGAACCAAAAATTACAATTGCCCAAATATCGGGTTGCTCACACAATCTGGGTACAAAATTTTCGACCCATTCTTTTGCGTGGGTACTGGGCCATTTATCAATCGTCTTGAGAAAATGCAATGAATCAATGTTCTTCGGACGATTGCTCGTCAGATTTCTGATCATTTTGATCATTTGATCCATCTCCCAACAACACAGAAACTGCTTCCACATATTCTTCAAGTTTATCAGCCACGGTCTCTGCATCCAAATCTGGAAAATCTACATCGCCATAAGCCGAAGCTTTGCGAGCCGTATTCAGATCCCAAAGAAAATCGGCAACATCGGGCAATCCGTGAGATTGAAAAAGCTTACGCGCTATTTCGGCCTTATCTGTATGAGATCTTTTGAAATCCAGACCTGTATGTAAGCCTGCTGCGACAATAGCCGCTTCAAGACAGTAAAACCCATAAATTGTGAGGTCTGCCCAATCAGTAGGGTCGTCCCATGCTGCGCGGACGCGTTCCAGATGTTGCTTTGCATAAGATAGGGATTTTTCAGCTTCGGTATTCAATATAATTTCACTCAAATTCCATAATCAGGTCAGCTTAAAAATAGAAAGTTGAACGCACCAAAATTACCCATTTACCACTCTTTTGGCAACTTCAGAAATATAAATCATCTGAGAAAACAAAAAATTAAAATGAGCGATATATACTCCCGAAAGAATATATCGCCCATTCTATAAGAAACAAGTTCTGTTTTCATATCATGCTACTTATTCACCAAAGGCATTGACAAAAATCAGAAAATCGCTAATCCCAATGGTGCCATCCCCATCCAGATCAAACCGCGCATCATATCCCGCATCACCACGACTTAATCCGAACTGGGTTGCAAACAGCAGAAAATCGCTAATGCCAACAACACCATCGCCATCAAAATCGGCCGTTGGCGACTTGTCAAACAAGACTTCAACACCTCTGCCTTGAAGGGATGGAATATGCGTGCTAATAGATAGTGAACTCAGCGGATTATCAGTAAGATTCAATTCCGTCAGATTGGTTGCAAACTCAAGCCCGGTCAAATCGCGGATATTGCGATTGCTCGCATCCAGAGTCGTCAACCTCGCCATATCAGCCTTAGTGATGGGCGCGAAACGCGACTTGTCCAGCTCATCTCGAATCACCGATCTGAGGTTTGCATCAGGGATAGTGACCACTGGCGTGATAACCACAGGCGTGACATACGCCGACATATCCCACAGCAGAGCCGTGCCATCCCCTGACCCGGAAACGAGGGTTGTCCCAGTCGGCGAAAAGACTATAGAACTGATCCTATTATGTCCCTCGAGAGTGACGATATCTGTTTTTGTCGCAATATTCCACAATCTGATCTGTCCCGACCCCGCCGAGGCAAGAACTGTTCCATCGGGCGAAAACGCTATAGAAGAACTACTTCCGCTATAGGTCGCGATATTCGTTTGCGTCGCAACATCCCACAGCTTGACTGTGCGATCATAAGATCCCGAAGCGAGCATCGTCCCATCCGGCGAAAACGCAATAGAACGGATATTTCTCGTATGCCCTTCAAGGGTCGCGATATTCGTTTGCGTCGCAACATCCCACAGCCTGACTGTGCGATCATTAGACCCCGAGGCAATTTTCGTCCCATCAAGGGAAAACGCTACAGCCTGAGTCCAATCCGTATGCCCCTCAAGAGTAGCGATATTTTCTCCTGTTGATACATCCCACAGATTGACCGTTCCATCGGGAAACCCGAAAGCGAGGGTCGTCCCATCGGGAGAAAACGCTACTGAACGGATCGTACCCAGTCCCTTAATGCGACCAATATTCGTGCGCGTCGATACATCCCATAGATGAACGTTTGATCCCGCTCCCGCGATTGTCGTACCATCGGGCGAAAAGACTACAAAATTGATCGTACCCAAACGCCCTTCAAGGGAGGCGATATTGGTTCGCGTTGATACATCCCATAGTTCAACCACACCCTCTGATCCCGAAGCGAGGATCGTACCATTGGGTGAAAATGCAACAGAACGAATCTGTTGCTTATGTCTCAGGATAGAGATATTTTCTGTCTCGATTTCCCACAACTTGACCGTGTCACCATTTGAACCTATAGCGAGGGTCGTGCCATCGGATGAAAATGCAACAGACCCAGCCCCCGTATGCTCCTCAACGGTGGCGATATTTGCGCCTGTGGCAACATCCCACACCTTGACATCACTGCTCGTCGCCACAACGAGAGTAGCCGCGTCAGGAGAGAATGCTATGGAATTGACTCTATTCCTACTATATCTATAGGTCGCAATATTCTCTCTCGTTGCAATATCCCACACCTTGACTATGCCATTTTCTCCCCCCGAAGCGAGGATCGCTCCGTCAGGAGAAAATGCAACAGTATAGACCTCATTCCAATGCTCTGCAAGGGTGGTGATAGTTTCACCTGTGGCAACATCCCACACCTTGACCGTGAAATCATCAGATCCAGAAACGAGCGTCCCATCGGGCGAAAACGCAACAGAATTAACCGCATCCGTATGCTCTGCAAGCGTGGCGATATTTGCGCCTGTGGCAACATCCCATACCTTGACTGTGCGATCATAAGATCCTGAAGCGAGCTTTGTCCCATCGGGCGAAAACGCAACAGAATTGATCCAACTCGTATGCCCTTCAAGGGTGGTGATAGTTTCACCTGTGGCAACATCCCACACCTTGACCGTGCGATCATAAGATCCTGAAGCGAGCTTTGCCCCATCGGGCGAAAACGCAACAACATTGACACGATCCGTATGCCTGGTGAGTAGCGCGAGTTCACGAGACGTCGCCATATCGTAAAGCCACACACCAATATCACTTGCCACAGCAAAGCGTTGACCATCGGGCGAAAACGCCACTGCCCTGTCACTTCCACTGATGCTCCCCTTCCCCAGGCGAGCGATGGCACCATCGGGTAAATGCCACTTCTGGTAAGCACTACTTATAACTGGCGTAGCAGGCGTTTCAATACCTACAGCGTTAAAGATCACCTCCTGCGCACCAATGGATGCTTTAACGGTGTTTGTTCCCACATCTGAACCCAGGCTAAATGTACTCTGTGCCCGACCATTGGTATCTGTCGTTACATTTTCAATAACAAATCGCCCACTGAGTTTCCCATCGCCTGAAGTAACAGTAAATGTGACCTGAGCATCCTGTACGGGATTACCCTGCTGATCTCGTACCTCAACGACATAAGGGTTCGCCAATACGGCACTGAGCGTGCCTTGCTGATTATCTCCTGAGATCTTCTCAAGCGTTTGAGGGCGGGGGGTCCGTATCCACTCAGATGTATCCCACAGATTGATCTCCCCACCCCATGACCCCGAAACGAGTGTTGCTCCGTCGGGTGAGAACGCTACAGACATCATACCATTATAAAAATCTCTTTGAAATAGAGCAAGCTGTGTTCGCGTCGAAACATCCCACAGTATGATTCCAGGTCTCGTCCTATCAGAAACCGACGTAGCCAGGATCGTCCCATCGGGCGAAAAGGCCATAGCCCGGATGCCCTCACAATCATCATACTCTCTGAGGGTAGCAATATGCGTTCGCGTCGAAACATCCCATAGTCTAACCGTATTATCTTTTGAACCAGAAGCGAGCATCGTCCCATCGGGTGAAAACGCTACAGATTCGACCCAATATGTATGCCCTTCAAGGGTGGCGATATGTGTTCGCGTCGAAACATCCCACAGCTTGACCGTGCTATCCCATGATCCTGAAGCGAGCATCGTCCCATCGGGTGAAAACACTACAGATTCGACCACATCCGTATGTCCTTCAAGGGCGACGATATTTTTGCCTGTCGCAACATCCCACAGCCTGACCTTGCCATCCCCTGACGCGGCAGCCAGTATCCTCCCATCTGGCGAAAAGGCCAGAGAAAGGACACTACTACCAGGATTACCTTCAATTACAGCAATATTTTCATCTGTCGCAACATCCCATAGTCTGACTCTATGAGAACCCCTGGCCCCGGAAGCCAGTATTCTTCCGTCGGGTGAAAATGCCACAGCCGTGGCAGTAAACATCTCAAGAGTGGCAATATTTTCTTTTTTCGCAATATCCCACAGCTTGACCGTGCCATCATTTCCCGTAGAAGCGAGCGTTCCATCCGGCGAAAATGCAATGGAAAAGACCTCACCTTTATGCTCCTCAAGGGTAGCGATATGATATGGCGATATTTCCCAAACGCTAAAAGACACCTGGCTCACATTCCCATCCATATCAACTACCCTGACGCGAATCGGATGCACAGAATTGTCAGAAAGCCTCGTATAGCCAAGAGAGGGAATAACACCGTCATAATCGAATTCAATGACCGTATCTTTTTTATCACCCAAGCCGCGATATGTCTTTACTTCACGAAATCCGGCGGCAGGGTGTGGTTCTAATGTATTAACAAATAGAATCGCCTGATGAAGTCCTTCTATATCGCTGAGTTTCAGTTGAACAGAGACGCTATTTGATCCAACCGGATATTCAGCAGGTGATATGAGTTCGATTGTCGGCTCCGCACCAGCACCTGTACTGCTCGAAGTATCGGAATTGAAGTAGGGATGCACAGTCAAAAATTCGGCATTGCCCACAGATAACCGATCTCTACGTGAACCATAAGACATCATATACGTATTATCGCTGAAATTGTGCTCCAATCCAAAAGCATGTCCGAGTTCATGTGCGGCTATCCGCCAGTTAAATCCACTGGGAAACATCGCAATACCACTATTTTCATCTCGCCAGCCGCCTCTACCTGCCACACCGTCAATTGTATTTCTGCTTCTTTCAATTACGATAAAGTAAATGTTCTCATTGAGGTCATATATTTGTTCAATTTCGCGCTCCATTACAATAGACGTATAGTGACTATCGGGATGTTGACCATCCACGCGATGAACCATTGGTTCACCCTGTGCATCGGTCTCAAATCGAAAAGTCTTGTTTCCATACCCGTGCGCCTGCATCTGCTCGGCATAAAAGGTCTGAATATTGAGAATCTCATCTTTCATATTCTGAACCACTTCTGCATTAAACGAACGATCATTCGGCAAAAAATAGATCAGCCGCACCGTGCGGGGTTCCCCAACATTCAGATTAAGTGCCTGCTTGCGAGCCACATATTGATGACTATCGCGCTCGTCTGATTCGAACGGCAAACAGAAATGCACATTGTCCGCTTCAGACGACGATGACGCATATCCCACAGACGAAAAACATACCAACGCAAGAAAATATGCACTCAATCTGAGGAAATAATGAAACTGAAAAATTGATTCTTTCACCTTATACCTCCGTTTGGCCTGGCTGACCCCCATAAGATCACCTATCCCCCCCCACGCGACCTGCTTTAGGATCGCCTGCCTCCTATTCCGGTTACGCATTGGTTTCTCCTTTTGCAATCCATTCCTCTTAACACACGTTTGAACATACGTTTGGAAAAAATATTGATCCCTCTCTATAAGTCAAGTTTCTAATGTTACGCAGCTATTTGGCTCGCATCGTGAAACCAATCACCCATCTTCCAACCCCGCCGCGTGGCGCCCCGCTTTGGGATCGCCCGCCGCGTAATACCTGCCCTCTTCCCGATCCACATAAACCATAACAGGCGTCGCAATATTAGATGCTTTCGCCTCAACCTGATGCCCCCGACTGGCGAGATCGTCCTGCACACCCTGATCTATGGCATCATTGAGCGTCAACGACCCCGCCTGTTTAAACGTCTGCTCGCGGACGGGATTGGGATCAAAAGAATCGTGGTGATGCGCCGTCGCAAAACGGGGCGCAGTAACAGCCTCCTCCGGCATAATCCCAAACTCCACAAAATCCAGCAACAAATTCAACGTCGTCTGATCCTGCAAATCGCCACCCGCAACGCTAATACCCAGAATCGGTCGCCCATCTTTCAGAACCAGCGTAGGCGTCAACGTAATGCGCGGGCGCTTCCCCGGCTGGATACAATTCGGATGACCCGCCGTCGTATTCAGACTCCGCAGGCGATTCCCATAAGTAACCCCCGTACTCCCCCCATCAATCGTAGGCCGGTGAACATTGGCACTCGGCGTCGCCGCGACCACATTGCCCCAGCGATCCGCCACCACACAAGTCGTCGTCCCCCCAATGCCGGGCCGGAACACACCGCCTTCTTTAACCGGCTGCATCAGATACGGATCACCCGGACGCGCCTCTATAGAAGCCGCTTGCATATCGATAAGCGGCACCCGCAAATCCGTGTACGCATCGGAAAGCAATCCCCCCAGAGGCACACCCGAAAAATCGGGATCGGCATAATACGCATCGCGATCCGCCATCGCCAGCTTAATCGCCTCCGTAACCACATGAACATAATCCGCCGAAAGATGGCCCATCGCTTTAACATCGAACTTCTCCAGCAAGCGCAGTGCCTGACACAAATACGGACCCTGCGTCCACGGCCCGCACTTGCAAACCGTGTACCCCCGATAAGAAACCGTAACCGGATCTTCAATCGTCGTAATATGCGTCGCCAGATCTTCCCGACGCAAAAAGCCCCCCTTTGCGATATAAAAAGCCTCAAGCTCCTCGGCAATATCATTGCGGTATTTATTCCGCCCGTAAAAGCGATCCGAGGCAGCTTGCAACTTCTCCTCCCGGCTCCCCGACGCAAGATGCTCCTCCTCAATTAGTTTTCGCAACGTCCTCGCAAGATTGGGATGCCAGTCATCCTCCCCCGCATCCAGCAGAGCAAGCACAGGAGCGATAATCTCTTCAAACGACATCGTACCGTATCGCCTGAGCGTCGTAATACACAAATCCACAACCGAAGGCACGGGCGCCATCTTCATATCCCCATCCCCGGGAATACCATTCTCCATATACCAGTCAATCGCCTCCTGAGACCGCGGTGCCCGTCCCTGTCCGCTCAGTGCCTTCACCTCCGAAGTCTCAGCATCAAAAATAAGAAGCGGAACCTCCCCGCCAATCGAACACGCACCGTGATCCGTAACATTCAGCGCAAAAATAGTCGCCGCGGCTGCATCGGCCGCATTGCCCCCCCTATCCAGAATCTCAATCCCCGCAGCCACAGCACCCGCACCCCCAGCCGCCACAACCCCCGTCTTACTCTCAGCCTTCCATCCAATTTGTCCCACATCTATACCAGACATAACTTTCTCCTTTTCGCCCTTGACGCCACGCAAAACACTGACTTTATTTTTATTATAGCATGATCTTTTTATGAAGACAAAACAATCTGTATTCCTTCCGTACGTCTTTATCTGCGAGAAAACGAATTAATGAAATTATCAGAACCCATCACCCATGCCGAACAACTGACACCTGCGCTCTTAACGGATCGATTTGGTCGCAACGGATTCCTGAAATCGGGTTCGGTCACATCCATCGAAAAAACGGACTCATTCGGATCGTCGTGCGCGGAATGGGACAGGCTCTCGCTGACATTCAGCGACGACTACAGGGGTGATATTCCAAATGCGATTATGTTAAAGGTCTATCGAAAGGGATGGTTCGGGGGCGGAGTCGTCGAATGGACATTTTACAATGAACTCGCGCCAAAAACGCCGGATGCGTCTGTCTGTCCTGTTTTTGACTGTGGATTCGATCACAATGAGAAAAATTGCCACTATCTCATGCCAGACCTATCGGTGACACATAAAGACGGGCCAAAGGAGGCCACCGAACAACTTCACAAAGCCGTAATTGAAGAACTGCTCAAATATCACATTCGATGGTGGAATGATCCACGTCTGGACGAGTGGCCGTTCATGATGCAGGCCGGTGGTCCACTCCGCATGGCTCAAGCGATAGCCGAAAAAGACGTGCGCGACAGCTGCGACAGCTTCAAAAGAGCTATGAAGCCGCTGGCACGAGAACTGGGAGACGACCTCAATCCCTCTCACATCGAAATAATGGAGCGCGTAATCCAGGGATATCCCGATGTATTCCTCGCGCGTGTCGCAAACGGAAAAAATATCACAATGCTACACGGCGACGCGCACTTGT
>JAPPIE010000409.1:0-2439 GCA_028874765.1 Gemmatimonadota bacterium
GGGCGAGATCGCGTAATTTTACGAGGAGCAAAGGAGCGTTTTATGGAATGGAATTTTGAACAGGTGGCGGGTCCGTTTGGTTTTACCGAGGGTCCGGTTTGGGTGGGCGATGCGCTGTTGTTTACAGATATGCCAGGGGATCGCGCGATGCGCTACGATCACAGGACGGGTGTTTGCGATGTGTGGCGCACGGGTACGAATCGGGCGAATGGTCTGACTACTGATGCAGAGGGTCGGGTCTATGGCGCGGAGGGGACTTTTGATCCGGGTGGTGACAGATTTGTGGATGGTCCCGGGCGTCGCATTGCGCGCTATGAAAGCGACGGCTCGACGACGGTGATTTCCGACAATTTTGAGGGCAACCGTTTTAACAGTCCCAATGATCTCGTGGTGGATGCAAAGGGCCGGGTCTGGTTTACGGATCCGAGGTATGGCGATGATAAATCATGTATGGATATCGGTCACGAGTCGGTGTATCGGGCTGATCCCCAGGACGATGGGACGTACACGACTGTGCGGGTGACTTTTGATACGACAAAGCCCAATGGTCTGATTGTTACGCCCGATATGAAGACCCTGTATGTGGCGCAGAGCGATTATCTTCCCGAGACGCCTCGGGAATTGCGCGCGTATCCGATTGCGGAAGATGGGTCACTGGGTGCTTGTGAGGTGCTCCACGATTTTGGTGCCCATCGGGGTATAGACGGTATGAGACTGGATGCGGATCTGAATATTGTCGCGAGTGCGGGTTGGCCGGATAGCGGTCCCGGTCCGATGATTTACGTTTTTGCGCCCGACGGACAGGTGCTCGAAGCACATCCTTTTCCGATCAATCCGACCAATTGCGCCTTTGGCGATGAAGATTTGCAGTCGCTCTATGTCACGGCTATAGATGGGTATTTGTACCGCGCGCGTACGCATCGAAAGGGATTGGGCTAGTACCACTTTGATTTATCTACGACATTGGTCAGTTCTTCGCCCGCGAGAAAGCGGCGGGCGTTGTCGATGAGTATTTCGTAGCGTCGCGCGTTTATGTTGCCAGCGTCTCTGACGGCAATGTGGGGGGTCATCAGTACGTTGGGCAATCCCCACAGTTTGTGGTCGGATGGCAGCGGCTCTTGTTCGAATACGTCGAGACCGGCACCGGCTATTGTGCCGGATTCGATGGCGTTGGCGAGGTCGTCTATTTTGCACACTTTGCCGCGGCCGATGTTGATGAAGTACGCTGAGGGTTTCATCAGGGTGAAACGTCGCGCGTCGAACATGCCTTCGGTTTCGGGTGTGTGTGGGACGGTTGTGATGACAAAGTCCGCGAGTGGCAGAAGTGCGTCAATTTCGTCCGGGGTGTGGAATTCGACGTAGGGCAGTTCGTATTCGGGGCGGGGTTCGATGCCGATGACGGTCATTCCCAGTTCGTTGCACAGGCGCGCTGTCTCGTGTCCGATGCCGCCCACGCCGTTGATGAGCGCTGTTGCGCCAGCGAGGTCTATGTACGGGGATTTGCGCGCGTTTTTGTCCCATTCTCTGCGCCGCTGTGCGTCCATGTACCACGGTAGCCCGCGCGCCAGTGCGAGCAGGAACATCAGGATGTGGTGGGATATGTGGTCGAAGTATATGCCGCGCGGGTTTGTGATGGTTAGCGGGTGTTGGGTCAGTTCTTTGTAGTAGTATCCGAAGAAGGGTCCGGCGTCCGGGTTGTGCAGCCAGGCGAGTTTTTTGGCTACGGCGAGCGCGTCGGGCGGTATCCAGCCGAATACGGCGTCGGCATCGCGTATTGCCTCTATGGCTTCCGCGTCGGTTTCGGGCGATACGACGTCGTATTCGGGGAGTTCGTCCGACAGGCGGGTGGCGAATGCGCGCTTGAGGTCGTCCTGCGGCGGCATGAATACAAATTTTGGCATTTTAATTCTCCAATCTTCCAGCCCATTTGATACATCCCGTGATGTGCGCGTGGAACCAGTCTTCGTGCCACAGGGCATCGGGGTGTCCCAGGGCGGTGTACATGACGCGGCCTTTGCCGTATTCGTGGCACCAGCCCATGGCGTAGTCGTTATCTTCGCGGTTGCCTTTTTCCAGATCTACGGTTTCGTTATCGATCCGCATCAGGACATGGGTCTTGTTGCGGTCGTAATTTTTGAAGGTGTAGATTTCATCTGTTACCCGAAAATAGTCGCCCAGCATTTTTGTCGCGGGGTGATTTGTGTCTTCGACTATTATCCCCACTTCCTGGTGCCAGGGGTGGCCGTTGAACCATCCGCCGAGCATTTCGCCGTATTCGGGCCAGTCATAGCAGGTGTCGGTTGCGTTGTGTATGCCGAAGAATGATTTGCCGTTGCGGACAAAGTCCAGGATCGCGGTTTTTTGTTCGTCAGTAAAGGGCAGGTTCCCGGTTGTCGCAAATGCGAGGATGTCAAATTTTTCCAGGTTCTCAGCGGAAAT
>JAPPIE010000409.1:2539-9350 GCA_028874765.1 Gemmatimonadota bacterium
CGGCTGTCGCGGGTTTACGCCGTGAGCGGCAAATGTCCACATGGCGATTACGGTTCCAGATGGCATAGTGGGCGCGTGTATCTGGAGGGGTTCACCCGTCATGGGGTGGGTTTTTTCGCTGAGCCACTGTTCTTGTAATGCTTTGTCTGAGTCAATACGCCCGATTTTTTCGCGGAACAGGTGGCTGCCGGGTACGACTTTTAATCCGCCGTCGTCGGGTTCAAATCCGTTGACGTAAAAGAAGATGCGGACAAATCCCAGGCTGGGGTCTTCTTCTCCATATCCATGTGTGTGCCAGTTTATTCCGCGATTGCCTCCGGGGCGGTTCAGGCTGACGCAGTGATCGTATCGAATATTTTCGCCCAGAATATCTCGCGCCAGTCTGAGCATTTGGGGATGGCCGATCAGGCTTTCGAGATACCAGTCAAATTCAGCGGCGAACCGATTGGGTTCATGGCCTTCTTTTGCCTGTGGTCTGAGTGATTCGATATAGGACAGGGATTCTGTCAATTTTTCCTGTGCGTCGTCTTTCAGCAGTCCCGGAAAGGCAATGTGTCCTTCGCGATCCATTTCTCGGCGTTCGGATTCGCCGAATGTAAAGTCGTGAAAAATGGGTTTCCATTCCATAATCCGGTCCTCATACTATGCTATGGCTTCTTCGCCGAGGTGTTCAGATAGCCATCCGCGCAGGGGTACGTCTTCGTCAGTGGGAGAGGTGAATCCATATCCGCCGGTTGGCGCGTTGCCAAATAGTTGTTTGCGGATGGGATCTAATCGGTCCCACCAGTGATCCATTGTTACGTCATCGCGGGGACGGAACCAGCGATAGCTATATCCGTAAAAGAGTGCTCGACGCGCTTCTGTCCAGTAATTTGCGCTTACTGAGTGCCAGAGTCTGCGGTCAAAGAACACGGCTGTTCCCGGCTTGACCAGTACGGGTATTGCATCTTTGGGTTCAGATGTGCGGTCGCCATTGGGAAAGTCGTAGTCGTTGGTCAGGTGACTGCCCGGTATAATGTAAAAGTTGCCCCGGCCATCTTCGCTGCAGTCCGTTAAAAAGTAGGCTACTTTGATTGAAATGCGGGGTCGGGGGTCTGTTTCTAATTCCTGATTGAGCAGGGCACTGTCCTGATGCCAGCGCAGATTTTTTCCTCCTGTTCCGTTTGATACCGGGGGGGTGACGTTGAGGTGGGAGTGGTAGATTTGCAAGTTCCAGCTCAGAATATCCCACACTTTTGCGATGGTCCTGGGCCAATCTACCAGTTCGACAAATTCCCAGTCGAGGCCGATAAAGTCTCTGACGCTCAAGCGTCCGAGTTTATCTATGCCTTGTTTGGGACGCATTTCGGCATCTATGCGATCGATCACGGCGCACAGACGCGCGACGTGGTCGGGGTCGAGAGCATTTTCGACAATCAGATACCCATCGCGTTCAAATTGCAACCGCTCTTCTTCTGTCAGGCTATGCGATAGACATGAAACATCCATGGCTGTCTCCTTTCCGTTTGTTCTAAAACGCTTCCCAAAATTTTTCCCCCCATTCGCTTTTCGCATCGTCCCAGTCGTCGCGCCATTGAAACAGGGTTTCTCGCAGGTCGGCTACCTTGCTGGCGTGTGCCTTGTCGTCTGCGAGATTGTGCAGTTCCAGTGGGTCGTTTTTTAGGTCGAATAGCTGCGTTGTACGGTGTCCATTTACCGCGTATTCGATGAGTTTAAATCGATTGTCTTTTACCATGCGCTGCCACTCGCGATATGCAGAGAAGAGGGTGTCGCGCACCTGTTCATCGCCGTTGTTGAGTGCGGATATTAGACTGGTGCCTTCCACGGAGTCCGGTGTACTGGTGCCGATTAAGTCGCACAGGGTTGGGAATATATCATGTAAATACACATAGGCGGATCGTTTTTGTCCCGCGGGTACGCCCGGCCCAGAAAATATTAGGGGTACGCGCACGCTGTGTTCGTACATGTTTTGTTTGCCGAAAAGTCCGTGTTGTCCTACTGCGAGTCCATTGTCCCCGGCAAAGACGACGATGGTGTTATCCGCCATTCCGCACGCGCTTATTGTGTCGAGTACGCGCCCCATTTGCGCGTCTAAATGGGTGATCATGGCGTAGTATTCGGCGATGTGTTGCCGCACTTTGTAGGGGTCGCGGGGAAAATCTTCGAGGACTTCATCGCGGACTTTCAGGTCGCCATTGTCAAATGGATGTCCGCCCATAAAGTTCTCGGGAAGTGGGATGTCTTCGGGGTCGTACATATCGAGATATTTTTGCGGCATTGTGCGCGGGTCGTGAGGCGCCATGAATGAGATGTACATAAAGAATGGGTTGTCGGAGTCGTATTTTTCCAGCCAGTCAATTGCGCCTTCGGCAAATAATTCGCTGGAGTGTTTGCCCGCGGTTACGTGGTCGCCTTTTCGGATTTTTAAGGCGTTTGATTGGTTGGGGGTCGGGCACTGCAGGAGTACGGAGTCGTATTTGCCGGTGGGGTCATGATTAAATGCGGGCACATTCCAGTGGTCGTCCATGCCGCCGAAAAAGATCTCTGCGCCGTCTGAAAAGCTGCGTGCAAAAGACGCGGGGCCATTGTGCCATTTGCCCGTACCCCATGTGCGATAGCCGTTATCTTGCAGATGTTCGCCCAGCATTACGTGGTCGTTGGGAATGCCCTGGCCCGCGCCGTCGAGGTGGAAGAGTGTGCGTCCCGTGTGCAACATGGCGCGACTGGGCATGCATATTGCGCCCGATGTTCCGCCGGGTATGTGCGCGTGTGTAAATGTCGTGCCTTCTGCCACGAGGCGATCCAGTACGGGTGTTTGCACATCTGTATTGCCCAGCGCGCGAATGGTGTCAAATCGCTGGTCGTCGGTAAAAAAGAAGAGGATGTTGGGTTTTTTGCTCATATTTTTCTCCTTAAAAGGCGGTGAGAGGGTTCCAAACGATCAATAAACTTTGCTCTTGCCGTAAAGTCAAGCCCGTAAAGAACTACTCTATAGCAGGTGTTCCTTTCTGCTTTCTATCCGTTTCATCCAATGCTATATTGGGACAAATAACGACCCCTTTTCAGGAGTGTGGCCATGAAAACGGTTTTTTGTGCATTTATTATTTCGTGTATCACATTAACGGGCAGTTTGTTTGCCCAACAATTCAACAGAAAGGAACCGAGTATGAAGTATCACATGTACGTCGCTGTATCTAAAGACAAGAAGCTCTTGCGCTATGATATGGACCCCGATACCGGCGACCTCACGCTTGTTGAAGAACTTCCCGCCAAAGGCGGTATTGGTCCGCTTTGTACCGATCCGCAACAAAAATATCTCTACGCGGCTTTGCGCCAGTCCAAAGAGATCGTTACTTACAAAATTGATTCCGAAACGGGCGCGCTTGAGCATGTTGCCACTGCGCCTTTTGATGGTGGCTCTTGTTATATCAGTACGGATAAAACCGGGCGGTATCTTTTTTCTGCGTATTACGGCGAGGGCGCGGTGGCTATCAATGCGATTGACAAAGATGGGGCTGTGCTTGCGCCGCATCGCCAGTGGATTCCCACGGATGAACACGCGCATTGTTTTTTCCCCGATCCCTCCAATCGTTTTTTGTTTGTGCCGCATACGATGCCGGTCAATGCTATTTACCAATTTACCTTTGATGAAACCACAGGTGAGTTGGCGCCTAATGAGGTGGTGAAAGTCGATGCGGTTTATGGCGAGGGTCCGCGGCATTACGAGTTTCACCCGGCTTTAGATGTGGTTTATGTTGCGAATGAAAATGGGTCCAGTGTTACGGTGTATGATTTTAACCCGGATAACGGAACGCTTGCACCCCGCCAAACTCTTTCAACGCTGCCAGAGGGGTTTACAGAGCGCAATACCTGTGCCCAAATCCATATTCATCCTTCGGGCAAGTTTCTGTATATCTCCAATCGCGGGCACAATAGTATCGCGGGCTATGCTGTGCAGGATGACGGTTCTCTCGAATCACTGGGGCAAACGCCTACAGAACCCATCCCCCGTCCTTTCAATCTCGATCCCGAAGGCAATTTCCTCTTCGCAGCGGGTCAACAGTCAGACAAGATGGCCGGGTATCGGATCGATAAAGAGACGGGCGGTCTCACGCCGCTCAAGGTTTATCATGTGGGCGAACAACCGATGTGGATTATGATTCTCAAATTGGGAAAATAAAAGGGGCGAGAAGCGAGCGGGACAGCACAGAGGCCGTCCAGTGGTGGTGTTAGGGCGCCCCCCTGTGGTCGCCCGGTTGAGGCTGTTATGGAATCGAAATCCTTCGACAAAATTCTCATTGTTGACGATGACCGCGATGTTCTGGTGGCGGCGCAACTCTTGCTTAAGCAGTATGCCGAACGCGTTGATACCGAGGCCGATCCCAACCGCATTCCCGGTCTGCTGCAAACTGATACTTATGATGTGATTTTGCTCGATATGAATTTTGAACAGGACGCCACGTCGGGCAAAGAGGGGTTTCACTGGCTGAGTCGCATTCTGGAGATCGATTCTTCGGCTGTGGTCATTCTCATTACGGCTTATGGTGGCGTTGAGACTGCTGTGCAAGCTATCAAAGAGGGTGCGACGGATTTTGTGCTCAAGCCGTGGCAAAATGAAAAGTTGCTCGCGACCCTTTCTTCTGCTGTGCGGTTGCGACGGTCGCGGCTCGAGGTCAATCAGTTGCGCGCCGAACAAGAACAGCTTCGCGCCGATCTCGACGGTCAATTTCCCGATATGGTGGGTACATCGCGTGCCATGAGCGAGGTCTTTGATACGATTCAGAAAGTGGGTGCTACGGACGCCAATGTGCTCATCCTCGGCGAGAATGGGACTGGAAAAGATGCTGTTGCCCGCGCCCTGCACCGTCGATCCCGGCGTGCTGCAGAGGCGTTTATCCGCGTTGATCTCGGTGCTGTTTCAGAAAGCCTTTTTGAGAGCGAACTCTTTGGGCACAAAAAAGGGGCTTTTACAGATGCGAGAGAAGACCGCGCCGGGCGTTTTGAAATCGCGTCGGGCGGCACGCTTTTTTTGGATGAGATTGGCAATCTTTCGCTGCCGCTCCAGGCAAAGCTGCTCACGGCACTTGAAAACCGCACGGTGATTCGTCTAGGGACTAACCGACTGATCGATATTGATGTGCGTTTGATCTGCGCGACTAACATGCCTATTCACGATATGGTGTCCCGCAATGATTTTCGGCAGGATCTTCTGTATCGCATCAATACTGTCGAACTTCATCTGCCACCTCTGCGCGATCGCCTTGACGATATTCCCCTGCTGGTTGAGGTGTTTCTCGAGACGTACGGTCAGAAGTACAATAAACCGGGTATTGCCATTCAGTCAGCAGCACTTGAGCATCTGAAAAATTACACATGGCCGGGTAATATCCGCGAGTTGCAGCACGCGATTGAGCGGGCTGTGATTATGAATGAAAATGGTATTCTTAAACCGCTGGACTTTCCGCTCAGCGTTTCCGAACCCGCCGCAGGTGACGATATTCATTTTGACGACTTCAATCTCGAATACGTGGAGAAAACCGTTATTCGCAAAGCGATTGAGAAGCACCGCGGCAATATCAGTCACGCAGCGCGTGAACTCGGTCTTACGCGTAGCGCGCTTTATCGCAGGCTCGAAAAGCATGGCTTATAAACACTTTCGCCTGATATGTATTTTGCGCGTGGCCCTTCTGTGCGTTACCACCTGTCTTTTCTTTTATTGTCTTTTTTTTAGTACATACTACGCCACGCTTGCTATTATTGGTGCGTGTGTGCTCTATCAGACCTGGGCACTTATACAATATGTGGAGCGCACGCAGCGCGATCTCACGCGATTTTTGCAGGCGATTCGCTATGAGGATTTTACCCAATCTTTTACGGGTGCCGGGTTGGGGTCGGCGTATAACAATCTCAAGGATGCGTTTAACGAGGTGCTCGAGGCTTTTCGCAAGACGCGCGCAGAGAGAGAAGAAAATTTTCAGTATCTCCAGACCGTTGTCCAGCATGTGGGCATTGGTCTGATTTGCTATACGCCCGATGGTCGTATTGAATTGATGAATACGGCGGCGCAGCGTTTGCTTCGCAAGCCCCATATGCGCGATGTGCGCGAATTAGAGACGGTTAGCAAGGCGTTTTCAGAGGCGCTGCTCAAACTCCGCTCGGGCGATAAGACGCTGGTCAAAATTCAGGACGAGGACGAATTGCTCCAGATTATCGTCTATGCGACCGAACTGCGGATGCGGGGCGAGTCTTTTATTCTGGCGTCTATTCAGAATATCCAGAGCGAACTTGAAGAGCAGGAGATGGAGGCATGGCAAAAGCTGATTCGGGTGTTGACCCACGAGATCATGAATTCTATCACGCCCATTTCTTCTCTGGCTTCCACAGTGCGCGATCTTTTGCCAGATTCTGAGCGGGCTTCCTCGCTTGATCCCGATACGCTGCCCGATGTTCACACGGCTCTGGAAACGATTCAGTCGCGCAGCGAAGGGCTTCTCCATTTTGTCGAGGCGTATCGCCAGCTTACGAATATATCGCGTCCCGATTTTCAAATTTTTCAGGTTTCTGAGCTTTTTGCCCGCGTTGTGTTTCTGATGCAGGGGGAATGCGATAAGAATAATATTGCTCTTCATACGGCAATTGATCCCAAGACGCTGGAGCTTACCGCCGATCCCGATCTCATCGAACAGGTGTTGATCAATTTGATGCGGAACGCCGTGCAAGCTCTTGCAGGTCGTTCCAATGCCCGCATGGATCTCTCGGCACAACTCGATGGACGAGGCCGGGTTGTCATCCGCGTGCAGGACAATGGGCC
>JAPPIE010000413.1 GCA_028874765.1 Gemmatimonadota bacterium
CCGATCACTCATAACGCAGCGCGTCAACTGGATTGGCGCGTGCAGCGCGGATGGCTTGAAAGCTGATGGTGCAGAACGCGATTAAAAGCACCAGCAGGCTGCCGGCGAGAAATACGCCTGGATCCAGATCAATTCGGTAGGCAAAACGATCCAGCCATGATCGGGTGAAGAGATATGCGGCAGGCCATGCCAGCAAACTTGCGATGGTGATGAGTACTGCAAATTCCTTCAGTAGGAGAATTAGAATATCGCCAGATGATGCCCCAAGGACTTTGCGAACGCCGATTTCTTTGGTGCGGACTTCTGTGGTATAGGCAATCAGGCCCAAAAGACCGAGACAGGCGACAAAAATGGCCAGGACCGAAAGATAGGTGAATGCTTTCTGGGTACGCATCTCGCCTCGGTAGAAGTTGTTTAAGAAATCATCGACAAAGAGGAATTTGAAGGCGTGAGCCGGTACAAAATCCTTCCAGACTGATGCGAGAAAGTCCAGTGTTTTGGGCAGGTTGTCCATACGCACTTTGACGGTGACATAATCGTACTCGGGTCGATATACAAGCATCAGGGGCCGCACGGGATTGTGCAGGCTGCTGTTGTGAAAGTCTTTGAAAATACCGACGACAGTAAAATCTCTACCCCAAACGCGCAGGACGGTACCAGGTGTTGCGTCATCCAGTGCCTGAGCGGCTGTTTCGTTCAGGAGTAAGTTTAATTGGTCCTTATCAGTCAGGGCCAAGGGCCTGCCTTCGAGGATGGGGATGTCATAGACCTCGGTAAATTTGTGATCCACCGGCAGGTAGTGGACATTCATGGAATCTGCATGGTCCAGCCGTCTGACCAACGAACGGTCAGTATTATTTTCATAACCGGGCGGAGCCAGAGAAACAGTCGCGCCCAAAACGTCAGCACTTGTTTCAACACGGTCTCGAATGCTTTCAAAGTGCTCGCGCAAGCGTCGATCTTCTTTAATCAGGGGCATGGTAATTAAGCCTTCTTTCATAAACCCGAGGTCGCGTGTGCGAATATAGTTTGTTTGCTGCCAGGCAATGAGGGTACCAATGACGAGGACCACCGAAATGGCAAACTGAAAAGTTACCAGACTTCGCCGAAGTTGGGATCGTCCGCCAATCTTCTGTCCTGATCCTTTTAGAACTTGCACAGCGGCAAAAGATGATAAGAATACCGCTGGATAGATACCGGCAGTTAGACCGACAAAGAGCGCGAGCAATGCAGTACCGACGATGGACCAGACACTTAGCTGTAAAGAAGAAATTAGTATGCTATTCACTATGGGAAGTGTAAGTTCGACAATGGCAAGTGCTAAAATAGCCGATATCCCGGCGAGGAGAACAGTCTCTCCGAGAAACTGGGTGACAAGCTGGGCGCGTGTGGATCCCACGGCCTTGCGCACACCAACTTCCAGGGCGCGATTCGCTCCCCGCGCTGTGGATAGGTTTATGAAGTTGACACATGCCAGTGCCAAAATGATTGTTCCTACAAGGCCAAAAGTATAGCAGCGGTTGATGTCTCCCTGCACAAGACCGTCCTGCTGGTCCAACACATCCATCTGCAATTGGAAATCGCGTCGGGCATATAAATGCTGACGACGCAAGGGCATAAGGTCGTAGGTGTCACGCGGATCAGCACCATTGCCCAGATGACGGCGTGCAAAATCATCCAGCTTGGGACGAAGAGATGACGGGGAAGCATCAGGCGCGAGCCGGACAAAGGTTTTCAGGACGAGGAATTTTGTTGCGGGATACCACTGCCTTCTCCATGGTGGACTTCCGGGTCCTGAGGTTCCTTCATAAGTGATTAACAGGTCAAACACAAACTCACCCGATGTGGCAGCCAGCTGGTCGCGGAGAATACCGCCGATGTAGAAGTCGCCTTCCACCCATTTGTAGTAAATCTTGAGCGTTCGCCCGATAACTTCAGTGGTGCCAAAGAGCTTTTGTGCAAAACTTTCTGTGATATAGACGGATCCAGGTGTTAATTCGGGCGGTTGGCTGCCGTCAATTAATGGAAAGGTGAAAAAGCGCAGGAAATTGGGATCGGCTACGGTACCGCGCACATCGAATCCGCGATCTTCAAGACCAGCCCACATGGGCCGTGTGATGAAGTGGGTCATATCCTCAATTTCGGGCAATTCATCGACAAGTGTGGAGCCAGCCCGATATTGGGTGCCGAATGGATAGTATGGAAGGCCACCACCTGATGGGTGTACAAGTCGCATTACGCGATGAATGCGGTCTATGTCCCGATGATAGGCATCGTAGCTGAATTCGTGCTGCAAGAACAGACTGACGAGGATACAAGCTGCCATTCCCACGGCAAGGCCAAGGATGTTGACGAGCGTGTAAAGGCGATGCCGAAAAAGATTGCGGAAAGATGTGCGGAGATAACTCAAGATCATTTTGCCTCCCATCTTGAAGTGTGGGAACATTGCTTTTTTTTCGTGCTATATAGTCAATGATTATTTCCCACCCGAAGCTATGAATATACCGATGCTGGCGAATTCGCCGCCACAACTCGACTGTGTTTCGCAACATGTGCCGATGCTGTCAATATATATGTCTCTCAGTCCTGCGCTCTGAAACCATTCTACGATATCTGATCTTTTGAAACCCATCCAGCGGTCGTGGTGTTCTTCCCGCAAGAAGTCGAATTCGTGTTCGTCCAGATCCGTGATCACCAGTTTACCGCCGGGCTTCAGGATTCGGACCATTTCTGCGATTGCTTCTGACGGGGATTCAACGTGGTGGAGATACATGTTGGCAAAAGCATAATCAACTGTTGCGTCGGGAATGGGCAAGTTTTGGGCTTGTCCAACGCGATAGTCAATCGTCTCAATGCCCGCAAATTTTCTCTTCATTTCTTTCAGGATTGCTTCAGACTGGTCAACTGCAATGACCTGAAGTCCCTTCTGTATCAGACCTTCGGAGATAAAGCCTGTACCTGCGCCGATATCAGCGGCGACTTTACCTTTTTGAACAGCAGCGGTAGAAAGAGCTTTTGTCCTGACTTCATCTGGGAAGAAATTTTCGCGCATTTCATCCCAGTCCTGGGCAACGCGATCAAAGTAGTTTTTACTGCTCATTTCATACCTTCCTACAAAAGATTGATCAGGAATACCTGAAGAGGTGTGTTTGCCATCTCGACAAGGGGCTGTATTGCGTTTGATTGAATAGCTTCAAAGAGGCCCGAGCATCCAGGCTTTCAGATGGTTGCAATGGGTTGCAGAAGGTGTATTCGAGTCCGCCCCTGTCTTCTTCAAGCGCGTATGATTCCAAACAGTGCATCAGGTCTGGTCGTTCAAGATCAAATGGAACACTATCCGTGGTCGCCAGGACGCCTTCGTGATGGAATCCCGGGACGTCTTTCTCCAAATTGGTGATCCGCGGCAGACCGTACTGATAGGAGATGCTGAGGAATACATAACCCCCGCTGACGAGGAACTCTCTGGCGCCACGCAGGACGATTCTCCTGTACCCGAATCCGTCATCGTTCTCGCTGGACGGTGGGTTGGCCAGGATGAAATTCACTTTTCCTTTCAGGCTTTCCAGTTCACGTCGGTCCGTGTCGGAAAACGGCTCGAAGGAGTTGGAGCGCATGAATTTGGTTTTGGCTTCGACCCTGTTCAACCGCGCGTTCTCGCTGGCTGTCGCCACATTGTCTTCAGTGATGTCGAATCCAACTACGCGGTTCACTTCGGGAATTCGACTGGCAGCGATGGAGAGACATCCGCCGCCGCATCCCCAATCGATTCCAATACCGTGAAGCAGGTGTTTGTGTACACCGATTGCCTCGATTGAGATACGAGTGGCTGGGGTAATAGGAGTCGTTTCAGGTGGATGCTGAAGGGTGATTTCGCCAAGTCCATACGTCGCATCATTTTTTAGAGTAGTCTGGCGTGATGTGTGTTTCATTATATCTCCTTACTCATCCCGCAACGCATCAACTGGATTGGCGTTGGCTGCCCGCCAGGCTTGTCCGCCTACGGTGATGAGCACAATTCCCAGTGTCAATAGCCCTGTGGCAATGAACATGAGTGGCCCCAGTTCGATGCGATAGGCGAAATCATTGAGCCAGGAGGACATGAGATAGTACGCCACTGGCCATCCGATTACGTTGGCTATGATAGTTAGCCACAGAAAATTGCGGGTCAGCAACAGAATGATTTTGCCCTCTGAAGCACCGAGTACTTTGCGTATGCCGATCTCTTTGGTGCGCTGTTGTGTGGCAAACGCGATCAATCCGAGCATTCCCAAACAACTGATAAAGATGGACAGCGCGGCAAAAATCCCGCACACCTTTTGCAGGGTTATCTCCGACTGGTAATACGTATCGAGCACTTCGTCGAAGAATTGATACTCAAAAGGTCGGCCCGGCAAAAACTGCTTCCACACGCTTTCCAGCGTGGCGAGTTGTGTCCTCAGGTCCCCAGGTGCCAGGCGTACGGCGACCCAATGCAAACTGGGGGAGTTTTCCAATATCATGGGTGCAATGCCGTGGTGCAGTGACTGGTTGTGGTAATCCTTGACTAAGCCGATTACCCGGGTCTGAATCCGACCACTAGAAGAAAAAAAAGACTTGCCCACGGGATCGTCCCATCCGAGTTCCCGTGCGGCTGTCTCATTGATCAATGCGGAACCTTCCCATTTGTTTTCGTCGATTCTGCGAAAGTTAGGCATACCAATCAGACTCCTGCCCGATACAATGGACAATCCGAACAGATCGAGATAACTGTCGTCAATGCCGTTCCAGTATAGCTTGAATGTCGCATCGCCATGCCCTTCGGCGCGCAGAATGCGTCTATCTACAGCGATCCGCCCAGGCGGTGTGTGAAATGCCGATGCTTTCAACACACCCGGTTGTGCGCGAAATTCATTGACGATGGCTCCCGCCTTTGGCCGCAGTCCCCGGTCTTTCAAAAAGAACGGCATCATGACAATGTGTTCCTTTTCAAATCCCAGTTCTTTGGTACGCACGAATGAGAGCTGACTATACACCACCAGCGTCGTGATGATCAAGACCACAGATATGCCGAACTGCAGCACAACCATCAGTTGATTCAATCCCATGCGCCGAGATTGTAGTGTGCCTTTTAACGCGCGAACCGGCTCGAATGCCGATAAGACAAATGATGGATAGCTCCCGGCGAGCAGGCCCGTACCCAATAATACGCATAATGAAAATGCCAAGACGAAGACTGAACTTGCGTCGGTCAAATGCAGATTGACGTCCATGAATTCATTAAAAAAGGGCAGTGTGTTGGAGGCAAATAATACTGCCAGCACACCTGCCAGTAAGACGATGAGCATGGACTCGCCCAAGAATTGACCCATCAATTGTAGCCGTGTCGCGCCTACGACCTTGCGCATGCCAACTTCGCGTAGCCGACTGGCTGACCGCGCCGTTATCAGGTTGATGTAATTGATGCAGGCGATCAATAGCACGAGTAGTCCAATGAATAGCAGCGTATAACAGCGCGTGATATCCCCGGCATTGAGCTCCGCTGTGCCGTAATCCTGCATCGAGTACAGGTGGATGCGGTCGAGCGACTGTAAGTAGAAATCATAGCGTTCGGGACCGTCAAGCTGATGGTCGGCTGCAAATGCGTGTAGTTTTTTCTCCAGTTCAGCAACATCGGCTCCCTGGCGTAACAATACATAAGTCCGCAATGGTCCGATAAACCAATTTGAAGGCCACTCGTCCCACACCAGTCGTCGCCATCCGTTTTCAGGATATTTCTCCGATGGTTGTGGATATGTGGTGGTGAGAAAGTCGAACTGTAGCTTGTCATTTGATGTCTTTGGTTGGTTCTTCAGAATACCGGTGACTGTGAAATCGCCCTTAAACCATTTGTAGTGAATATTGACGGTTTTGCCTATGGGGTCTTCATTGCCGAATAGCTTGTGAGCCAGTGTCTGAGAGAGAAACGCAGTATGGGGATCGTTTAGTCCGGTTTTGGGATCGCCGACCACCATTGGTAGCGTAAAGACATCGAACATCTCTGCATCGGTTATGCACACGCGCGTATTGACGCCGCGATCTTCGTTAGATGCCCACATGCCTCTGACGAGCATCCGGCTCACTGCCTCAACTTCGGGGAATTTGTCGCGCAGATGCGGGGCGACGGGCTTTGTCCCCAGGTCGTAGCGCTCGCCACTGACATCCTTAATTTTTCGGATGACCCGGTAAATGCGGTCGCTCTTTTCGTGGTGCTGGTCAAAACGAAACTGATAACCCACATACAATACCGCCAGCAACATACACGCAATACCCACAGCCAATCCCAGGATATTCAGCAGGGAATAGAAGGCGTGTCGGCGCAGATTTCTGAATCCAACGGTGAGGTAATTCCATATCATATCGGGCCTCCCTCTCTATTGCAGGGTAAAAGTACAACGGGTTATACGATTATGAAGCAAAAACTGTGCCGAAAAAGTCAAATGTTGGAATTACAACAAGTTACGAAAATCACCTGAATTTGGCGTCTTATAAAGTGTCCGATTTTGATACAGTGGTGTCCGAAAATGAACACTTGATCGAAGAGAAATGTTAATTGTGAAAAATTCGTGAACCTTATGCCAAAAACCGAATCTATTGTATGAACGCGCGAATCGGAGTACTCTGATGAATGATTCATTACCGGGCGACAAGACCCTGGTTGATAAAGCCTGTGGTGGCGATGAGAGAGCATTTGCCGATTTGATTAACCAGCACCGATCTCTGGTGTTTGGGGTTATATGGGCTGTGCTGCGAGATGCTGATGATACCGAAGATGCTACGCAAGAGACATTTATTCTCGCCTATCGGAATCTCAACCAGCTCGATGATGTTGGCAAGTTCTCATCCTGGCTTTATACAATTGCGCGCAATGTGGCTCTCAAATGGGCGAGAAAGCGAACCCTTGAGGCACGGGGATTATCAAGGGTGCAGGAATATCAACAGCTTGAGTTTTTGCATCCTGAGAAAACGGTGGAGTCACAGTACGCATGTGATCTGAAACGGGCTTTCAAATTGCTTTCCCCAGCGGATCGTACAGTCACTACGCTGTTTTATCTCGTCGGGTTACATCAGAATCAGATTGCCAGTATCCTCGGTATTCCGGTGGGTACTGTCAAGAGTAGGTTACACAGATCGCGGAAACAACTCAAAAGGAGGCTTTTAGTCATGGGAAATGGAACACTTGTAGATCAGGAAAATCAGGAAGATTACGGGCGCAGGGTCATTAGCGGGATGAGAGGGGTTATCCACTGGCAAAAATTGATCCAGGGCGATGGATTGGCAGATTGGCGACCCGCAAAGGGACATACCGAAGCGTCTTTGAATCGCGTATGGACGCGTACGGACGATGGTATCGTGGGTGAAGCAGGACCCTCAAGTGATAATGATTCTCCGCTTATTATAGGTGATTCTTCCTGGGGAAGTTATGAACTGTCGCTTCTCATTACGCCCATTTCAGGCGGCAATGCTCAGGTTTTTTTTCGAATGTCCGAAGACGAACGGTGCTGGTATTTGCTGGATTTTTTATTGGGCTGGCAGGCTGTCGCCATTAGCAAGGTTAGTCCCGAAGGGCTAACAAAGCTCAGTGTGGTCAATTATCCCATTGAGCACGGACATGAATACGATGTGCAAATCGCCGCACGGGGCGCGTCTCTTACTTCATACATCGATGGAAAGTTGGTCAATCAAGTGACCGATTTTAGCTATCAATCGGGACCGATTGCGCTGAATGTGTGGGAATGTAAAACAGCTTTTCGAGACCTTCGATTCCGTCACTTGCATTGAAGCCGTAAAAAAAAGGGGATCGGACGACCGGTCCCCTTAGCCCAATTACCACCCGTGAATCCCATGCCCTTGATCTGGAAACCAGATTACATCTACGAGGAATGCGATTCCGATTGCAAATACAAATCCCACGATTAGCCCATAACAACACGGGCGTACCCGCCGGTAGAGCAAAATCCCTCCGAATTTCAAGACCAGTAATTTGGCTAACCAGACGAGGAAGATATTAAAGATATAAATGCGCATCTGCCAGCTATACATCACCATCAATCCCATGGGATGTACGGGCCACCAGGGAATGCGCGATTGAAGTGCGGCAAATAGTAGCGCACCTGCGGTGCCCAATAAGTATGTGCCGATTTTTTCAGTGTCTGGAACAGTCCGATCCGTATTGGCAACCTCTCCGGCGATAATATTGTAGCGTTCGCGTGCCGAACCCTCCAGAGCCCAGGAATGAAAGCTGGCACCGCCCCAGGTATAACACAGCCAGACCGTATAAGAAGCGCCGATGATCACCCCGAGGAGTACACCCGCCCAGATCAAGCGATTGGTTTTTGTCGATCTCGCCATTACCCGATCGATATTGGGCAATGCCGTTGGTACGCGCCAGCCCGCCAGCAAGCGGTGGTTCACCATATGCGTGCTTACCAGCGTAGCGGTTGACATATTGCGCGTGCCTACAAACATATCGCCCAGTATGGTTGTTCCTCCTGCCCAAAAGGGGAATAAATACGCAAAGCCAACAGCCGCCAGCAATTTCATAGATACAAAAATGCCGATCCAGAACGCGGTCATCCACAGTACCAGTGTCACTGGACCATTGCCCGACTGATATAGCCAGAATGCCATGTACAATAATCCGCATCCCAGCGCCAATACAGTCCCTCGCGGCGATAAAATTACCGTCTCAGATGGCGTTCTCTGAACGGGTTTTCGCACCTGATGCCAGACCTGTCTCAAATGTCCTCGCGCCACCCACAGGCCCCAAATTGCCAGACCGGCCATTGCGCCGTTTGAGAACAAACTGAGAATGGCACTGCCATCCGCTGTCTGGCCTTCTAACCCGATTGTAAATCCAACGCGGTTCATTCCGTACTGCGCGCCCATTCCCAGCACAAACATCGACCAGATGCTGAATAGAATATTCAGGTCGCATAAAAATGTGAAGCCTATTAATGTGGGCAAAATGCGGTAGGAAAAGGCGAAGGGCGAGAGGTATCGCGATAGCTGGACGCCGCGCCGTCCGCCGCGTCCAAACATGGGGTCAAAAATTGAGATGCGGGGAAAATCGGGGATGAAGTATTCTCCGATGTTCCAGAGGAGGGGAAATGCTGCGATAAAAAATCCCGCCCAGAATGCCTTGCTTTGCATAAAGGCAGGCCAGCCCGGTTTTTGATCAAATCCTTCGGTGAGTTCCAGGGAGACTTCGGCGAGGGGATAGACCAGGCG
>JAPPIE010000411.1 GCA_028874765.1 Gemmatimonadota bacterium
CCATTATTCTGAGGCTATTGAGCAGTTGTGGCCCACGGTGGAGAGGTTGAAAGATCAGGGGAAGTTCGGGTTTATGGGGGTGAGTGAGACGTATGCCGAAGATCATAAGCACGAGATGTTTTCTATGGCTTTATCGGATGATTTGTTCGATACGGCTATGGTGGGTTATAATTTGTTGAGTCCAACGCCCGAGCACGAGGTTTTGCCTATGTGTCAGGAGCGGGATGTGGGCGTGATTTGCATGGTTGCGGTTCGGCGGGCACTGGCTCGGCCCGATGTGCTCAAGGAGCGCATTGCGTATGCAAAGGATAAGGGGTTGATTGCGCGAGACGCGCTGGAGGATGAGGATCCGTTGGGATGGCTGGTTAAGGGCGATGTTACGTCGTTGCCCGCGGCGGGTTACAAGTATGTGAATGCACATCCCGCGATGGGTGTGGTGCTGTCGGGGACCGCTAATATCGATCATTTGGAGGAGAATGTGAAGGCGATTCTCGGCCCGCCTTTGCCAGATGAAGATATGGCGCGGTTGCGGTCTATTTTTGGCGATGTGTGGGAGCCGTTGGGGAATTAAAGGAGGTTTTTTGAATAATCCAATTTCTGAATGGAATCGGGACTTTCGTTTGCTGGCGCTTGCGGTTGCTTCGCAGGGGATTTTTTTTGGCGTGCAGTTGACGCTTTACAACAATTTTGTTGTTGATCGCCTGAATATCGACGCGCACGAGTTGGGATATGTGGAAGCCCTGCGCGAGGTGTCGGGTTTTATGAATGCGTTTTTTGTCGCGCTGATGGTGCGGTTCGCGCCTCCTGTTGTGGCTGCGATTTCGCTGATGGTTATGGGTGCGGGCATTATGGCTTATGCCCAGGTTGATTCGGTTTTTTTGCTGGCGGTGTATTCGTTTGTGTGGGGTGTGGGTTTTCACTGCTGGATCCCGATGGAGCAGTCGATGGCGCTGCTTTTTTCGCCAGAGGGTAAGAAGGGAAAGTGGTTGGGGCAGTTGCGCAGTGTGAATAGTGTGGCGTGGTTGTTGTCTATTTTGATTTGTAAATTGGCTTATGATTTTGTCGGGTACAATGGTTTGTTTGTTATGGCGGGTGCTGCTACTGTGGGCGGTGGTTTTGCCATTTTGTTTGCGTCTCGCAAGCGGCCAGCTCACGAGCGGAGTTTTGTGTTTAAGCGGCGGTATGGTCTGTATTATGCGCTGAATTTTTTGCAGGGTATGCGGAAGCAGATGTTTATTACGTTTGCGATTTTTGCTCTGGTGAAGATCCACGGGATGCCCGTGCATACGACGATGATTCTGGTGCTGATGAATCAGACGTTGATTACGCTGACTGCGCCGACGATGGGTAAGTTGGTGGATCAGTACGGCGAGCGGAAGATGCTGTCGCTCAGTTATATTGGGTTGACGTTTGTGTTTCTTGGATATGCGGTGGTGACGCATCGGCCCACGCTGTACGTTTTGTATTGTGTCGATAATATTATCTTTTTTGGTGGGATTGCACTGACGACGTATTTGCACAAGATCGCGCCCGAGTCGGATCTCAAGCCGTCGCTTGCGATGGGTGTGACGATGAATCATGTGGCTTCGGTCGCAGCACCGCTTTTGGGCGGTTTCGCATGGCACTATTTTGGCTATCAGGTGATTTTCTTTAGCGGTGCTGTTCTGGCGCTGATTTCGCTGATTGTGAGTCAATGGGTCGATCCCGAGGGGCAGCTTGAGCGGGAGCGGAAGGAGATGTCCGGTGGCGTGGCTGCACAACCTGTGTCGTAAGCGGAGACATCCGATGTCAGATAATGCGTTTGATATATGGGAACCGATGGTTGAAGATGACGAGGCGATCCGGGCGGCGTTGGAGGATGCGAATATTCCCGCGTTGATGGTTTCTCTGGTGCATTTGACCGGGGATATGGACATTGTTCGGGGGGAGATTCGCCCACGGGCGCGGAATCTGGCGGATCCGCAGGCAGGTGTGAAAGAGGATCAGCAGGCGGTTGTTCGGGAGATTGCTTTTGAGGTGTTGAAGGCCTATCGGGATCGCGGTTGTACTTTGCCTCCTGCACCGGACCGGGCGCGGGTTTGGGAGATGATGAATTTTATGATTGGAGAGGAGATTCCCGAAGATTACGGGGCGTTTTTGGAGGGGGAGTTGTCTTTGAATGGCGAGGATCCGTTTGTGCCTCCGGGGATGGATGATTTGCCCGGGGATAAGCGGCGGGATTTTCGCGTTTTGATTATTGGGGCGGGGATGTCCGGGTTGCTGGCGGCGCATCGGCTTCAAGAGGCGGGGATTTCGTTTACGGTGGTGGAGAAGAATGCCGATGTGGGGGGGACATGGCTGGAGAATACGTATCCCGGATGCCGCGTTGACAGTCCGAATCACTCGTATTCCTATTCTTTTGTGCCTAAAAATTGGCCGCAGTATTTTTCTACGCAGCAGGTGCTTCTCGATTATTTCAGACAGTTTGCAGCGGATTTTCGCCTGCGCGAGCATATTCGGTTTCAGACAGAGGTTGTGTGTGGTCGTTTTGATGAAGAGCGAAAGGTCTGGAAGGTTGAGGTGCGGGATAAAGAGGGGGTGCGGCAGACGATTGAGGCGAATGCTATTATCAGTGCTGTGGGGCAGCTCAATCGCCCAAAGTTGCCGGATATTGCGGGGCGCGAGTGCTATGGGGGGGTTGCATTTCATTCTGCGCGATGGCCGCGGGAATGCGATTTGATGGATAAGCGCGTTGGGGTGATTGGTACGGGCGCGAGTGCCTTTCAGTTTGTGCCAGAGATTGCAAAACAGGCGCGCGAGGTTTTTGTGTTTCAGCGCACGCCGCCCTGGATTCAGCCCAATCCGCATTATCACGCGAATGTGCCAGAGGGGCAGCACTATCTTTTGAATCATGTGCCGTTTTACGCCAAGTGGTTTCGGCTGTTTATGTTCTGGCGTTCGGCAGAGGGGATGCTCGGTGCGGCGAAAAAGGATCCGGCATGGCCGCATCAGGAACGCGCGGTGAGTAAGGCGAATGACAAGGTGCGCCAGCGGATTATAGAATATATCGAGTCCGTGTTGGGCGATGATCCCGAGTTGATGCAGAAGTGTATTCCGGATTTTCCACCGGCTGGCAAGCGCATGTTGTGGGATAATGGTCTGTGGTTGCGTACTTTGAAGCGGGAGAATGTGCATCTGATTACGGATCCGATTGCGCGTATTACGGAGTCCGGTTTGACGACGCGGTCAGGTGAGGACTATGATTTTGATGTGCTGATTTACGGTACGGGGTTTCAGCCGAGTCGGATGTTGTGGCCGATGACGTTTGAGGGGGTTGGGCGCAGGGATTTACAGACGCATTGGGATGGCGATCCGCGCGCGTATAAAGGCGTTTCTATTCCGGGATTTCCCAATTTTTTTTGTATGTATGGTCCCAATACGAATATTGTTGTGAATGGGAGTATTATCTTTTTTTCTGAGTGCGAGATGAGGTATATCCTGGGGTGTATCAAACTTCTGATTGAGACGGGGTGCGCTGCGATGGATTGCAAACGGGATGTGCATGATCGGTATAATGAGCGCATTGATGCGGGTAATCTGGAGATGGCCTGGGGCGCGCCAAATGTTCGGAGTTGGTATAAGAATGAGGCCGGGCGGGTGACACAAAATTGGCCGTTTTCAATGCACGAGTTCTGGAAACAAACGCGGGCACCCGATCCCGAGGATTATGTGTTTGTTTAATTTCTCATGTTCTCAAACTATTTCACTATCGCATGCCGCAATCTGTGGTCGCACAAGCGCGATACGCTGATCAATTTGCTCAGTCTTATTGTGGGGCTGTCGTGTTGTGTGATGGCGATTGTGATTATTTATTCCGAGATGAGCTATGACCGGTTTCATCCGGATGTGCATCGCATTTATCGGGTTTTGCGGGAGCGGGTGAGCAATGAGCAGACGCAGGTGCGGTGGCTGACTTCGGGGGCGCTCGCCCGCGCGATTGAAGCGGAGATGCCCGAAGTTGAATTGGCGTCCAAAAATCGCATTTATCCGGTTGTGGTGCGCTTTGAGGATCGAGAATTTACGCTGGCGCAGGGACAGGTTGACGACCGGTTTTTTGAGTTGTTTCACTTTCCTTTTGCTATTGGCGATGCAAGTGCGCTGTCACAGCCGTATCGGGTTGCGATTACGCAATCAGCAGCAGAGAAGTTGTTTGGCAAGGTTGATCCTATAGGCAAAGTTATTACTATTCGCGAGCGGTATTACGGTGGCGATTATACGGTTGCCGCTGTTTTGCAAACGCCTCCGAGGTTTTCGTCCATTCAGTTTGATTTGTTGCATTTTACCGATGGGCGGACAGTGGAGGCTATTTTTGATTGGACGCAGTGGCGGGGGCTGGTGCAACAGGCGGGTATTGAGACCTTTGTGCGTTTGCGCGATGGGGTAGATGCGGGTGAATTTGAAGCTAAAATGTCGGGTGTTATTGAACGGCACATGGGCGCGGATGTGCGCCGCATTCTTTCGTTTCGCTTGCAGCCTCTTGCGCGGGTGCATTTATATGGGATGCAGGATTACAATTTGTCTTCGGGTGGCAATGTCCAGGTGCTCTATCTTTTTGCAGCGATTGCTGTGCTGGTGCTGGCGATTGCGGCGATCAATTTTGTCAATCTCGCTACGGCGCGTTCGATGTATCGCGCGCGCGAGGTGGGGATGCGAAAGGTGGTTGGGGCGCGTCGCGGTCAGTTGGTTCAGCAGTTTTTGTGCGAGACGGTTTTGCTGGCGTTGCTGGCTGTGGTTATAGCCGTGCCCATTGCGCGTATCGCGCTGTTGGAAATCAGCGCGCGGACGGACGCGCATTACGCGCTTGACGCGCCAATGCTATTCGGAATTTTGCCGGGTCTTTTTGCGCTTGCCGTGTTCGTGGGTTTGATGGCGGGGATGTATCCCGCGTTTTATTTTTCGGGGTTTCGTCCGGCTGATGTGCTCAAGGGTGCGGCGCATTTGCAGGGTGCGCGGCTTCGGCAGGTTCTGGTCGTGGCGCAATTTGCTATTGCCATTTTGCTTATGATTGTTACGGATGTTATTTATAGGCAATTGGACTATATTCAGCACAAGGATCTGGGTTTTGATAAAGAGCATCTCGTTTTGTTGCCTATTTTTAAGCTGGACCGCCGGCTTAAGACCAATGATGATCCCTGGCTCGTGGCACAGTACAATGCTGTAAAGCAGGCGTTTTTGGTACATCCCAATGTTGTTTCGGTGTCTGCGTTTCGCTTTTTGCCCGGGCGTGATGGCGGTGGTTTTGTGCGGATTGTCAAGCCTGAAGGTCAGGATCATACCGAGTGGCGGATGCCCGTGCAGGAGGCTGATGAAGATTTTTTTTCTACACTGGATGTGCCCATTCTGGCTGGTCGCACGTTTTCACCCGGGGTTGAGCGCGATCGCACGCATGCGTATATTCTCAATGAGTCTGCTGTGCGCGCGCTTGGCTGGACGGTAGAGGATGCCGTGGGGCGGCGTTTTGGGCGGGCGCGTTCAGAAGATGATGCCAAAGGTACTGTGATTGGCGTGGTTTCAGATTTTCACTACGCTTCTCTTCGACAACCGATTGGGCCAGCGGTTTTTGCTTATCGGCAGTGGTTTTACGATTATCTGGCGCTGAGGGTACGCGATTTTTCAGGGGTTCGACCTTTTCTCAAGGAGACCTGGGATACATTTATGCCAGCCGATAAGCCTTTTGAGTTTACATTTTTGGACGAGGAACTCGATGCGATTTATCGGGCGGAAAGAGATTTGGGACAGGCTGTTACCGCTTTTGCCGGGCTAGCTATTTTGCTGGCGTGTTTGGGGTTGTTCGGTTTGGCGGCTTTTACGGCTGAACGCCGCAGGCGCGAGATCGGTATTCGCAAGGTGCTCGGTGCGTCTGTTTCAAGTGTTGTTTTGTTGTTGTCCAAAGCGTTTTTGAAGCTGGTACTTGTCGCCAATCTCATTGCCTGGCCCGTTGCCTATTATTTGACAAATACCTATTTGCAAAATTTTGCGTATCGCGCGTCCCTCAGTTTGTGGCCTTTTGTTTTTTCGGGTTTGCTCGCGCTCCTGATTGCGCTTTTGACAGTTGGTACGCAGGCGTTCAGGGTTGCGCATGCTAATCCCGTGGAAGTACTGAGGCATGAATAGGTGTGTAACAGGATTTAAGTCGCAGCACAATGCCAGTAATCCAGAGGAACTCGCGTCTTTCTGATACGTATAATATTGAAACTGATCACTACTACGGAGGTCTTCCTATGTTCTTCACACTTCTCCTCATCACGCTGGTAGTCGCCGCTCTCGTGTCTTTTATCGCCGTGCGTGCGTTTAGCAGCGCGATTACCAGTATTCTTCACCGGCTTATTGATGATGCGATAGCAAGCGCGTGGGTGCGCTATATGAAGTTTGCGATTTTTGTGGTGGGTATTTCTGGCGGTGTGCGTGTTCGTTCGCTGGAGCGTTATATTTTGCCGCAGGAGCATTTCGATTCCGCGGGTAAATCCCGCGATATGCCGCCCTTTGAGTTGACTACCGAACGCTGGGTGCTCGAGATTTATCGCACGATTATCGAGTCCCTGCAATCTATCGCGTGGATGTTGCTCGTCTTTTTTATCGTGTCACTCGGTATGTACATTGTCGTGCGTATCTTTGAGATGCGGCGGGGGACGAACGAGTGATGAGTAGAGAGGGCGATAAAGCGCTGGACACCGGATTGCAGAGAATTATATTGGCGCAAAGGGGTCTGGTATGGAAAAAATAGAGAAAAAAGTGATACCGGGCTGGACCGGGAGATGCTATGAGGATTTCGAGGTGGGCGAAATCTATCGAAGCCGGTTCGGGCGGACGGTGACGACGGCTGACAATCAGTTGTTCACGCACCTGACCCTGAATACCAATCCGCTTCACTTTGACGAGGAGTACGCCCGTCGGACGCGGTGGGGAAAGATCCTGGTGAATAGCACGTTTACGCTCGCGCTGGTCGTGGGAATGAGTGTCCCGGACGTGAGCGAACAGGCGATGGCGAATCTGGGCTGGAGCGAGATCCGGCTTCCGAACCCGGTATTCGTGGGAGATACGCTCTATTGCGAGACGGAGGTGCTCGCCAGGCGGGAGTCGAAGTCTTACCCGGAAGCGGGTATCGTGAAGGTGCGCACGCGGGGCGTGAATCAGGATGGCCGCGTCGTCGTAGATCTGACTCGCAGCGTGATGGTCTATAAGCGGGCGCACGCGCCGTCGGGGGATGCCTTTCCCGAAATTCACGAGGAGAAAGGCGGATGAAGTCGATGCGGTCCTGGCTTTTTGTGCCGGGGCACCGGCAGCGTATGATTGACAAGGCCCTGGGCCTGCCGGCGGATGTGTTGATATTCGATCTGGAGGACGGCGTCCCGGAGGCTGAGAAGGGCGTTGCGCGCAGTCGTGTCGCTGCCGCGCTGGACAGCGCACGTGGCGGTTCAAGGCGGTTCGTTAGAGTTCACGAGGCCGGTTCATCCGAATTGGACGCCGATTTGCAGGCGATTGCGCGTGCGGGATTGCAGGGACTCGTGTTGCCCAAAGTGCAGGGACCGGAGGATGTGCTTCAGGTGTGCCGATGGCTGGACCGGCACGAGACAAGAGTGGGTATTCCATCTGGAGGCGTCGGGCTTCTGGCGACCATTGAGAGCGCCCGAGGTCTGGTTCAGGCACCTGCGATCGCATCCGTTACGCCCAGGCTGGTGGGGCTTATGTTCGGCGCGGAGGATTTCGCGCTGGATCTGGGCCTCTTTTCGCATCCGGGACAGGGATTGGTCAACTACGCCCGATCTGCGCTGACGGTGGCTTCGGCAAGCGGACAAATCCGGGCTATAGACAAAGTGTTTACGGACATCGGTGATCTTGACGGGCTGGCCGCGGAGGCGCGGCGGGCCAGGAATCTGGGGTTTGCCGGAAAGGCCGTGATTCATCCGGGTCAGGTTGGGGTGGTGAATGAAATTTTCGGTCCTACGGAGGCCGAGGAGAGGTGGGCACGGCGAATTGTTGAGGCTTTTGAACGGCGGGCGGACGAAGGCCCGGCGACCGTGGATGGTCGGATGGTAGATAGGCCGATTTTGGAACGGGCGCGATGGATCCTGGATCGCCTTGAGGAAGAGGGTTAACTTGCACGATCAAAACCAACATCCACCCCTGAATGGAATAAGGATTGTCTCGGTGGAGCAGTTCGGAGCGGGACCGTGGGCAACGATGATGTTGGCGGACCTTGGGGCGGAGATCATCAAGGTCGAGAATCCCGAGACGGGTGGCGATGTCGCGCGTTATGTGCCACCCTATACCGCTGAACAGGATAGCGTGTATTTCCAGAGTTTCAACCGGAACAAGAAGAGTATGACGCTGAATTTGCAGCATATAGGAGGGCGGGGGGTGTTGCATCGGCTGGTGGGGATTTCGGATGGGGTGTTCAACAATCTGCGCGGAGACCTTCCGGCCCGGCTGGGTCTGGACTATCCGGCGCTGCGTGCGGTTAAGGCTTCAATTGTGTGTTGCTCGCTTTCCGCGTTCGGACGGCATGGGTCTCGGGCGGGCGAACCGGGATACGATTATCTGATGCAGGGATATGCCGGATGGATGAGTCTTACGGGCGAGCCGGACGGTCCACCGACGAAGACAGGACTTTCCCTCGTGGATCTCGGCGCGGGCACCATGGCGTCTCTGGGCATGGTCAGCGCGATTTTTCGCGCCAGACAGACGGGCCTGGGGTGCGATGTAGATGTGAATTTGTTCGATACGGCACTGGCGAATCTGGGATATGTGGCGGCGTGGTTCCTGACCAGAGGGTATCAGGCGCATCGGACGCCCGATTCTTCTCATCCGTCGCAGATCCCGTCTCAGGTGGTGCCGACTAAGGACGGATGGCTGGTGATCATGTGCGCAAAGGAGAAGTTCTTTCAAAATCTGGTACGCGTTCTGGGGGTGTCGGAACTGGCGGAAGATCCCCGGTTCTGCTCTTTTGCGGATCGCTTGGAGAATCGGGATATTCTGGTTCCGATTCTGAAGGATCTCTTCCGCGAGAAGACAACCGACGATTGGCTGGCGCTGCTCAAGGGCAAGGTGCCTTGCGCGCCCGTGAATACGGTTGAGCAGGCTTTTGCCGATCCGCAGGTGGCCGAGGATAATATGATACTGGAATTGCCGCATCCGGAGTTCGGAGCCGTCCGGGTGGTGGCGAGTCCCATAGAGGTCGGCGGCG
>JAPPIE010000245.1 GCA_028874765.1 Gemmatimonadota bacterium
TTCGATGATCTGATTCTATTATCTATGGTTCGCATTGCCGATTTCAATGAACAACTGATGTTTGAGATAAAACATGTCCCTGATGGCACTTATGCAATGATAATGGGAACGGATCTGCTCGATTCAGTGGGAAATAGGTTTCGGTCACTTACGCCCAGAGGAATCAATCTTACGACAGGTGAGATTGATTCCACAGAATTTATTCATGTCGTCGATGGGAAAAGTGTAACAGATTTACAAATGATGTTCCAGATAGTACCGCGGGATCCAGAGCCACAGATTTCTGAAATTATGGAGATCAATGTTCAAAGTGTAAGTGTTGAAACAAATTCGTTTGTCATTCAACTCGGCAATCAACAGATACAGATAGATGCTTCAAACGCCCTGATGGTTGCCCTTGATCAAAAGAATGCTGAAGATATCCTCGAGATATTTTTCTCTGGCAATGCTGAGGACCTCCTCCAATTCTTTTTCCCTATTACCGACCTGATGGCAGGAGATACCGTTTCTATTCTGGGACTATCTCTTTCTGAAACGATGTTCCAGGCCCTTATGGTGATGCGCCACGGACCGCCTCTGGCACGGAATGGAGATATAGATGGGGACGGAGATGTCGATTTCTCTGATTTCCTGCTCTTTGCTTCTGCCTTCGGCACAATTGAAGGGGGAACAGGATACAATCCCGCGGCAGATTTGGACGGGGATGGTGCGGTCGTATTCTCAGACTTTCTGATATTTGCCAGTGCCTTTGGCAAGCCCGTAGGTTAGGCGTATGGTATGACACAATAAACAGCCCTGAGGCTGCCCCCCGGGCTGTTTTCTATTTCTCTAAAATGAAAAGAGCGAGTCTTATTTGACTCGCTCTTTTTTGCTTAAAATACTTCATTGTACTGCGCATGGACACCCTTTTGCAACTACTGAGTCTTTATTGGCAATGTAAGTTGCATCCTAAACGTGGTGCTTTTGTCTTCGACGCTAAGATCAGTGCGGATTTTGGGATTGTCTTTATTTTTGATTGATATATTGCAAGGGGCTGTAAATATCACCTGTCGGTGGGCTTGTTGGTTGATCTCAACGAGACCGGGAAAAATATTAATCACAGCGCGTTGATTAATCTCGCGAACACGGTCAAAGGAACCGTACTCGCTTATGACGCCCTCAGCCAGGCCACCCACTCGCCTACAGGTCTCGACAGCGGCTTTCACAGAGGAATATTGCTGATTAACAGTAAATGTGACAAACTTTTGATCATTTTCAAACCTTGCAAGAGCGTCCAAACCCCACAACTTCCCCTTATAGCTTCCCTTATCTGGTCCCACTTCTACTTTTTTCCATGTTTCTTCTGCTCGGATGGATGACGTATGCGACATCATCCAAAAGAAACATAGTGTTGCTAAAATCACACGGGATCTCATAGCATCCTCCACCTAATACTCCCGACACCGATTCGTAATCGGCAAGCGCCTATCGCGTCCGAATGCGCGGGGCGTGATCTTGATACCCGGAGGCGCCTGGCGGCGTTTGTATTCGTTGATATCCACCGTGCGAATAACCCGCGTAACGAGTTCTTCATCATAGCCCAGCGCAATAATATCTTGTAGGCTCGTATCGTCCTCCACATACGCTTTGAGAATGGGATCCAGCACGGGATAAGGAGGCAAACTATCCGTATCTTTCTGATCATCGCGCAACTCAGCCGTGGGCGGTCGCTCGATAATCGAAACGGGAATAACGGGATGATCAGACAGACCATTGCGATAGTGCGCCAGATCATAAACAAGCGTCTTGTAAATATCCTTAATAACCGCAAACCCACCCGCCATATCGCCGTAAAGCGTGGCATAACCCATACTCAACTCGCTCTTATTCCCCGGCGCCAGCACGAGCGCGCGGAACTTATTGGCAAGCGCCATCAGCAAAGTACCCCGAATGCGCGGCTGGATATTCTCCTCAGCAGTATCAGAAGGCAAATCGCCAAACTCATCCGCAAGAAGACCGAGATACTGGTCAAACAACGTTTGAATCGGCAACGTCAGAATGCGAATATCGAGATTACCCGCCATCTGCAGAGCATCGTTAAACGTACCCTCTGAAGAGAACTGAGTCGGCATCGTCACACACACCACATTCTCTCTCCCCAGCGCATCATAGGCAACAGCCGTGACAAGTGCCGAGTCAATCCCGCCGGATAACCCGATAAAAACCTTCTCAAACCCATTCTTCACAACATAATCGCGCGTACCCAGAACAAGCGCATCGTAAATATTCTTGAGACGCTCATCTGGACGCGGAAAATCTGGCCTCTCAGACGGAGAAAGACATACAGATTTGGGTTTCAGATCGGGCAAATCAATGGCGGTCGGAGCAGAAACATCGCGTTTCTCCTTGCGCCGACGCGAATCGTGCAGGCGATTGCGAAAAACAGCCTCAACATCAACATCCGCCACCAACAGATCTTCCTCAAACCGGGGAGACCGCGCAACAACGCGCCCTTCCTGATCGACAATCAAACTGCCCCCATCAAAAATCAACTCATCCTGCCCGCCAACCAGATTGCAAAAAGCCAGAACAGCACTATTATCAGTCGCGCGCGTAGCAATCATCTGCTCGCGCAACAACTCTTTGCCATCGTGAAAAGGTGAGGAGGAAATATTGATCAGCACCTCGGCATCGCCAGCAAGTGCTTGCTCCCGGGCGGGACCGCCGGGATACCAGATATCTTCGCAGATCGTAACCCCAAAAGTGATGCCATTGAGGCGGTACACCCCTGCTGTCTTGCCAGATTGGAAGTAGCGGTCTTCGTCAAAGACGCCGTAATTGGGCAAATAGGTCTTGTGATAAACATCGATCAAGCGCCCGTCGCAAGCAATAGCTGCGGCATTGTAGATATCGTCGTGACGATCCACAAATCCAAAAACCGCAGCAACATCCTGAGTCGCTCGAACGAGTTCGTTTAACACATCGAGATTGGATTGGATAAACCGGGGCTTAAAAAGTAAATCTTCGGGCGGATAGCCCGGGATCGCGAGTTCGGGAAAAACGACAATATGCGCCCCCAAATCGCGTGCCCTGTGAATATGGTCGAGAATTTTTTCACGGTTGCCCGCAAGATCACCAACGGTGACATTAATTTGCGATAGGGCAAGGCGAATCACGTGTCCGGTCCTCTAATAATCGGAGTAGAAGAAGTGACGATAATCGACAATATCGGCATTCTCTCGCAAATCGGCAAACCAGACAGTGAAAACCTCCTGGCGTTTTTGCGAAAGGACCTGCTGTAATAACGTCCCTTTTGCCGACTCTAAACCCGTCTTATCAACAGATTGTCTTTCCTCCACGCGCAAAATATAAGCCCCGCGGTCAGTTTTGACGATCTCACTCGTCTGACCCATTGACAAACGAAATGCCGCGCCCACAAAAGCGTTGCGACTGCCCACACTGGGAACAAATCCCGTGCGCGCAAAAGACTCCGGCGTCTGAACCGTGAGATTGAAAAACTCGGCTGCCTCTTCGAGTGATTTACCCGTCTTGATCTGCCCCATCACCTCGGTCAGCCGACCGGCTGCAACCTCGACCTTCTTTTTTGTTTTCAGACTCGCCTCAATCTGTGGTTTAACCTCATCCAGAGGCTGGGGACCCGCCTCGCGAATCTCTCGCAAAGCAAAAACGTGGATGCCCTGGTCATTTTCATAAACACTGGAAACATCGCCAGGAGAACCGCGCAAAAATTTGTTCACCAGCCCCGACGTGCTATTGCCCAGCAGTGGGAAAAAGCTACCAGCGGTAATAAACTCCGAGTCCTGACTCCGCAAATCCCTCTGGTTGACAGCCGAGTCAAACCCGACATCCTCGGCTATTTCTGCAAACTCTTCGGCAAGCACGCGCAAACTGTCGAGCGTATCGCGCCCGGGGCGCACCTCAATGAGGATATGCCGCGCGTGAACCTCGAGACTATCCGCTGCACCTCTCGTCTCCTCCACCTTAATAACATGCCAGCCAAACTGAGTTTTAACGGGATCGGATATTTCCCCCGCATTGAGCGCGAAAGCCGCATCTTCAAAAGGCTTGACCATGCGCCCCCTTCCAAAGAAACCGAGATCGCCACCGCGCGGGCCACTTGGCCCATCGGAATACGCTCTGGCGAGTTCGGCAAAATCATCACCGGCTTTGGCTTCGGAGAAAACCCGATCAATCTCGGCTTTGGCTTCGGCTTCATCGCGTGCGGTCGCTGTTTTCGGCAAAGAAACAAAAGCGACGCGCACGGCGGCATCTTCCCGATATTCGTCCCGATGGCCTTCGTAATAAGTTTGAATCTCAGTATCGGCGACCAGCGCGAGCGAATCGGGAATGGCGTTGGCATCGAACCCAATATAAGACACGCGCACTTTTTCGTTCTGTTCAATATACGCTTTCTCAATCTCCGCATCGGAGACTTTCACCGAACCTACAATGAGCGTTTCGAGCTTTTGGGAAAGCAACTGGCTTCGCGCATTCTCTTCGGCAAACAGAACAAACTGCTTCATTCGGGGGTCGCTGTACGTGCTGGGATCGTCGAGAAATTGGTTATATTTAGCGGGATCAAAAGTGCCATTAGTATGGAAAAATTCTTGTTGTTGTATCCACTCGGCGGGCTGTGTGCGATTGATATGATCGACCTCAGCATCGGTAACGGCAATGCCGTACTTCGCAATTTGTTGCCCAAACAGGGTTTGCGTAACCACGCGCTCCCAGGTCTGAGAAATAATCTGGCTCACGTCGGGATCTTGATTGCCACGCGCCCTGGCCTGTTGAAGGTCATTTTGGATTTCGGCTTCAAACTGCTTCACAGAAATGTCCTGACCATTCACAGAACCCATATTATCACCAACAGCGGCAAACCCTCGACTGCTAAAATCAGCACCCCATTCAAACACCATAAGGCCGACAAAAGCAACCGCAACAATAATCATCATAGCCTTGATAAAAGTAGCACTACGCATTTGAGCGAGCATTGGGACTTCTCCTCCAGATAGGATCAGGATTTACAGGATTTACAGGATAAACTTCTGTCGAAGTTGTACACATTATACAGGATTATGCAGGATGCCGCCCAGCCACACCAATTTTGTAATCTACTTGTTGGACTTTGTACTGGCAAGGTTTTTTTCTATAAATACAGACCCATTCAGCTTCTTGACGAAGATGAGCAAAAGTCATATACTGAGCGATGTACTCACATCTTACCTCTTACCCCTTACTGCTTTTTTATATGCTCCGTCTATCTGCCATAAGTTGTATTATCCTATCCCTCCTCACAACTGCACACACAGAAAATTATCACTGGCCCATGGATGCCCCCCCGGCGTTGACATCAACCTTTGGCGAATATCGGGGTGGACGATTGCACGCGGCAATCGACTTGAAAACCTATGGCAAAGAAGGATATCCCGTAACAGCGATTGCCGATGGATACGTCTGGCGGGTCCGCACATCGCCCTGGGGATACGGCAGGGTGGTATATGTTCAACTCGACAATGGGCTATTCGCGCTCTGGGCGCACTTATCGGGATTTTCCAAACGCATTGAAAAATACGTCCAGCAAGAGCAAGACCGCCGCGGGACATACAGCGTAAATCTGTATTTTCGCCCCGACCAAATCCCCGTCAAGCGCGGAGAAATAGTGGGATATTCGGGCAGCACGGGCATTGGCGTACCGCATCTGCATTTCGAATTGCGCGACGCGAAACATCGCCCCATAAATCCCCTGCTCCATGGATTTGATATCAAAGACACACTGCCCCCAACCATACAGGCAATCGGCCTCGCACCCTTAAAGGCAGATGCACGGGTCAAAGGCGGACACAAACCAGTGTCATACCGCCTTGCCTATCGTACAACAAAAAAAGTCTTCACACATCCCGATACCATAGCAGTCTGGGGTCGCATTGGTGTGGGCTTGAAAGTATTTGACCGCGCAGATGACTCTCGGCTAACAAATCGATTGGCCCCTTATCGCATACGACTCCTGATAAATGGCGAAGAGATATTTCAAAAAACCTGTGGTCTGTTTGGATACGACGTAACGCGCCACGGAGAACTCGCCTATGACTTTTATATGAGCCGTCGCGGCCTGGGGCGATTTCACAGCCTGTATCGCAAACCGGGCAATCGCCTGCCTTTCTACGGCGATCACAAAGTGGGATCAGGCGTATTATTCGCGGGGATAAAAACCGACGGTGCAGGGCAGGAACTCTCGCCGGGCGTACATCGCCTGCAGGTCATTGCCGAGGACGTAAAGGGAAATCGCGCAACAGCAGTCGTATTTCTGCGGGTGCAGAACGCGAATAGAATATTTCCCTCAAAAAATTCACCACAGCACACCCCAAAAATAACCAGCAAAATATCGTATTTCCCCACCTTCGCAGTTATCTACATCTCAGCCAATCAGACCCTATCAGAAACGCCAACCGTGCGAGCACAACTTTCCAAACAATCGACGCGAACCCTCGCAGTTCAACAGACAGGTTTGAAAACATATCAGGTTGTCATTCCATTTGACGAAAAGCACACCGACGACATAGACCTGCAAATAGAAACAAACGGACAAACACAGAAACTGCGGATCACCCAGCAAACCGTCACACAAGATGGCGGAGAAATGCGCTCGGATAACGGATTGGTGCGGGTGCGATTTGAGAAAGCAGGCGTTTACGAAACCCTATATGGACGCATAGAGTCCGAAAGCCAGATAAAGGACAAACGAATGGTGGGATCCGCATTTCGGATTATGCCCGGGGATGTGGCATTCAAAGGGGCAGAAATCGCGTTTATCTACCCTCCTGATCATCCCAATATAGACAAACTCGGCATCTATAAATGGAACGGAAAAAATAGCTGGACCTTTGTCGATAAGGAACGCAATTCAAAGACAGGTACTATAACGGGAAACGTGCGAAACTTTGGTGTATTTGCATTGCTCGCCGACACTGTACCCCCCAGAATTGCCAGCATAACCCCTGCCAACGGCACAGTACTCACACAGCGCCAACCCAGAGTTGCAGCTTCTATATGGGATACATCTTCGGGTATCTGGCGAGAGAAAGATATGATCATGCGCATCGACGGCAAAGCGCTCATTGTGGAATACGACCCGGAAGAAAATCGCATCTTTGCCAAACCGCGAAAACCCCTGACTCCCGGAGCGCATAAACTGGAAGTCATCGTACGCGACATCTGTGGCAATGAATCGCGGCGCACCACCACATTCAGGATCAAATAGCCATGATGATCCCCCTCAAAGACGAAACGCCTTCCGGTCGTGTCCCCGTATTGATGATCGGCATTTTGCTGACCAACGTGGGTATATTTGTGTACGGGTGGTTATTGGGCGACATTGGATTTCATGTACTCAACGCGCGATATGGGGCAATCCCCTTTGAAATAATGCACGGCATTGACGCAATTTCCCCCACGCCTATCCCGATATATCTCACGCTATTATCGTCGATGTTTATGCACGGCGGCATATTACATCTGGGCGGCAACATGCTGTATCTGTGGATCTTTGGGAACAATATAGAAGCCGCACTGGGACGTACGCGATTCTTGTTCTTCTATTTGTTTTGCGGCGTGATCGCAACACTATCACACGTGATTTCCGAACCGGAATCCACCATACCAATGGTGGGTGCCAGCGGTGCGATAGCGGGAATTTTGGGAGGCTATCTGGCGGCATTTCCCGGCACGCGAATACTGGTACTCGTATTTTATTTCATCCTTCGCGTACCCGCCTTGATCGTACTCGGTGGATGGTTTGTCATTCAGTTGCTCAATGCCTCAAGTGCCAGCGGCACAAGCGACGTGGCCTGGTTCGCCCACATAGCCGGATTTATTGTAGGCTATGTACTCATGCGCCAGTGGAAGAACAAGATCCCGGCTAAAAGAGTATATGAACAGTGGGAGTATTGAAAAAGGTAAGAGTTAAGACGCGAGACGTGAGAGGGGCACCACCCAACCAGCCTTAAAGCAGTCAGCAAAAGAAGCGGTCAGCGATCAGCAAAGCATGTGCTGTACATGAAAGCCGTCATTGCGGTATGGTTTTAGCCGCCACGCCGTAGGCACAACGCCAGTAATCCAGTAGTTTTTTGTCATTCCGCTTATGTCCTACAGCGTTTCTCCCCACGTTGCAAGGGGCGCACCTCATCGGGATTCTCTAATCCAAATATATGGAATAACCTGGCCTATCAGTTTTTCGGCTCTTTGTATATAATTCCCATTTTTTACTCAACTGAATCTTTTGCGTTTAGTCTAGCTCGAGAGGTTTTGATTGCAGCGTGGAGTTTCTGTTGCAGGAGTTCACGGGAGGGCAATGCGGTGAGATACTCGGCGACGTGGATGCCAGACTGGTCAAGTTCGAGAAGTTCGATTTGTTCTTCTTTTTTTCCAGCGCACATAATGATACCCAGAGGGGATGCTTCACCGGGCTGTTGCTCATTCCTGGCCAGCCAGCGCAAGTAGAGTTCCATCTGACCTTTGTATTCGGCTTTGAAATCGCCCAATTTCAAGTCAATAGCGATAAGACGCTTGAGGCGACGGTGATAGAAGAGCAAGTCGAGATAGAAGTCGTCGGAATCAATCTGGATGCGCTGCTGGCGGGCGAGGAAAGCAAAGCCATTGCCGAGTTCGAGAGCGTAAAACTCGCGCTGGAGAGGTTGTTTGAGAGGCAGTAGCTCCTTGAAATGGGACCAACCCAATTGTTGCGACAGTGTAGCAACAATTTCTCCTTCCGGAAAAGCGTCTGCAAACCTGACCATTCGGGTGAGGGCGGAATAGTTATAGCCACGACCAAATTCGGAGGTCAATTGTCTTGACAGCGTAGAGACAATCTCCTTTCCATATTCGGCCCTCTTTTCGTTGAGAATCTCATAGTGAATGCGCTTCCCAATCCGCCAATAGAGGAGTGTCATACCGACATTGACAGTGCGTGCAACTCCATCTCGGGTTTGCGCGATCATGCTTCGCACATCGGCGGCGAGATCACCGGTACTCTGGATGATAGCAAGATTCTCTGTATTCATCATTTTTTCCCACATCAAGGCATCGTAGACCCCACACTATCTACATCCCTCGGCGTCGCCCCCCGTTTCCATTGTTCTATAATCG
>JAPPIE010000027.1 GCA_028874765.1 Gemmatimonadota bacterium
TTTTTGAGGTTGTGAGCCAGGGGAGCGAAGAGCGAGATTATATTTTGAAGCGTGGAGAATATTTCGATACAGGTGTGGCAGAATACGTGATTGTTGATCCTTTCCGGCGGGTTGTTACGGTTCTTTCGCGTGGAGAGCACGATTATTTGTCTCGGGAATTGCAGGAGGGCGATGTTTATACTTCTGATCAGTTGCCGGGGTTTGAGTTTCGGATTGTTGATTTGAAATGGTAGAGGTCTTTCATGTCTGAGCATATTACAATTTTAGGTGGGGGTAATACGGCGTTTGCTGCGGCTGCGAATCTGACTTTGAAGGGGTTTGGCGTTACGCTTTGCGAATTGCCGGAGTTTGGGGAGATGCTTGATCCCGTGCGCGATAGTGGGGTGATTCATTTATTGGGTGTTGAGGAGACGGGGGCGGCGAGAGTTCACACTTTGACCACGGATATTGAGGCGGCTTTGAATGCCTCGGATCTGATTCTGGTGATTGTGCCAGCGTATGCGCATAAGCCTTTTGCGCTGGCGTGTGCGCCCTATCTGGGACCCGATCATACGGTTGTGCTGATGCCGGGTACGCTGGGTACGCTGGAATGGGCGACGCTGTTGAGGGAACGAGGTGTGGCAGGTGTGACGCTGGCCGAGGTGGATACCGCGCCTTATGTGTGTCGGAAGACGGCGCCGGATACGGCGACGATTTGGGGCACTGTGACGGGGTTGGGGTTGGGGGTTTTGCCGGCGACGGAGACTGAGCGGGTGCGCGAGCGTCTGTCGCCTTTTTTTCCGGGGATTCAGTCGTATCCAACGGTGATGGCGTGTGGTTTGTCTGCGATGAATCCGGTTGTGCATCCCGCGGGTGTGTTGATGAATGCGGGGCGGATTGAGTATTCTCACGGGGAGTTCTATTTTTACGAGGAGGGGGTTTCCCCGTCTGTGGCGAAGACGATTATGGCTGTGGATGCAGAGCGCAGAGCTATTGCAAAGGCTTTGGGATATGATCTGGTGGCGGCGGATGAGGCGTTTTATCGGGCGGGTTTTGGTCCGCAGGGCGATTTGTGGGCCGCGATTAATGGCAGCCGGATGTTGACGCAACTCAAGGCGCCGGGGTCGCTTGAGAGCCGATGGCTTACGGAGGATATTCCCTACGGTCTTTCAGCCTGGCACGATGTGGGCGCGCAATACGGGGTGGATGCGCCTTTGATGCGGGGATTAGTGGATATTGCGTCTGTGGTGATGGGTTTTGATGGGTGGACTTCAGGGCGCAGTGTGCGCGAGTTGGGGATTGCGGGGATGGGGCTGGAGGATTTGAATGGGTTTTTGGAGGTCGGTTACTCCACATCGTAAACACAACGAAAACCAATGGATCCACTGGTCGTGCGTGGAAAAAAGCGGCGTCTGATTGTTGCGCGCATATCCTGAGGGAGCGGCGACGTAGCCCCGCCTCGCACCACCCGGTGCGTGCCCGTTTCAGGGCCTGGAGGATTTTCCCCGGGACTGGTGGCATAATAATTTGAATCGTACCAATCCCAGACCCACTCTGCCACGTTGCCACCCATATCGCGTACACCATAAGGACTCACATCAACTTCATGCGCACCCACAGCAGCCGTTGGCCCTTTAGTACTCCAATCCACTAATAGAGATGTGTCAAGGGGTTCATTGGACCAGGGAAAATGCTGCCCATTTTCACCGCGTGCTGCTTTTTCCCATTCGGCCTCAGTGGGCAAGCGCCCGCCGATGCGTTCACAATATGCTTTTGCGCCATACCAGGAAACTTCCGTCATCGGATGATCGGATTTGGTCGAGTCGAGGACAACAAGCCCATTTACAGTAAATCCGATTTGTATGTCGCGATCATCGAGGTCAACCAACGCGTTGCCTTCTGCATCTTCCAGTTTTTCAATGAGGCGCAGATAGAACGCATACTGTTCATTGGTCACTTCGTATGTATCAATGCGATACGCCTCTAAAAAAACAGTGTGGGATGGTTGCTCGGAGTCGGACCATGAATTGGATCCCATGACGAATGCACCGGCAGGAACCAGTACTGTTTTTTCAAGATCATAAGTTAGCCCTTGCTCGTAAGGGTCATTTACACTGCCGATACCACAGCCGTAAAATGCGATCAGAATGAAAAATAAAAAACGCCAGTAGATCATAAGTCATCACGCCCATGCGTTAAAAGTACACAAAACAGAGGTGTTTGACGATCCCCGGCGTTTTTAATGTAGATCAGAATGCTGAATGCTGCAAGAGAATTACAGTTTCTCAATGTCTATGTTGCGGAACCAGATCTGGTTGCCGTGGTCTTGAAGGCCGATGTACCCGGGTTCGGTCATTTCGCGGAATGCGCGGTTGAATTTGTTGCGCGTGCCGTCCGGGTTCTGGTTCGGCGTGGTCCAGCGGTTGAGGTCCATGTCGGTGATTTGCTCGCCGTTTAAGGTGACGCGGATGATATTGTCCATAGCGTAGAGGATCATGTGATTCCATTCGCCCGCGGGTTTGCAGGTGTTGTGCGTAGGGGCTTGTAAATCATAGACTGCGCCGCAGCATTTGGTGGTTGCGGGATCGTGTCCGTGTGTGTCCAGTATTTGGATTTCAATGCCGGTTTGCACGGGGTTGTCCAGATCGGTCCAGCGGAAGAATACGCCGCTGTTGGTTCTGGGGGGATGTTTGAATTCGAGCGAGAGCTCAAAGTTTTTGAACAGGTCTTCTGTGTAGTACAGGTATTTCCCCTGTTCTGCGGTGCAGAAAAGACAGCCGTGATCTACGATCCAGCCGTCGGGATTGCCAGTGGCTGCCCAGCCGTTGAGGGTTTTGCCGTCGAAGAGTTGCATGTAGCCTCCTTGTTAGGTAGTGATTGCGACGGGTTCTGTGAGATGTTCGCCGCGCATGGCGCGCGAGCGGTCGTAATAGGTCCACAGGTCTTCGAGTTCAAATTCTGCTTCGATGTCTTCTACGGATATATCTTCCATGAGGGATTCGAGTACGAATGTGGCTTCGGGGCGCATGATGTGGATGCGGACCCCCGCGCCATAGGTGATGTGTATGTCGCCGAGTTTGTTCTGGTTGAAGTCGAGGTGGTAGGCTTTGGTGTCTGCGTTGATTTCGGCAAATGCAAAGGGCGGGAGTTTGCCCTGTTCCACGAGGGGTTCACTATAGCCTTGCCACGCGAGGCGGTGGCCGCACATGTCGGTGATGGAGCTTTCCTGGGATTGGCTGACGACGAGAAAGACGCCGTAATCGCGCGCCCAGGCAGCGTGTCGCATGCCGCCGTTGAACATGCTGGGGAAGAAGACCATGCGCGCACCCGAGCGGGCGAGCATCATGGCGACTTCGGGGAATTTGAGGTCAAAGCAGATGCACATGCCCACGCGACCACGGTCTGTGGCGAACGTATTGGCCTGTGTGCCGGGCAGGGTGCCGCGTTCCATTTCGTTGACGGTGGGTTGCACTTTGTGGTAGCGTCCCAGGACGTTTCCATCTCGGCCGATGAGGACGGCGGCGTTGAAGGTCTGGTCTTCCCACCGCTCTTGCATGCCGACGATGACATGGGTGCCAATTTCCGCGGCTGCTTTGCCAATGGCTTCGGTTGTGGGACCGGGGACGGGTTCGCCCATCCAGGCATCGCTGTCTTGCGGACAGCCGAGTTCTCGCGCGACTTCGGTGAAGCACACAAAGTCGGGGCAATAAGGGGCTGTTTCTTCGAGGTGGCGCACCATGTGTTCTACGTTTTGTTCCACATTTTTGTACCCACCTCTGGGAAATGAGATGCTGAGGAGTCGGACGGTTTTCACGGTGTTCTCCTTTCAAAAAAGTGTAACTATCGCTCGCCGTAATAGGTGATCAGACACTGGTCCATGACCCATGATGCACGGGCTCCGGTTTCTCCGGTGGATACGCATTGGCCCTCGCCGCGCAGTTCGTTGACGATGGTTTGTATCAGGGGCTGTTGGACGTGTGGGGGATTGGGCGCGGCGATGTGTTCTTCTGTGCCGTTGCGTTTGAGGATGATGTCGGTGTCTGCGAAGACGGGGGTTTGGATTTCGCCTTCGGATCCCGTGAATGTGATGCGGTTGTCGGCATGGTCGGCGTGGAAGTTCCAGATGCCTGTTCCCACGACGCCGCTTTCAAATTCAAATGCTGCGGTTGTTACGTCTTCGGCTTCATACGTTCCGCCGGTGTTGAGCGCGTAGCCGCTGGCGCGGGTGATAGGGCTGACGAGGAAGTCGAGGATGTCGATGCCGTGTGATGCGAGGTCGAGGAATTTGCCCGCGCCGGCGATGGATGGGTCAAATCGCCAGTTGTTGGGGTTTGTGTCGAGTTTGCCGTATTGGACGATGTGTACAGATGTGAGGGTTCCTATTGCGCCTTCGCGGAGGAGTTCGCGGACTTTCAGGAAGCGCGGGAGTCCGCGGCGGTAATAGGCGACGTACAGGGGGAGATTTTTGGCTTTGAAGGCTTCGACCATTTGTACGCATTCGCGGTGGTTCATGGCCATGGGTTTTTCGACGTAACAGGGTTTGCCCGCTTCGGCAACGCACAGGGCGTAGTCGCAGTGTGTGGAGGGCGGCGTGGCGATGTACACGGTGTTGACGTCGGGGTGGTGGATGACGTCGTCGGCGTTGTTGGTGGATTGAGATATGCCGTGGCGTTTGGCGAAGTCCGCGGCTTTTTCAGCGTCCCGGCGCATGACGATGACGAGTTCCGAGTGGTCCGCTTTGTAAAATCCCGGGCCACTTTTGACCTCGCATACATCACCACAACCGATGATGCCCCATTTTACTGTTTGCATTAGAAGATCCTTTCGATAAAATTCAGTCCTTATCTCGATCCATAACGTTCTGTAACTTTGACGGGATGGAGCCGCCTACGAGCAGATAGATTCCCAGGCTCAGATAGATTATAGCGGCGATTCCTCCTGACCAGATATCTAATAAGGTACCAAGTCTGTGCGGGGGTAGCGGTATATTTATTTGGTGAAACCTTGCAACAATGTTAATTCCCTGATTGATCACTTTGGGTATGCCTGTGACGACCATATAGACCCCGATGAGGCGCATGCCCACGTTGTAAAGTACCTGGGGCCAGTCATGGTCGGGTGAAATTGCAATATCCCGTTCAACAGGGTCTAATTTTTTCGCGATTGCGTCGGCATATTTTAAGAATATATAAGCGAAGATGAGATAGAGAAGCGGTAGCGCAAAATATCCATAAATTCCGCTTGTCGGCGTATCGGCCTGGATCATTAAAAATCCCTGGGGTATCAATCCAAGCATACTCACCACATTTACCAGAAACATCAATCCGAAAATTTTGCAGGCGACTTTAATGAGCGCGTGTGAATGGATCATGGATCGTCTCCGATCTGTGTTTTCATGCACGGGCGGCTGGATCCCGCCTTATATAATTTCCCATTTTTCAAAAAGGATCAACAAAATTGCGAGTAAATTCAGATATATCGCAATTAATGTATAGATTTCCCAAAACTTTGATTGGAAGAAGGACACCTTTATTTTCTGGCTTTTGATATTGAAATACATGAATATGTATAGTGGAAACAGAATCGTTAGGATTATTATCAGGACTGTATCATCTATCATGATTTTTCTTTCCTCGATGTCTCGCTCTGGGCACATGGATCGCGGCTAAAAGCATACCGCGATGACGATTGTCGTCTCTTCCTGCGTCCCACTTCTCTTGTATTTTGCCTTTTATCTGCGTCATCTGTGGTTGCTTTTCTCTTCTCACTTCCTACTTCACACCTCTCATGGTGTTGGTGCGTCTTCTCGCAGCAAGCCCTCGGATTTTAGTTCAGCCCAGAGGTCTGAGGGTATAGGGTGCTGGTAGTTTTTGATGTTTGCATGGATGTATTCGGGTTTGAGGGCGCCGGGGATGATGGCGGCGACGCTCGGGTGTGCGAGTGGAAACTGGATGGCTGCTGCGGGGAGCGGTACGTTGTGCGCCTGGCATATTGTTTCTATTTTTCGGGTTTTTTCAAGGATTTCTGAGGTTGCGGTGTCGTACGCGTATAATGCGCCTTCCACTGGTCCTGTGGCGAGGATGCCCGAGGCAAATACGGAGCCGATGACAATGTCGGCGCCGTGTTCGGCGCATTTTGGAAATTCTTCGTCCAATGGGTCCTGGTCGAGGAGGGTATAGGGCATGGCGACGATGAAGAAGTCGATATCGACCATGTCCAGGAATCGGGGGATGAGTCCCAGCATGTTGAGTCCCACGCCAATGCCTTTGATTTGTCCGCTTGAGCGCAGTTCGTCAAGGGCGCGCCAGCCGCTTGTGTAGATTTGGGCAAGGGTGGCGGTTACCATGTCTTCGGAGGTGTGAAAGAAGTAGTCGGGGTCGTGTATGAGGAGCAGATCTACGGCGTGTAAGCTCAGTCGCTGGAGGCTGTCTTCATAAGATCGCATGATGCCGTCATAGCTGTAGTCGAAGGCGTATTCAAAGGGCAACCCACCGATCCACATGTCTTTGTCAAATGTTTTGAGGTCGCGGGTGGCTTTTAATACGCGTCCGACTTTGGTGGAGATGGCAAATTCTTCTCTGTTCTGTTGTCGCAGAAAATGTCCGAAGCGATGTTCGCTTTTGCCATAGCCGTAATAGGGGGCGGTGTCGAAATATCGGATGCCCGCATCCCAGGCGGCTTGCAATGTGTTTTGCGCCTGTGTTTCGCTTACGAGTTCGAATAGATCACCTATGGGCGCGCCGCCCATGCCCATTTCGGTTACTTCGAGGCCTGTTTGGCCAACGGTTCGCTTTTTGATTGTGTTCATAAGATTTCTCCTGATAAAGCAATCGTTCGGACACTTTTTTATAGCCACAGAAAGCACAAAAATCACAAAATTTGAGCTACTGTAAGGGCGTGTGTTGCGCCCCCGTTTGTGCCTTCTGTGCATCTTGTGGCTATTCATGAGTTCTTACACTGTAGGTAATGGCGCGTCATCGCCTGTTTCATGTTGCCAGAGGCGGATTTTTGTCGCCATTTTGCGTATGCGGTCTCTGTGTACAGGTTCATCGAATAGATTTGTGAGTTCGTGGGGGTCGCTGTTCAGGTCGAATAATTCGCATTGGTCGCCTGCGCACAGGTTGAGTTTCCATCGGTCGGCTGTTACTATTGCGCGCCAGGGAAGGGTGGCGATTAAGTTGATCTGCGGTGAGCCGAGGCTGCGATCTCCCAGTCCGTTCCACTGGATGAAGATGTCGTTATTGTCGAGTGTTTCTCTGCCTTCGAGGACGGGCACGCGGCTGGTTCCCTGCAGGTGTTCGGGCACGGGTTGGCCCATGAGGTCTAATAAGGTGGGGACGAGATCGATATGGCCGATGTTGCCGGGGATCATTCGGTGTTCGCGCCCGAGATGGGGTATCCGCATCATGAGGGGGACTTTGGCGGAGGGTTCGTAGAATGCGCGTTTTTCCCGCATGCCCTGGTCGCCTGCCATTTCGCCGTGGTCAGAGCTGAATACGACTATGGTGTTGTCGGCGTGGCCGGATTTTTCAAGGGCGTCCATCAGTCTGCCGAGGGCGCGATCTACGAGTGTGACAGTGCCGTAGTATTCGGCGCGGAATTTTCTCAGTTTTGCTTCTGCGGCGCGTTGTTTTTCGGGGGTTGCGTCGGGTTGTATATTGCGTTCTGCCCTCAGTCTGTTAAATAGCGATGCGCCCTTGGGATAGCGCGTGAATGCGGGACCTACGGGCATTTTGTTGGGGTCGTGTACATGTTTCATCGGTCCCGAGACGGGTGGGTGTGGTTCGAAGCAGTGGACCTGTAGCATGAATGGTTTGTCTCGCTCTGCCATCAAAAAGCGGGTGGCTTCGTCGCATAAAAAGGATACCATGGAGAGGTGTTCGGGCAAGTCTGCGCGCAGTTGTCCGGAGAATACGCGGTGTCCGGCTTCTGTTGTTTTATCTGGTTCGATTCCATTTTCCAATAGGAACTGGTGATACGGTGTGTCCGGGTGGTCGATGACCCAGGGCAGTTCAGCGACGGGTAGCCATTCATCAAATCCGTGTTGTCGCGTTGTTTCTTTGCCCAGGTGCCATTTGCCGTAGTAGGCTTTGTGGTAATCGTTTGACGTCATTTCTGCGATGGATTTGATTTCTGGATCGAGCAGGATGTTGTTTTTGACCATTCTGGCGGAATGTGGATATAGTCCGGTTACGAGGGTTGCGCGCGATGGCGTGCAGACGGGTTGCGCGCAATAGGGGTTTTCAAAGACAAAGCTTTCGCTGGCGAGGGCGTTCATGTTCGATGCCTGGATCCAGTCGTTGCCGTAACACGCCATGGTGTCGGAGCGCTGTTGATCGGTGATGAATAGTAAAATATTGGGTTGCCGTTTCATGTGAGCCTTTCTATCTTGACGCTGAAGGGTGGCAGGAACAATCAGGGGGCAATATCTGTCAAATTGGGTGAAAAACAAGTTGAAAATCACTCTACTAAGGAGGAGTTTCTATGGTTGGTCGAATTGTTCGCATGGTTTGTATTGTCGCTCTTGTTCCACTATGTGTTAATGCAGATAACTGGCCGCAGTGGCGCGGTCCGCAGCAAGATGGGGTGAGTACGGCAAAAAATCTGCCCGCGTCTTGGAGTCTTGAAGAGAATATTATCTGGAAGGCCAAGTTGCCTTCGTGGAGCGGGAGTACGCCCGTTATCTGGGGTGATCGCATTTTTTTAACTTCGCCGTCGCCTGCACAGAGGCCAGAGGAACAGCAACCGGGAGGACCGGAGATTTTTATTTTGTGTTTGTCGAAGAAAGATGGCAGTGAACTCTGGCGCTACAAGTTGGATGAGGGCAATGTGCTGCGGCGCAAGCACAATACGACGTCGCCGTCGCCCGTTACGGATGGGGCGCATGTGTGGGTAGCTACAGGCAATGGGGTTGTGACGTGTCTGGACATGGAAGGAAAAGCGGTCTGGTCGCGCGATCTCCAAAAAGATTACGGCAACTTTGGTCTGCTTTTCGGATATGCGTCTTCGCCGATTTTGTACGATGGTAAGCTCATCCTGCAGGTGCTTCACGGGATGCGTACGGATGATCCTTCGTATGTCGTGGCATTGGACG
>JAPPIE010000394.1:0-1623 GCA_028874765.1 Gemmatimonadota bacterium
ACCTGTCGCAGGTGGGTTGGACAACCAATGGCGCTGATGAGACCGTCAATGTGTTTTCGCGCTTCTTCAGAACTCGCGACCCCTATCAGCCTGTTGATACCTCTAATATCTTTCTGAACTTGAGCAACACCTTTGGGATGCCAACAATCACCACTGGTTACCCCATTGTTGTATATTAAAACTGCCCCCAATGTCAGAGCCACAGCCAAACCGTGAGGCACGCCAAATTGAGATGTGAGCGTATAGGAAATCGCGTGAGGCGCTGTGGTCTTGCTGATATTGATCGCTTTGCCAGATAGATGGGCAGCGCGACACATATTGGCGCGCACATCGGGTGTGGGACGGTGAACAGCGGCCTCGAGATTATCGAGCACCAATGTCAGAGCCTCGCTTGCAAAAATACGCGATTGCGCGGTTGCATTCACACTCCACAAAGATTCAACAGCCTGTGACAGTGCGTCCAGTCCCGTATGTGCGGTAATAGAAGGTGGCAAATTATCTGTCAGATTGGGATCGATAATTGCGTAGTCGGGCAACACATTGGCGTGCGCAACGGAATATTTTTGTTCCCCGACATAAACCACAGCAAAATGCGTCGCTTCACTCCCCGTACCCGCTGTGGTGGGAATGGCGATTAATGGCGCGACTTTATCCCGAATCGGTATATTCCCTGTAAGAAGCTCGCGGTATTGTCCGCGATGTGTACCGCAAATGCCAATGAGCTTAGCCATATCAATTGCAGATCCGCCACCTATGGCAATCATTATATCACATGGATGTGCGTGCCAGAATTTGACACCGCGTATCACATCGGCGTATTTGGGATTGGGCGCGAAATCATCAAAGATGGCCTGGACGCGCCCCTGTAATGCGGATTCTATATACATTTTTGCACCGGATTTATCGTAAGCTGTGCGATCAGCCACAACAAAAACAGACCGCACGGCTCTGTCATCTAACAAAGACTGCACAGTCTCAATAGCCCCGGGTGCCATACAAGTAATCTGTTTCACGAGATGATTCACTCATTTCACCAATAAATCAGAAAGGACAGAAAATGGATTTTTATTTTCGACGTACATATCGCGGTGCGTTAAAAGCCATTTTGTTAGATTGGGCGGGAACCACGATGGATTACGGATGTTACGCGCCCGCCGTAGTCTTCCGCCAGGTGTACGAACGCATGCGAGTACCTATCAGCATCGCCGAGGCGCGTGCGCCAATGGGAGCGCATAAAAAAGTCCACATCCGCAAAATATCTCAAATCGAATCTGTACACCAGCGCTGGGAAGATACCTACAATCGACCACCGGAGGAATCGGATATCGACGAGATGTTTGAAGCATTTGTGCCCTTGCAACTGAGTTGTCTGGCTGAATACGCCGATCTAATTCCCGGTACACTGGAAGCCGTTGCCGAGTTTCGCAAGCGCGGATTAAAAATAGGATCAACCACCGGATATACAGGCGAAATGATGGCACTATTACAGGAAGAAGCCAAAAAGCGCGGTTACGAACCCGATGCAACCGTATGCGCAACCGACGTTCCCGAAGGCCGCCCAGCACCGTGGATGTGTGTGCAAAATGCCATGCAACTGGGCGTGTATCCCTTTGCAGCCTGTGT
>JAPPIE010000394.1:1723-9057 GCA_028874765.1 Gemmatimonadota bacterium
CCAGAAGGCGCGAAAGGCACCTCCTCCTTCTCGAAAAAGGCATCTTCTCCATACAGGAGCAACGCATCAATCGAGCGCCCACCTGCACCAAAACGCGCCTGTTTTGCCAGGACCCGTCTCAAATCTACCGGATTCAACTTCCAGCCCAGCGCGCCGCTTCCGGTTTCCGGCCCCAGGTCCGTCTCAAAATCCAACAGCAACTGCTTGCGCCCCGGACATTTCAGATCTACCCTGTCAAGGTCGCATTTTACCCCTGTCCCAGGCATCTGCACTGCGCCCCCAAACGCCAGTGCCGTATTCGATTTGATGTAAAACGTCCTCGGTTCCGCACGCGACTGCAGATTCTGCGAATCCAGCCCCAATTCACCGAAAATCGCACGGTCATCGCACCTGTTCCTGTACCCATCCACCTCAATCTCAATAAACGGATTGTCCCCTGGCCGATTGAACCCGCCCCATTGAATGACCGCATCATGCCACCTGTCGGGTTCAATTTTCACCGATGAGACGACCTCCACCGACGTATTCCGTTGGCTCTGCACAACAAATGTCAGTGTGTTCCCGTCCATTATTGCCAGCGAATAATTATTTACCCGGCTTCCCCGGAATCTTCCCACGCCGATTCCCGTATTAAACAAAACCTCTGGCCCTTCTTTTTTGCTCTCGCCGTTTAACCGGAAGCGCATTCGCAATTCACCTGCTCTGGGATTAAAATAAGGCTCTCTCTCGTACTGCAAGTAATCACGGCCGTTCAATCGCACGAACCCCTCCCCCCCATCTCGCATCATTCTTACACCGCGCCTCCGGCGTCTCAATGCCGTTACAAGGATCGGAAAAGTCCCTTTCAACAGCCAGTATTCATGATCCGTTCGAATGGACCGAACGCGCAACCGTTCGAACCGCGTTGCTGTATCCAGCCGCCTCAAAAATGCCACGATCTCGTTTTGCCCGCCTGTGAACGGGAGACTGCCGCAGGTCACTGGCTGGGCCTCTTCTGCGGAAATCGTCTTCAAAATCGGATATCCGGCCCATTGCACGTGTAAGTTCATAAACCCATGTGCGCTCCCGCCTTTGTATCCCGACACACAACAGACCACAGCGTCCCTGTCCCATCCGCTGCGCAGCAATCCGGTCTCCCCGTAGTGCATTCGGGTAAATTTCTTTGAAAGCGGCAATACAACCTTGCGACTCGACGGCAGGAACTCAGGATCGCAATAACAATAAGCGTACGGAGCGTATGCGATCATACACTCCGCCGTCGTGCCTTTCACGCCCATCCCGAACCGGTAGAGCCGTCCCAACCTCGGATCGCCGAGTGCTACGTCCCGCAGTTCGGCATCCCCAACCTCCTGCGCGAGCCGAAGCAGGGTCACCGAACACGCATCTATCTGGCTGCCCGAAATCACATTTGAATTTTCCGGGTAATACAGCCTGTCTTCGATCACCTTTGGCGGTGCCAGATGATACCGAAACCACGTCAAAGGCCGCTCCAGTCGTTTCGGAAACGCCTTATACAGATCTTCTCCCGTCACGTTGCGCAGCGCGTCGGCGAAGTGAAGCATCCACAAATTCTCCCACGGCCAGAACGCAGGTCCGTCGCCCGGTGCGCCGTCTCGCCCGCAGCCATAGGGCATCACCCCGCTGCGAAACCGGTCAATCACCGCCGATACCCAGGTTTCTGCGTCGGGATGTTTCCCCAACAAATACAAAGCCGCCACGCCAAAATGCCCGTTGTCAACCACGGCGTGGTGTCGTCCATCCGCTGAGTATCTGCTCCGATCCACATCCGGCCACCAGCGGTTCATCATCTGAACCAGATACGCGGTCGCCCGTTTTTTTTCTACGTCGGGCAACGCTTTGTCGAGCAGATCCAGCGCCAGCGCAAACGCCTGCATATACCGGTTGGCCGTATAAAAATGCTCTTCCACCCGGTCACTATGCTCCCATTCCACTGCCGCGCGCAACCAATCTCTCGCCCGTTTCAACCAGCGAGGATCCCCCGTCAGCCGCCAGGCGAACGCGTAATGCTCTATCAGCGCTGTTGCGTGCATCCCCGTATAGAAAGTCAGATATAGCTGGTGGTACGGATGCGGGCTGTGAGGCCGTTCGGGAATCCGTTTCCACGGCTGCTGAAAATAAAAAATCTCGCAATCTGCGAGAATATTTTTAAGGATTCGTTTTCGCGCCGCATCCTCCGGCGGGTCGAATCTGTAATCCGGATCATCAGCGGGATGATACAGCCGGGGATGATCCTTACGTAGAATTTGAACCATAATTATTTTAAAGCCTCATCAATCAAAAACAGATCGGTCAGCAGTGCGCGCAAATGGATAGAGGCATTTAAGTTGTCGATCAACTGGGAACTGATAGCGGCCTTACCCAGCACGAGATGAATGCCCGCCTGTGCTCTTTTCGCATCGGCATTCATTGCGTCTAAAAAATCCCGATAATCCACAAGTCCCCTATCTTCTGCGATGCACGCTGCAGACTCTCCCAGATTATCGAGCGCGTTATTCATCTCTTTTAGCGCGTGTCGAATCTGAGAATCTGGCCCGTCATCTCCTTCTATACCCTGTGCGGCATAAGCCAGCATCAATTCATAGCCCGACTCAATCGCTTCAATATGTTGCGCCCACTCTGAGAAAACATCTGCCATTCGTTGATCAGCCCTTTCTTTTTGCAGCCCACTTCTCTGGATCGTGATGTGCGCGATATTCCTCGTCTGTAATCCATCCTTTAATCATCGATCGCGTATAAAAAAGTTTCTCGGGCCGTATCGCAAAATATACGTGCATCATAATCAGCGGAATAAAACACAGACCCGAAAAATCGTGCAAAACATAAATAATACCCCAGCTTTCACCCGAAAAAACATAAGGATCGCGCGTCCAGAAAGGCGAATCAATTTTAAGCAACATCAAAATACCCGTCACACAGACAACCAGACTCATAATCGCCACAATATGGTGATAAATCTTTTGCATTAGCCAGTATTTGCCGGGCGACACTTTCAAAGCCTTGATCGAACCCGACAGCGAGGAAAGAACATCTGCAAATTCTCCTCGTGCGATCCACATAGACCGCCAGTCTTGCCGGGTCAGAGCGTAAATAATGTGAAACAAAACAGAAGCAGTAAAAATAATCCCAGAAATCCAGTGCAGCGTCACCCACGCAAACTTGATTCCTAAAATCGGCAAAAAACCAGTCAGCAACAGGGCAATCATACACGCTGCCATCAACCAGTGATTGATTCGGGTAGCGAGGGTATGTCTCAGCAGAGCATTCATTGACCGTTTTTTTTCACAAAAAAGTGCATATAACCCGCATGCAAAACAATAAACACAACGCCTGCACCTGCAAAATACCCGATCAGGTCCCACGAAAGACCTTCTAAAACCCGCTGTCCCCAGGCATCGCTGGTATATCGAAAAATATCCATTAACTCTCTCGTATCGCCCGTTTGACCAGACTCTCCATAAGAGGAATCTTAAACCCATTGTAATTCAGCGGCGTGGCGCCACGGCTTGCCGCACTCGCAGCGAGATCGGCAGACGCGCCAGTTTGGGGACTACCCTTGACCACCTCTTCCACAACTGTCAAGCGCAGCGGCACACACGCAACACCGCCACAGGCCAGGCGGATATCGACAATCGCATCGTTCTCTACCTTCATTGCAGAGGCAATATTGACCAGCGCGAAATCCCAGGTGTTCCTTTCGGCCACCTTTTCAAAATAAAAACGCGCACCTGCCCATGTGTTGGGAATCACTATCGACTTGAGCAAATCACCCGGTTGCAAAATCGTCATGCGCATAATATCCACATCTGGACCAATAAAAAAGTTCTCTGCCAGCACCTCTTTTTCTCCATCGCCATTTACAACCACCATACGCGCATCGAGGGCAACAAGTGCGGGTGCGGTATCTGAAGGAGACACGGCAATACACCGATCCGCCCCAAAAAGACAATGCTCGCGGTCAATTCCCTCGGGCGTATCTGCATAACACGTATTCCCGCCCGCGCGATAACAATCCAGACCATACCGATAATACCAGCACCGCGTATCCTGACAGACATTGCCCCCGATTGTTCCCGCATTGCGAATTTGCGGACTGGCAACATGTCGCGCAGCATCGGCCAACACGCCGTATTTCTCTTTAATCAGCGCGCTTGTCTCGATCTCCGTCAGCGTGGTCAATGCGCCAATCTCAATCCCATCGGCTGTTTCGCGAATCCCATGCAAATCATCAATACCGTTAATATCGATAACTGCGCTGGGCTTCTTGGCGCGGTCCTTAAACCAGTCAAAACTATCCTGCCCCCCTGCCAGAACCCAACCGTCATCGCCATAGCGATCCATTAAATTCAGCGCGTGATCTATTGCAGTGGGCTGATACAATTCAAAATTAGCCATCATATCTTTGAGCATATCATCTCTCCATCGTGCAAAATGGGCATCATACTTCTCCCTTTTCCATCACACTTCACACTTCACACTTCTCATACCGTATTTACTTGCAGCGCCTTATACGACTGTTCGCGTCCTGCGGCTGCATTGACGATATGATCAGTCGTCACAGGCATCCGATTAAAATAATGCCCGTCCAGTGCATCTGAAATCGCACACAAAAGCGCGGCAGCGGCACAACCTTGCACAGGTTCGCCTATCCCCTTAGCACCAACTGGATTTTGAGGATCGGCGATATCGACTACCTCGGTTTTCATCTCAGATGGAACATCGAGATACGACGGTGGCTTACATTGATAAAGCCCCATATTTGCGGGAAGGCCGTTTTGAGGATCATACACGTACCGCTCCAGAGCAGCCAGACCAAATCCCATAACTGCGCCGCCTTTGATCTGCGTCTCCAGGCCCTGCGGGTGCAGTACCGTACCGCACTCTGCTACTCCCACGTAATCCAAAATCTCGTATTTACCAGTCTCCAGATCCAATTCAATCTCGATAAATCCGACAGCCATTGCAGGGACAACGCCCTCGTGCTTCAGATTGTCTTTGGCAACACCGATCAAACCCGTGCCCGCAAGCGCAGCCACTGAGGCTTTTGTCATGTCGTGAATATCTTCGGGAGCTTCATGTCCGTCGTACTTGCCACCCAGTTCAATCGCGCGTTTTGCCGCATCTGCAAATCCCATGCTTTTGGATTTGTCCGTCTTATGCACAACACGCTCATCAGCCAGATCGTAATCGTTGGGAGAGCCACCCAGGTCCTTTGCTGCAATCTCCAGCAATTTGTTCTTCGCATCCATAGCCGCAACATAATTCGTGCGCGTCATCGTAAACGAGGTATTGCTCCCCCACTGTGCGTGGTTCCACGGCAAATGACGGCGGCTGTCACCCCGCTCAATCACGCAATTTTCCCATTTACACGTCAGTACTTCGGCGGCTGCGAGAGAGGTTGCAGTGTGCGAAAACGTGCCGAGATTGCCAACACCCGAATGAATGTGCAACTTGCCCTCTGGCGTCAGGCGCACCAGACCATCATAACCATTTGAACCCGCGGCGTGATAAGCCTGTCCAATCCCCACACCAATAACCTTTGAGCCACTCTTCTGACGGCTTTTTTGCTTTTTTCCTGCCCAATCAAAAGCCTTGCCGCCTTTGTCCAGTGCCTCGCGCATATAAACGCTCGTAACAGGTCCCTGCCTGCGCCCGTATTTCGAATCGTTATCGGGTGCATTAATGCGCCGAATCGCCAGTTGATCAATGCCCAGTTCCTCGGCTGCCTTGTCGAGTAAGGGTTCGACCACACAGGCAATCTGATTTTGTCCGGGACCGCGCTGTGCCCCTCTGATCGGTGTATTGGTATATACGGGAATCCCTCGAAAACGCATGGCCTCGGGTGTATAAACCAGCGAAACCGCATCGCCAGCAGCGGTCCAATCACCACCGCCGCGATAGGCACCATTTTCCTGAATCACGTACATATCCAGCGCACTGATCCGCCCATCGCTGCGAAAACCAATTTTAATTCGCCCCTGAAAACCGTGGCGCGCAGACCCGATGAAATACTCTTCCACGCGACTGATACGCATCATCACAGGCCGCCCAACTTTTTTGGACATAAGCGGCGGAATCGCCATCACGGGATACGCCGTGCCTTTGGAACCAAAACCCCCACCGCAGTATTCCGCGATATAAACCAGATCTTCAGACTCCATCCCCAGGAGACGGGCAAGATCGCGCGTGGGACGGCTCTGGCTTTGCGTTGCGCCATACACGAAACACTTGCCGTTTTCCCATAAGGCCATACACGACCGCGGTTCCATCGAATGATGCGGATTATTTGCCGTGACAAAGCTCTCATCTACGATCAGTTTCGCATTTTCAAATCCCTGGTCAACCTCGCCATAAGACCACTCAGTTGCGGGTTTGCCCGTCGGACACACATCCTTATCGACAAAATCCCCAGCAGCCCATTTGATTGTCTCGCTTCCCGAACGCCGGTTGCGAACATTGCCGTCTTCGCGGGCATTTGTGCCGCCGGGATAAAGACTCTCCAGGGGATCGAGCGTAAAAGGCAGGGGTTCATAATCAATCGCAATTTTGTCAATTGCATCCTGTGCCGTCTGCTCGTCGAGCGCGGCAACCGCCAGAATCGGATCCCCCACATAATGGGGATTATTCGTCAAAATGGGATTGTTCGGCGCGTTTTGCTCGGGCACGTCATCGGCAGTTAAAATACCCAAAACGCCCTTCATCTTCATCGCTTCAGACACATCGATGTTGCGAACGCGCGCATGGGGCATTGTGCTCAAAAGCAAGCGACAAAACACCATGCCTTCGGCGCGAAAATCCTCGGCGTATTTTGCCTTACCCGTAACCTTTGCCGCCACATCTGGCGGCGTAAAATTCTTGCCAATCAATTGATATGCCATTTAAGAAGCCTCCTTTGCCGCGCGCATTACTGAGTTCAGATAATTGTCGTAAGCACCACAGCGACAAAGATTTCCAGACATGGCAACCCGCGCTTCTTCGCGGGTTGGATCCGGATTGATCTTCAGCAGTGCCACCGCCGACATCACCTGTCCCGGCGTGCAAAAACCACACTGAGGTCCCAGTTCTTCAATAAATGCTCGCTGAACCGGATGCAACGCGCCATCTTCGCCTTCAAGCCCCTCAACAGTCACAACCGAACGGCCCCGCACGCGGTGGGTTAAAGTCGAACACGAATACATCGCCACATCATCGACCAGCACTGTACACGCACCGCATTCACCCCGGTCGCACCCCAGCTTTGTGCCCGTAAGCCCCAGCTTGTACCGCAACGTCATCGCCAGCGTTTCCTGCGGCAAAACATCAACGCGACGCACGCG
>JAPPIE010000122.1:0-3589 GCA_028874765.1 Gemmatimonadota bacterium
GGAGCTTTTCGCTCGATACTATCGCAAATCGCTTCGCATACCACCATCGCCTGACACGCATCTCTCAGAGTTGGCGAACCTGACTCCCCTTTTTGTACAGCCCGCGCAAAAGCCTGCATTTGCCCCCAGTACCCACCTCGTTTTTCCGCATTGTCCCGCACAGCGGGCGAATACGATTGGGATGGAATACCGGGTGAGGGTTGGTATCCCCCTTCGGGCGAATGGGGTTCAAAATCCAACGTGTGCAAATTCACCAAACGCAAATGCGCCCGTGCATCGCCCGCCGCTTCAATCTTACACGTCCAATTTGGGGTACAACCAGTCAGCGTAATCATCCCCGTGGCACCGCTATCAAAATGCGCGGTACAGGCAATTGCAAATCGCCCACCCTCACCAACCGACAAATCCGCGTAAACCCGCTCGATCTCCCCACCCAAAAAACGCGCGAGATCTACCGCGTGTGTTGACTGAAAAATCATATACTGCCAGCCCGCGCGATATTCCATATCATCCTGCCACATCGGGCTGGGCATAAAATATCGGCTCTCCAAAAAAAGCAATTTTCCAAACTCGGGCGTCGCCATCAGTTCTCGAAATTTCTGCACCCCAGGCGCGTGTCGCATATTGTGACCGATCTGCGTAATCAGCCCTCGTCCCTCAGCCATATCGGCCAACTCCCGCGCCTGCGCTGTCAAACGCGCCGGTGGCTTCTCCATCATCAACGGCAACCCCGCCGCCAGCACCTGCTTGCCGCACTCAAAATGCATATCTGGCGGCCCCACAACCATCACGGCATCCAGATCTTCCTTCTCGATCATATCAGACAAATTTGTGTACCATCTTCTCGCCCCAAAAAACCGCGCATTGCGCTCGGCCAGCGCCCCTTGCAAATCACAGCAGGCGTACAGGTCCAATTCCGGTATGGTTGCAAAATTGGGATACCACGATGCACTCGCCTGTCTCCCACAGCCAACAAACCCAACGCGAACAGGTGCGTCACTCATTTCTCACCCCTCAGTTTATTGCGAAACGACTTGCGAAACTTTTGCACCTTGGGATTGATAACAAAGATGCAATACGGTTGATACGGATTCTCCACAAAATAATTCTGATGATACGCTTCCCCCTCGTAAAATATTGGAAGCGGCGCAATCTCCGTCACAATCGGATCGGGCCACAAATCCGATGCCTCTGTCTCTGCCATTGACTGCTCGGCAATTTCTTTCTGCTGTTCATCGTGATAATAGATCACCGACCGATACTGCGTACCCACGTCATTCCCCTGGCGATTCAAAGTCGTCGGATCATGCGTGCGCCAGAAAATGAACAGGATCTCCTCAAACGAAATCACAGTCGGATCAAACACAATCTGCACCACCTCTGCGTGCCCTGTAGTGCCTGAACACACCTCCTGATACGTCGGATTTTCTACCTCCCCTCCCGCGTATCCCGACACGACTTTATGCACGCCAATCACATCCTGATAAATCGCCTCCACGCACCAGAAACATCCGCCCCCAAGCGTCGCGGTCTCCATTGTACTGGACATAGTAATACTCCTTATATGGCTATTTACACGCTGCATTTTGCATGCATCATATTCCCCCCCACGTCTTTTGTCAAGGTGAAATCAGAATCCCACCGTGCAACAGATGGCAATTTTCTATTTGACACACGCGCGCGATCCTGTCAAATTAAACCCTTGTTTTAGACCGCTATTTTCCCCAACCTTAAAGGAGATTTACATGCCCCAACGGGAATTCAACCTCAAATACGCCCCGCATTACGGCCATTTCTCAAACAGTGCGGGCGATGATTATCTCGACCAACTCAAATACGCCGCGGATCAGGGCTTTACAGCCTGGGAAGACAATGGCATGCCCAAACGCGACATCGGAATGCAAGAAAAAATCGCCGCAGAAATGACCCGATTAAACCTCGAAATGGGTGTTTTTGTCGCCACGGGATCTTTTTCAGATGTCACATTTGCCGGTGACGATGAAGATGCAAAACAGGCCGTCTTAAAAGATATCAAAGCCGCCATTGAAGTTGCCAAGCGCGTAAATGCAAAATGGTGTACGGTCGTGCCCGGGCTTTACGACTTAAAACTCGCGTGGGATTATCAAACAGCCAATGTGATCGAACTGCTCAAACGGTGCTGCGACATTCTCGAAGAATCGGGTCTGGTAATGGTGCTGGAACCGCTCAACCGCTTGACAAACCACCCCCGCGTTTATCTGGCTGGCTCGCCGCAAGCATATCTGGTCTGCCAGGCCGTCAACCACCCGTGTTGCAAAATCCTCTTTGACATCTACCACCAGCAAATCACCGAAGGCAATCTCATACCCAATATCGACCGCTGCTGGTCTGAAATCGGCGTTTTTCAAGTGGGCGATAACCCCGGTCGCAAAGAACCCACCACCGGCGAAATCAACTACAAAAGTATCTTCAAACATCTACACGAAAAAGGCTGCACGAGCATCGTCGGCATGGAACACGGCATCAGCCTGCCCGGCAAAGAAGGCGAAGACCGCCTGATCCAGGCTTATGTCGAATCGGATGATTTTTAGATCCGCAGATAGACGCAGATGAAAGGCGAGGAACTGGTGGAGTGGCCCTCTTACGTCTTGCGTCGCACCTTTCACGCCTTTTAAGGAGCCTATCTCATGAAAGCAATTCTCGTCGGCCTCGGTGGTCGTGCGCGTCACTGGCAGGCCGCGTGCGAAGCACATCCCGAAGTCGAATTGGTCGCCTATGTCGAACCCTCAGAAGAAAATAAAAAACGCGCGATAGAAGAACGCGGCGTCCCTGCGAATCTCATCTACGACGACCTCAGCCATGCCGCCTCAGTAGAAGCTGACTTTGTCGTTGACGTCACCCCACCCGCTGTTCACGAAATCATCGCGATGAAAGCCTTTGATGCGGGCCTCAACCTGTTGGGCGAAAAACCCCTGAGCGATGACTTCGAAGCCGCCAAACGCATCGTTGAAGCGGGTAAAAAAGCGGGTGTCAAACACATGATCACACAGAACTATCGCTTTAATGAACTGCCCCGCACCACGCGGCGCTTACTCGAAGCCAGACATATTGGCGATGTGGCGCAACTCGACGTATCACTCTATGTCGATTGGGCAGACAACCCGGGCAGCCACTATGTGACGGAACCCTATATGTTCCTCACCGACATGGGCATCCACCACTTTGACATGATGCGCTATACCCTCAATGCCGACCCCGTCAGCGCACACGCCATCACCTGGAATTTGCCCTGGGGCTGGCATCGGGGCGACGCCTGCCAGATCATCGTCTTCAAATTTGAAAACGGCATTGTCGCCACACATCGCGGTATTGGCTGCACAATGGGACATGTGCCTGCGGGACACAACGGCGAATGGCGCTACGAAGGGCCAAAAGGCACTTTGACGTGGGAGGGTTTTGATCTCTTTTACACACTCAAACACAAACAAAATCCACAAATCCGCGAGCAAATCGAACTCGACGAAATCGACGGACCCAATCCCGTGCTCAACGAATTTGTCCGCGCCCTTCGCGAAGACCGCCAACCCGAATGCAATGCCGAAGACAATCT
>JAPPIE010000122.1:3689-9014 GCA_028874765.1 Gemmatimonadota bacterium
TTGTCCGCGCCCTTCGCGAAGACCGCCAACCCGAATGCAATGCCGAAGACAATCTAAAATCCATGTCCATGGTCTTCGGAGCCGTCACAAGTGCAAAGGAAGGACGCGAGGTACAACTATCAGAACTATAAAAAGGAGAACTCATGGCAGATCTAAGGGGTGACACGAATTGGTTTACGCATGATCGATTTGGATTATTCATCCACTGGGGATTATACGCATTGCCCGCACGGCACGAGTGGGTAAAGCAGCGAGAAGAAATATCCGACGCGCAATACGATCAGTATCTAAAATACTTTGATCCGGATTTGTACGACCCCGAAGCCTGGGCAAATGCGGCGGCCAATGCGGGCATGAAGTATTTTTGTGTCACCACCAAACACCACGAAGGCTTCGCGCTGTGGGACTCCAAACTGACGGAATACAAAGCGACCAATACACCCGCGCGCAGAGATTTGTTAAAACCCATGGTAGAAGCGTTTCGCTCACGGGGTATGAAGATCGGCTTTTACCATTCCCTGATCGACTGGCACCACCCGCATTTCAGAATTGACGCTGTTCACAGCATGCGGAACCACCCCGATAAGGACAAGCTGAACGAACCGCGCGATCAGACCCAATACGCGGCGTATTTGCACGGTCAAGTCCGCGAATTGCTCACCGAATACGGCAAAGTGGATATGCTATTTTACGATTTCAGCTATCCGGCTGGCGCAAGGGGCAGGCCCGAGGGTTTTGACGGCAAAGGGCGAGATGATTGGAACAGCGTTGAACTGATGAAAATGACGCGCGAGTTGCAACCGGGTATTGTGATTAACGACCGACTGGACCTGGACGATGTCGAAGGCGGATGGGATTATCGCACACCCGAACAATTCATGCCGCGAGAGTGGGTCACCTATCAGGGCGAGCGCGTGTTGTGGGAGACCTGTCAAACATTTTCGGGGTCGTGGGGATATCACCGCGATGAAACAAGTTGGAAAAGCATCGAGCAACTCGTGCAAATGCTGGTCGGCGTGGTAAGCCGCGGAGGCAACTTATTGCTCAATGTCGGACCCACCGGACGCGGGGTATTTGACGATCGGGCATTGCATTGCCTGAGCGAAATGGGCGAATGGATGAAATGGCACAGCCGATCCATTTATGGATGTACTGCCGCGCCAGAGGAATTTCAGACGCCAGAGGATTGCCGCTTGACCTATAATCCCGAGACCAATCGGATGTACGTACACCTGTTCACCTATCCGTTCCGCCATCTGCATCTCGACGGATTTGCCGGCAAGGTAGAATACGCCCAGTTATTAAACGATGCTTCAGAAGTGCGATTTCACCAACCCCGCGCTGGACACACGGGAGACAGCAGTATCGAAAGAGAAACCCTCACACTGGAATTGCCCGTGCAAAAACCCAATGTGACAGTACCCGTAGTCGAGTTATTTTTGAAGTAGGGGCGATCCGTGAACTGGTCTGGGCTGCGACCAGTTGTACACCGCTCGTGGTCGCCCGTAGTCAAGTTATTTTTAAAGGAGTAAAAAAATGACAATGACAGAAACGACCTTGCGAAAACTCAGTGGCGACGAGGTGGCGATCTATCGCGAACAGGGCTATGTGATTGTGCCAGACGTTTTTCCGCTGGAGGAACTCGCGGAAATCGACCGCGAGATCGATCGACTTCAGGAAACACAAAAAAAAACGGGGCGCAACAAAGGATGGATCATGCAGTTGGGATTGCGCTCAGAAGTGACCCGCCAATTTGTCCAGGATGAGCGGGTATTGACGCTGATTGAAGACATTGTAAAACCCGGCATTTCGATTTATTCGGCCAAATTGACGGCAAAAGTGCCGCATTCCAACGACATCTGCCACTGGCACCAGGACGACGCGTATTACAATACACGCGTCCTGAGCAAAACGCGCATGTCCACCTGGATACCGCTACAGGATGCAGATGAGACAAATGGGTGTTTGTGGGTCGTGCCACAAAGCCATAAGGGCGGCGTGGTCACGCATGGACCATTTGGCGGACAATGCCCAAAGTGTATGGGACCAGCCGATCTCATGTTCGACGATGCGATCCCCTGTCCTGTAAAAGCCGGGGATATCCTTTTATTCCACGCCTGTTTGTGGCATCATTCCAAAGGCAACCAGACAGACCATGTGCGGCGGGCATTTATTGTCTCGTATCAAGAAGCCACTGTGCCCCGTGGCAATGCTGATCAGTATAAAATTCTGAGGTCCGCTTAGAAAGACGTGCCGAGTAATGACCCGCCTTCTCCCCCCCATCCGCGTATTATCCTTCCTTTTCTTGTGCGCTACCCTATTGCACGCACCCACATGGGCGCAATCTCAGGCAACCACCGGCGTTATCCGCGGCTTTGTCTGGGATCAGTTCGGCAACCCCATTGGCAATGCCACCATCGCCCTCAAAGAAACCAGCACCAATTACCGACGAACCCTCACATCCTCCAATCTGGGAATATTCACCGCGATCCTGTTGCCCCTGGGTTTTTACGACATAACAGTACAGGCAACGGGACAGGCAGAAGTGCGTCAAACAGGGGTGCAAGTGCGGGTTGGCGAGACAGTAGAACTGGTCATTAAAATGGCATTGCAAATGGACGAGGTTCTCATTGAAGCGACGAGACCTGCCGTTGACATCACCCAGAGCGAAACAGCCACGCGCCTGCCCGAAGCAGCCGTGCAGGACCTGCCCAACAACGGGCGCAATTTCCTCAACCTCACGCTGTTGACCCCGGGCGTGAGCATCGTGCAAGGACCTGACGGCGATGAATTGACCATTGCCGGGCAGCGCGGCATACACAACAACATCTCGGTAGATGGCGCAGATTTCAACAACCCCTTCTTCGGCGAACAGCGCGGCGGACAGCGCCCCGCCTTCACCTTTAATCTAAACGCAGTAGCAGAAATGGTGGTCATACCCCAGGGGGCCAATGCCGAATTTGGACGCTCCAGCGGGGGCTTTGTCAATGTCATCACCAAATCGGGCACCAATCAATTCCACGGCTCCGTGCATTTTTTTGGCAAACACGACGCCCTGTCCAGCACAGCAAGGCACAATGGGATAGAACGCACGCCCAATTTCAAACAGGGGCAATTCGGCTTCACCCTGGGTGGTCCGCTAAAAAAGGACAAAGCATTTTTCTTTGCTGCCTACGACCAGCAGATTTTCAGAGATACCAGACAGAACAATAGCGAGCGCGGGGATGCCCGCCTGCGCCACTTCATGGCCTCCGCGTTCAACCTATCCGACGACTACGGCGCCATTGACCGCACCAACGATGCCCGCGCTTTTCTCCTCAAAGTCGATTACCACCTGTCGGAGGAACACTCCGCCACCTTCAAATACAATTACACCTGGTCCGAACAGGAAAACGGCACCTTTGATGTTGACTCCTGGGCGCGCAGCGCCAATGCGATTGAAAGAGACTGGTCACACGCCTTTAACGGCAGTCTGATATCGCTTCTATCCCCCAGCACGATCAACGAATTCCGCTTCCAAATCGCCCGAGAAGACCGGCCCCGTCCCTACGGTGGACCGCAAAATTCCAATACCGGACGGCCCTTTCCCGACACGGGCATGGACTTTGTACACGGCTATCGCTTTGGCATGCCCTTCTTCATCCCCATCGAATACTACGACTCTCGCATCCAGTTGCTCAACAATATTTCCATAAGCAAGGACAATCATCTGATCAAAGCCGGGATCGAGTGGAACCGCGTCGAATCCGTCCAAACCTTTATCGGTTTTGCCAACGGGCGCTACATCTTCAATTCTGTAGATGGCTTTCTCAACTTCGTCCAGCAGGGCAACAATTATGTCGAATGCTCAGACGGCAGCACCAGCACCACCGGGACCTGTCCCGACGGAACGGAAATCACCGGGCCTGTTCTCATCTACTTGCAGCAGTCCGGCGTCGGCGGCCTGAGCGTGGAAGAAGCGGGCACACAGAAGATCCCTCAGCACGAACTGGCTCTGTTTGTGCAGGACAGTTGGCAGCCCTCAAACAAACTCACACTCAACTACGGCTTGCGCTGGGAGGCGCAGATCCAGCCCGATGTAATCACCGACCCGGACGAGGTCTTTTTCGCAGATTTCATTGGCAAAACTGTCACCAACCAGACGGGCACATACACATTTCCATCCAACGGCAAAATTCCCTCTGCCTGGGATATGTTCCAGCCGCGGTTGGGCATAGCTTACGATGTACACGGAGATAATAAGACCCTGTTGCGAGGCAGCGCGGGGATCTACTACGCCCGCATCCCCGGTTTGAACCTGGCGGGCACCCGCTCGACCAATGGCTCGCGCGGACAATCCATCTTTCGCTCCAGCGCACTGACGCCCGTATTGGGTCCGCCCCCGACCTATGGTGAATTATTGCCCTCACCCACAGGCGATCCCTTCCGCCCCAATATCTTTGTCTTCGACAAAAATTTTAAAAACCCCCGCACCATCAGCACACATGTTGGCCTCGAACGCGAATTGCATGCAAAGGGGGTAGTCGGTACCTTCGGCTATACATACTCCCGCACCGGCAATCTCACGCGCTTCGTCAACCGCAACGACGCGGTCTTCGGTTCTCCCTGGTCAACGGGTTTGGGTCCCGATGGCAGCAACGGCGTCGGCGACTTGGCCGTGGTCGAGAGCACAGCCAAATCGCGCTATCACGGCCTCAGCTTTGGGCTGCGCCAGATGGTGCGAGACAAATTCCAGTTCCAGATGAACTATACCCTGTCATGGGACAAATCCGACGACGACAACGAGCGCGATCCCTTCACCTTCCGCTACGTCGATGCAACGCGATTGGACCGCGAATGGGGCTATTCAGACCGCGACCAGCGCCACCGCTTCAATCTGTGGACCCTGACCAGATTGCCCGGGGATATATTCCTCAACAATCGCGTAAGCTACTATTCGGCGCAACCCACCTCCGCATCCTGCACGGGCCAGCCCACGACCAACCCCTGGGGCGCTACCTCTGACCGTATATGCGCCGACGGCAGCATTATCCAGCGCAACACCCTCCGCAAAGACAATGCCTTCTTCTCATGGGACACGCGCCTGTCTCGCCCCATCCCATTGGGCAACGACCATCTGGAAGCCATCGTCGAAATCTTCAACCTGCTCAACACAGACAACTACCGAGATCCCTCCTCCGCGGGCCTGCTCTTCAACTTTGACGGTACCGTCCAATCGGGCCTCGGCGACCCACGCGAAGTGCAAATCGGCATGCGCTACGTTTTTTGACTATATTATATCAAATACCTTGACAGAATCTAAAACTCGGCTACTTTGCAGTTTAT
>JAPPIE010000304.1 GCA_028874765.1 Gemmatimonadota bacterium
AAGCAAACAAAGATCGCCAGATATCCGGTGGTGGACATACATCTCCCATTGCGCCTGTCCACCACCAGCGTCCGCCAACATTAAACAGCTCTGTCATCGCACTCAAAAACATCGCATACCTACCACAAAAAAACCGCCGTCAAAAAGCCGACGGCGGTCAATTCAGAATTTTCAAATAAATACAATCCGTCAGCAAACCCACACAGCGGCACGCCACCAACCACGGACGGTTTCAGACACACGGGGAGCCAGCACCCTATCGGGCGTCGCATCAGTCAAAGTGTAATCGTACATAGTCATAACAAACTCCCGTGATATACCGCCGAAGAAAATAACGACTTCAACCCCCCAAGTCAAGCCGTTTGATTTTCTTTAACTCACGAACCGGAACGAGTACAGCTTTGCCGACCGCATCACGACGCGAAGCCGCAGCGGTCCCCGATCCGTGGGGATCCGGCGGCCGGCCCCCTGCCACGACACGCCTGCCTTGATTGCATTGGCGACAATCGTCTCGCACGTCTTCAACGTGTAGCCTTCCACGGGGCGCCCCTCCTCGTCCTGCAGTTCGACCAGCAACCAGCCGCCCCCGCCACAATCCACATTCAACTCAAGCGCCTGACCATCGAACGCCAGCGGCGGTGTCACAAACTCTCCGCCAGAGAGAGACGCATCCACCGAGACAAAGCCGTCCCGCCTCAGGATCGCCCGGAACAACCCGGTGTTCCAACCGTCGCGCACCTCATCATTGTGCCGACTGCCCCTCCCCGAATAGTAGATCCACATCTCGGTCTCGGTAAGCACGGGCCAGACATTGGCCATCACCATACCACCCGATGGCCCCCCATCCAGCCCCCGACGGATAAACGGCTCCCGGTCGCCCTGACGCGACCATATAACCCCATCACGGCTCGTGAGGAGCCGGACGTCCATCGTGGCCGGAAAATCGGATGCCTCCCAGTGGTAATAAGCGGCGGGCATCATAAAGTACGCATCATCCGCCTCGGGATGCTTATAGACCGCGTTCGTGTAGTAGTCAACCTGCGGCCTGTCCATCGACCGGGGAGGCAGAGGAGCTTCCAGGTCCAGCGCATCCCCCTCCAGGACGATCAGCGTGGGCTGCGACCAGGTCTTAAAGTCAGGCGACGTGATCCGGCCAACGGATCGGTACCGCTTTCCGAGCTTCATTTCCGCCGCCTCGTCCCGTCGCTGGGTCTCGTGTACCCGCGTATAGCCGACGTAGAGATCCAGGCTGTCATCCCAGAAGAAAACATTCTGAGTATCGCACATCTGGTCGGGCGGATTCGGCTGGCCCTCATCATACGTCCAATGGATCCCGTCGGGTGAATGCATAGCCCAAAGCCCCGGCTGAACACCGGCCTCGATCTCATCATCCCTGGGATAGTACTTCGACCAGAGCCGGTAGCGCGAACCGGCGGGCGCGCGTTCGTCTATATAGACCGTCGCGCCCTGCATACTCTGACGCTCATCCAGCGGGGCGACGATATTGTTCGCCGTGCTGCCCTGGAACGTGACGAGGTGCATTTCCGGCTTCTGCCAGAAAACCCCGTCTTCGGACTCCGCATAGCAGAGACGAACCGCCCCTTCCTGCGGACCTCCCGATTTCATCTGTGCGCCGTACCAGAGCCGAAAGTGCCGCTCCCCTTCCCGGATCACCGTATTGTACCCCCCAATCCCGAGCTTCTCCCACGGCTTGTCCGCCCGGAGCACAGGCTCGGGGGACTGCAAAGGCGGATTCATACGGAGATTGATGCCGGAGGCCCGATCAAAGAAACGCGCGTCGATAAAAAGCTGCTTCCGGCTTCCGACATGGACTGTATTGGACATAGCGCTACCCCTCTTCTGAATGGCGACCGCCGAGTAATAGCGACGCCAAAAACTCACGTCAAGCTGTTTGATCCTCTTTTCCCTCTACCACGCGCTCCCCATAAGACAACTCGCACGTCCCCGTATCGCACGCCACGCGACCTGAAAGGTGGCGATATCGCGCAATCAGCGCGTATCCCGCCCGAAAAACGAGGTTCAAAACCGGCACGCGGTACAACCAGGCAAACAGATGGAAGGGCGGCAGCCTGCGATAGATTTGATACACGGCATCTGCACCCACATAAATATCCTCTTTCCCCACCACCAGACGCATACCCGTATTGAAATCCGACGACGCCAGCTTTGGAAAATGGGCTTCAATTCCCTGCGTCTGCCTGGGCAAATAATCAAACTGACTGCGTTTGTCTTTCTTTTTCATACGGCGAACGCTCCAGATACAAAAACGACATTCGCCGTCATATACAACAATCGGCTTTTCCATCACGCCTCCGCGAAAAAACCTAACTCCTCGGATAAAACACATCCACCAGAGTCTCCACATCATCCCAGGCGCACAAAAATCGATCTTCAAATCCGCGATGGATATTGTGCTCGACCTCTGTCTCGTCGGGCAACGGGAACACAATCGTCTCGCGATCGGCCTCAATTGACGCATTCACCGCCAGACTCATCTCCTGATCCAACCGCCCCATCGCAGCACCGTAATCCGGCTCGCGATCTTCTCGAACGGCATTGGCGATACTCAACAACTCATCTGCCACAGCCACTTGCCCTTCACTTAGCGCATAATTTGCAAATGGATTCTCCCACCCAATCGCACCGCCGGGCAACTCATAGCGAATCTCGCGCAAAACATTTACCCCATTTACCGTTTCCGTCACGCGCACGGGTTCATAAGCCACGCCCTGTGCGCCGGTTTCCAATTCATCCTGTGGCACAACATACACATTGCCATCCACAATGCTACCCGCTGTCCCGTCAATCTCATCCATACCCGCTTGCTTGCGCCCGAGTGAACGCGCGTGAATCACATTGGAATACACCATCAACGCGGCCACATCATTATCAAATTCCAAAAAACTCAAACTCCATCTTTCCAACTCGTGATGTCGCTTCATGCGATCTATATGCGGAATCACAGGCGTCGTATGGCTCAACCCAATCACCTGCCTGGGATTGCCGCCGGCCAGCACGCGCAACAAACTCATCCCGTGATACCCGCCCTCGTGGCATATTCGATAGATCCGTCCAATCTCCCCAATAACATCTGATACGAGCACCTTTTTCTTCAAACGCTCAATTGGCGCGCGATAATAATTCTCGGCAACCTCCAGATAAACGCCCGCATCTCGCGCCGCTCGAATCATCATATCTGATGCCGGTCGAGTCATAGCAATGGGCGTCTCCACAACCTGATGCACACCCGCTTGCGCCAAAAAACAGCAAATCGCATGGTGCGCCACACCTGGCACCACCACATCGGCAACATCGATATCTTCATTATCGACCAGGTCGCGCACACTCGTATAAGCCCTTACCCCGTGTTCTGCTGCCAAACTCTGGGCTGTTTCCTCCTCCTTATCGCAAATGGCGACAAAGTCAAAAACATCTGCCAACTGCACAATCACAGGCAAATGCGCCCCCGCGCCGCGTCGCCCGGCACCCACAAGTGCAATTTTGAGACGATCCATAACATCCCTCCAATAAAGTTTGTTTTCGCCATTCTGCTACCGATCTAACATCAATCTACTTGCGGAATTTTTATCTTAACCTATCTTGGCGATAATTCAAACAATAATCAACACAAAAGAGGAGCAGGTCATGTCGGAAAACAAAACAATCGGAGGTGGGGGCTTTCACCACGTCGCAATTCGCGCCCACGACTTTGAAGCATCTGTAAAATTTTATACCGAAGCGATGGGATTTGAAAAAAAAATCTCCTGGGGTGAAGGCAAAAGACGCGCCATCATGCTCGACACCGGAGATGGGAATTACCTCGAAATTTTCGCCAATGGCACAGACGAACCCAAACCTGAAGGGTCCATCATCCACTTTGCACTGCGCACCAGCGATTGCGACGCCGCCATCGAACGCGCCAGAGCAGCCGGTGCCCAAATCACCGTAGAACCCAAAGACGTCGAAATTCCCAGCGAACCCCACAAAACCCCTGTACGCATCGCCTTTTGCAAAGGCCCCGATGACGAAATCATCGAATTTTTTCAAAACGAATTGACGTGATCAACTTACATCTGCCGGGGAAAAGGAAAAATCATGAACAAAATTATACCTGTTTTGTGTCTGATATTCGCAATCGCCGCATGCGGTGACGACAATCCCGCCGATTCGGGCCAACCCGTAGTCAATCAAACATTTAATCTGTCGAGTGGATCAATTGAAGAGTTTCGCTTTACCGTTGACACCGACTTACAGCAAAACGTCATCCTCCAGGGCGAATTTAGCGTTGAGAACGGCACTATTCAGATGGCTGTTATGGGCGAAGACCAGTATCAAACCTGGATAGAAGGAGGCACGCCTACAGTGCTCTACAGCCCGGGCGAAACATCTGGAGAAACCTTTCGCTTACCCATTTACGACAGCGATACCTACTACATCGTTTTTCGCAATGCGGGTGCAAATACCGTAACAGTCGAAGCCGAAATTTTCCTGCTCAGTACTACCGAACAAGATGTTTAGACTACCTGGGAAAAAGCCGTCCTGTGCTTATCAGATATGCGTTACTTGAAACGCATTTCTATCCCAATTTTCCGATTGACGAGACAAGAAGAACAAGTTATAATTATTCCTGTTCATTATCAATCACAGTTAAATGAGGTATTTATGAACATCCCCAAGCACGACGTGCTCTTAGTAGGTGGAGGGGGTGCGGGGCTGCGTGCTGCAATCGCCGCATCTGAAACGTATCGTGGCGCAGATATTGGCGTAGTCTCCAAAGTCTATCCCATGCGAAGTCATACCGTCTCTGCCGAAGGTGGCACGGCAGCAGTCATGCGCGAAGACGACAATCTGGACCTACATGCTTATGACACCATCAAAGGCAGCGACTACCTCGGCGATCAGGATGTGGTCGAAGCCTTTGTCAAAGAAGCCGTTGATGAAGTCATCCAGTTAGAACACTGGGGGTGCCCCTGGAGCCGCGACGAAGACGGCCGCGTAAGCGTCCGCGCATTTGGTGGCATGAGTGTCAAACGCACGCTCTATGCCGCCGACAAAACCGGCTTCCACATGCTGCACGCCCTCTTTCAAACATCTCTCAAATACGACGCCATTACCCGATATGACGAATGGTTTGTCACCTCATTACTCGTCGAAGATGGCAGGGTATGCGGCGTCACGGCTCTCAACATCCGATCCGGCAACATTCACGCCATTGGCGCAAAATCCGTTATTATATGCACGGGTGGCGCGGGCAAAATTTTTCCATTTACCACCAATGCCGCCATCAAAAACGGCGACGGAATGGCTCTTGCCTACCGCATTGGCTGTCCACTAAAAGACCTCGAATTTGTACAATATCACCCCACTGGCCTGCCTGGCACGGGCATCTTAATGACCGAAGCCTCGCGGGGTGAAGGCGGCCACCTCGTCAACAGCAAAGGCGAACGCTACCTCAGCGAATACGTGCCAGGCAAAATGGAACTCGGTCCGCGCGACATCTTATCTCGCTCTTTCATTCACGAACAGCACCAGGGCAATGTCTTTGAAGGTCCCGATGGCAGCTACGTTCATCTCGACCTTCGACACCTGGGTGAAAAAGTCATCGACGAAAAACTGCCCTTTGTGCGCGAACTCACCCGCAATTACGTCGGCATTGACCCCGTTTACGAACCCATTCCCGTGCGTCCAGTCGTCCACTACTGCATGGGCGGCGTACATACCGACATCAATGGCGCAACGCCCATCTCCGGTCTTTATGCCGCAGGCGAAGCGGCTTGTGTCAGCCTCAACGGGGCCAATCGCCTGGGGTCCAACTCACTGACAGAATGTCTCGTCTTTGGCGCGCGTGCAGGTCAGGTAGCCGCGCAACACGCCGCCGACACAGACTTTGCAGATTCGGCTTCGATGGCCAAAATGGCGCAAGACGAGCAAAAACGCATTGAAACCCAATTCTTTGGCAACAAAGGCAAAGAGCGCGTGGCCAATATCCGCGATGATCTCCGCAAAACCATGGAAGAAGGCGCGGGCATCTTCCGAACCGAAGACGCGCTCAAAACCACATGTGACACCATTCGCACCCTCAAAGAACGCTATGAAAATATCGGCATAGACGACCACTCGCGCGTCTTCAATACCGAACTCGTCAACGCCCTCGAACTGGGTTACATGCTCGACGTCGCCGAAGGGCTCGCACACTCGGCCCTCTTGCGACGCGAATCCCGAGGCTCTCACGCGCGATCAGACTATGAAGAGCGCGACGACGAAAACTTCCTCAAACACTCTCTGGCCTATCAAACCGATGGCGACCCCCGCATCGAGTACCTGCCCGTAACACTCACCCGCTGGGAACCCGAAGAACGAACCTATTAAAGGAAAATCTATGAGCGATCTCAGAACCATAAAAATTACGGTATTGCGCTATCGTCCAGAAGAAGAGGACGCGCCAACCGAACAGACTTACGAAGTTGAATTTCGCGACGACTGGGTCGTTCTCGACGCGCTCAACCACATCAAAGACCACATCGACGGCACGCTTTCATTCCGCTGGTCTTGTCGCATGGGCGTGTGCGGCAGTTGCGGCATGATGGTCAATGGCGAACCCAAACTCACCTGTGCCGCGATGTTGCGCGACTATTATCCCAACGAAGTGCGCGTGGACCCTCTGGTCAACTTCCCTATCGTGCGCGATCTCGTCACCGACATGACCGACTTTATGGACAAACTCAAAGCGGTCAAACCCTGGATCATCCGAGAAGAAGAAAAACCCGTATCCGAAGGGGAATACCTCCAGACGCCTGATCAGCTCAAAGATTACAAACAATTCAGCCAGTGCATCAACTGCATGCTCTGTTACGCAGCCTGCCCGGTCTATGGCCTCGAACACGACTTCGTCGGTCCGGCCGCAATTGCCCTGGGCCACCGCTACAACCTCGATTCCCGAGATGAAGGCAATCAGCAACGTCAACACGTCATCGCCAGCAAAGAAGGCATCTGGGAATGCACGTATGTCGGTGAATGCTCCGTCGTTTGTCCCAAACACGTCGATCCCGCAGAAGCCATTCAACAGACCAAAGTGGCAACCACAACCAACCGCTTGAAATCGCTTGTCATGCCCTGGGGAAACAAAAAATGATGCTCGACTCAGAAAAGACCAAAACCTATACGCGCCCCATATCCAAAGCCTGGTGGCTGCGCGACCGCGGACATTTTAATCGCAGATATTTCATGTTCTTGCTCCGCGAACTCACAAGCGTATTCGTCGCCCTGTACGTTGTACTCTTTATCTACGAACTGTTTCTTCTGACAAAAGGACCTGACGCACACGCTACCTTCCAGGAATCCCTCAGATCAGGTCCCTTTATTGTCTTTTTTGTCATCGCCCTGCTCTTCGCCATGTACCATAGCTGGACCTGGTTGGGGCTAACGACCAAAATGCAGGCAGCTGGACGTGGCCTCGTCAAAATTGGCACAAAGACCCTGCCACCCATTTTTATTGCGCTGGGGTCTTATGGCGCCTGGATAGTTGCAACAATCGTCATCGCCTACCTGTTCCTAACTCTTTAGACCGAGGATATCGCCGTGAATTACAAAGAACACAAAAGCGAACCCTTCTGGTGGGGCATGTTCTCGCAAGGCGGTGTTATTGCCGCACTCCTCATACCCATCCACATTTTCTTATGTGGTCTGGCTGTTCCTTTAGGGCTTATAGACCCCGAACTTCTGTCTTACGAGCGAATAACAGCACTGCTCCAAAATCCATTGGTCAAAGTCTATCTCTGTATCCTGCTCATCTTCCCACTCTACCACGCGGCTCACCGAATCCGCTTCACCCTCGCCGAAATCGGATTGCACAGCCTCGCCAAAGTCCTGCCCTTTCTCTGTTATGGCGGCGCACTATTGGGCACAGCCGTAGTCCTCTACATCTTGTGGGTATTGCTCTAAGCCATCTCAACAAAAAATAAAAAGCTCGGATGAATGTTGAAGAAGTTCATTCGAGCTTGTGTCTTACGGCAAAAAACCGATTTCTATTTTGTTTTCTTTATCTTTCTAATCTTCCTGACCTTTCTAACGGTCCCGTCCCCCTCATCGCGATCTAACAGAGACGCCAACCGCCCTGCAACGCGCTCTCCCATCTCGATCATCCCGTGGTCCCCTGGATGAATCAGATCCACCGTCAACCCACCGATATTGCTCAACATTTCTGCCCCTTCAATCAAATGTGCATTCTCATGGGGACAACCATCCACCGCATCTCGCAAAGCCTGCCTGAAAGCCGCCGTCCTTTCGCGCTCTTCGGCATCGCCACAAAATTCTCTAAAATGCGGATAAATCGTAATACACCCCACGGGTCGGTCGGGATTCGCACCTGCAACCGCATTTACCATATACGTCACGCGCTCGGAAAATTCCGACAGAGAAAATCCCGCACCCATCATATTGACCGACAAAGCCAGCGTCGCCACATCCCAATCGTCGCGCGCAGCGATATAATCAGCCAATTCGCTTTCGCAATAAGCCGATCCACCCACGCCCAAATTGATCAAATCCGCGCCCAAACGCCACGCCACCTGACTCACATAGGTCAAATGCATAGCCGTAGCTGACGCGCCGTGTGTAATCGACGTGCCATAGCTCAAATACCGCCGCTTTGGCAACTCGTCAACCGTGGGCGGGCGAAGTCCTTCGCCCTCAATACTGTGATAGTGCAAACTGGTATTTCTCAGGATCAAGCGCCATACATCGCGCGAAAAAGGCAAATCCCGCACCGCCTCAGATTCAATCGTCTTCAATCTTGCAGGATAAGTCAATTCCAACGTCTTTGGCTCTCTCCCAATTTGAAAACGCTCTTTCCCCTGAAAAGGGCCAAAAAATGGAATCACTTCAGCCGACCCGCCCGGGCTGGACAGCGTCACATTGACCTTATTGCCCGCACTCACAAAACGGATCTCCGACCCCGCCGGACTCAACATGCGTTC
>JAPPIE010000447.1:0-4238 GCA_028874765.1 Gemmatimonadota bacterium
GAAATAGAAGTTCTCGCAAACGAAGACGACGACAATCAGCGGCTGCATACCGGACGCATCATCCCGCTGTATTCCACCACATCAAAAATGAAAGCAGACCGCCTCACAGCCCGCGCACTTCGCCGTCTCTTATTCGCCGCGCTACAAGCTATTGGAGATCAAATCGAAGACCCATTGGACGAAAACATACGCAAACGCTGTGGCATAATGCCCCTGCGAGACGCAATTGAAAAAATCCATTTCCCAGACACAACAACGGATATAGACACTGCGCGGCAGCGACTATCTTTCGACGAGATCTTCTACATCCAGCTCTATCTGGGACACGCAAAAAAGCTGCGCCAGCGCACACCCGGGCGCGTACTGGCATCCAGTGGCCCCCTGACGCAACAACTCGTGGCGAATCTACCCTTCAAACTAACGCATGCACAAACGCACGCTATAGCAGAAATCGGCCATGACCTGCAGCGACCCGTAGCCATGCACCGCCTGTTACAGGGCGACGTGGGATCTGGCAAAACCCTGGTCGCCCTTCACGCCATGTTGTGTGCCGCAGACAGCGGTGCTCAGGCCGCCCTGATGGCACCCACAGAGATCCTCGCCGAGCAGCACGCCCACACCATACGGGAACTCGTCGCACCATTGGGCTTAGACATAGCATTGGTAACAGGACGCATGCGAAAAGCGCAACGCACCAAAATACTGGACGGATTGCATTCTGGAAAAATAAAAATAGCAGTCGGCACACATGCCCTATTGCAAAATGACATCGCATTTGCCGACCTCGCACTCATCGTCGTCGATGAGCAACATCGCTTTGGCGTGGTCCAGCGCGCCATGCTGCGCGAAAAAGGCAACGCGCCCCATCTTCTGGTCATGACCGCCACCCCCATACCCAGATCCCTATCTCTAACCCTGTACGGCGACCTGGATGTCACCATCATCGACGCCCTACCGCCTGGTCGCATCCCTGTACGCACGGGATGGCGTTATGCACAGGACCGCGCTCGCGCACTGCAATTTCTGCGCAGCGAACTGCAACAAGGACATCAGGCATATATCGTCTATCCACTCGTCTCCGAATCCGAAAAAAGCGACCTGCAAGCCGCCACCGCCGCCTTTGAAGACCTGCAAAAAGGCGCACTCTCCAACTCCCGGTTGGGCTTGCTTCACGGACGGCTAAAACGCGACGAAAAAGAAACCACAATGTCTGCCTTCAGGCGCGGCGATCTGGATGCGCTGGTCACGACAACAGTCATAGAAGTCGGCGTCGATGTTCCCAATGCCACAGTCATGATGGTCGAACACGCCGAGCGCTTTGGACTATCGCAATTGCACCAATTGCGCGGGCGCGTGGGCCGCGGTCAACATCAATCCTACTGTATTTTAATCGCAGACCCCCAGGAAGGGCTATCGGATGACGCACATGAACGCCTCGACGCCATGGCGCGAACAACGGACGGATTCGAAATCTCAGAAGCCGACTTGTGCATCCGGGGACCCGGACATATTTTTGGCACACAACAAGCCGGCTTCCCCAAATTTCACTTTGCCGACCTCGTACGCGACGGCGCCTTAATCACCGCCGCGCGTAGAGAAGTACAGACACTCCTGGACCACGACCCTAATTTGACCGCGCACACTGTTTTGAGACGAGAATTGGACGCAACCGCACTTCACGACATGCAAATTGTGGAAGCGGGGTGACTGATCGGGACGGCACAGGGGCCGTCCCCTACGGAGGATTGTTACATGTGTTGTAGGGGAGACCCCCTGTGGTCGCCCGCTGACCGCTAATGGTTGACACCCCTATTGTATTATGGTAGATTGATTTGGTTTGCATCTGCCTTCATCTACTGATCATCTTTATCTGCGATCATCTGCGTTCAGGCTCGGATTACTCGCCTTCATTCTGCGGATGTTTCTCTTCATTACCCCGGAAACTGACTGATGAATCATAAGCTACGCATTGCGTTGCTTGGCACGATTAACCGCGACACGATTCACACCGCCGATGGCGTGACAACCGAAAGCTACGGCGGTTTGTTGTACAGCATCCTGGCACTGGCCGAGATCGCGTCTTCTCAAGTGGCGATTTATCCCGTCTGCAATATAGGCGCAGACATGGAAACCGTGGTGCGAAAAAAACTCGCGCCATACCCACACGTCAAATTCGACGGCATCCGATTTGTATCGGGCAAAAATCCCCACTGCTTTTTGGATTACGACGCAAACGGACGCAAACGCGAAACCCTGCACAATGACGTCCCGCAAATCTCTTTTTCACAAATTGAACCGTTCTTAGACTGCGACGCGATATGCTTTAATTTCATCACCGGAATGGAACTCGCCCTCGAAACCGCACAGCGCGTGCGTCGTTTCGCCACCGGTTTGCTATTGATGGATGTCCACAGCTTAACCCTGGGCATGGATGAACAACGCCGCCGATTCTGGCGCGTGCCTCCGCAGTGGGAAAAATGGATGGGATGCGTGGATGTCGTACAAATGAATGAGCAAGAAGGCGCTCTGCTCGCTGGCGAAACACTCGAGAGCAAAGATGCAACACGCCGTTTGGCAAAACAAGTATTGTGCGCGGGACCTTCGGTCTTGATGATCACGCGCAGCAATCGCGGTTCTGAGACAATTTTTCAAAATGACCGCTCAGATATTGTAATCGACCAGTTCGACCCCGCGCCCATAGCTGAACCCTGCGACGAAACCGGGTGCGGCGACACCTTTTTAATGGGATATACCTGGGCCTTCTTGCAAACGGGCAATCGCGCATTTGCCAGTCGTTTTGCCAATCGGGTGGCGGGTATCAACGTGTGTTTGCGCGGCATTGAAGGCATAGCAAAAATAAGCCAATTCTTAAACCCCGAAGACCTGCCCGTGCAGGACACTCAGACAGGTCAACCTGCCGTATTAAACGGCATTCTCCCCGGTCCTGAAAGGAGGGCCTGATGCAAGAATATCAATTTCCAAACCGTCCAAATTTCGACTTGCAATTCAACCCCAAGTTCATCTATTACGGGTTAATTGTACTGGCATTGCTCTGGTTGGCCAGTGGCATCTATACAGTGCGGCAAGATGAGCAAGCAGTCGTATTTCGATTCGGACAAGCGGTGCGCCTGGAAGATCCTGGCATCCACTACCACTGGCCCACACCCATCGAGCGCGTTGAAAAAGAGCGCGTATCAGAAGTAAAACGTCTCGAAGTCGGCTTTCGCACCATCAGCGTAACGCCCACGCCGAGATACCAGAAAGTCTCAGCCGAATCCGCGATGTTGACCGGCGACGAGAATATCGTCGATGTCGAGTTGATCGTTCAGTATCGCATCCGCGATTTGGAGAACTACTTGTTCCAGGTCAACGACCAGCGAAAAGCCATCAAAGACGTGACCGAGGCCGCATTGCGTCAGGTCGTTGGGCAGCGCACCATCGATGAAGCCCTCACAGAGGGCAAGCTGGAAATTCAAGAAGAGATACTGAAACAGGTTCAGGAAGTCCTGGACCTCTACAAAATCGGCGTGCGCGTCGATCAGGCCAAATTGCAGACCGTGTCTGTACCCCAGGAAGTCGATCACGCATTTAAGGACGTTGCCAACGCGCGAGAAGACCGCGAAAAACTCCGCAACGAAGCCGAAGCCTATCGCAACGACATCATCCCAAAAACGCGCGGTGAAGCCGAAAGAATGATCCGAGAAGCCGAAGCCTATAAAGTGGAGCGCGTCAAGCGCTCACAGGGCGATGCAGACCGCTTCGTCGAGGTACTCAAAGAATATCGCACCGCAAAAGACGTGACCGAAACGCGAATGTACCTCGAAACAATGGAAAAAATTCTGCCCGGCATACAAAAATACGTCGTCGAATCCGATGGCACGGGCGGTATCCTCAACGTTCTCAACCTGCAAAAGCCAGTTGGAGGAGGAAATTGATATGCGCAACCTCGTAACTCTGGCGGTCATTGTGATCGCAGGCAGTATTTTACTGAATGCATCGTGTTATATCGTGGATGAACGCGAACAGGTCGTCGTCACAGAATTTGGGCAACCCGTACGCACCGTGCAGTCCCCGGGCCTGCATTTTAAGATCCCGTTTATCCAGCAATTGCACACCTTCGAAGATCGCCTGCTGTACAGCGATGCCGACCCCAGACAAATTTACACGCAGGACAAGAAAAACCTCATCGTCGATAATTTCGCCCGCTGGCGCATCACAGATCCACTCAAGTTTCTGGT
>JAPPIE010000447.1:4338-8927 GCA_028874765.1 Gemmatimonadota bacterium
ATCCGAAGCCCTGCAAAAATCGCAGCTAATTCGCGGTGAAGGCGATGCCGAAGCATTGCGTATCTATGCCGATGCCTTTGAACAAGACCCTCGTTTTTTTCAATTCTGGCGCACCCTCGAAGCCTATGAAAAAACCCTGGGCGAAGGAACCACCGTCGTGATGCCACCCACCAGTGATTTCTTCAAGTACTTGACCAAAAAGCGTCCGCGGTAGAAATGGTCTGTAGGGGACGGCCCCTGTGCCGTCCCGTCTGTACCCCATCGCCCTGAATTTGGGTGTAGGCTACGCCTCAACGAGGCAATCCCATGTCTGCCCGTTCAACAAAAATCTCGTATCTCTGCTTTCTCCTCCTCTTCTCTTTTTCCGCAGCAAACGCGACAGAATGGCACAGATTTGAACGCGATGGCCTCGCCTTATACCTCGCGCATAACGATGCGGTTCGGGCAGGGGAATTGTTGAACGCACTCCTTATTGGACGCAATGAAATCCGGCGCAAACTGGGCGGTGCCCCCGAAATTCCCATAGCGGTTTATCTCGCACCGAACGAAGCTATTTTTCGAGAATTGACACACGGGCGCTTGCCGCATTGGAGCGCAGGAGTTGCATTTCTCGAATCGCGCACCATTATTCTGCAAGCCAGCGCCGACAATTTGCTACAGGTTGCGCGGCACGAATTTGCCCATATATTTTTGCACGCCATCGCGCCATCACGCGTGCCCGTCTGGTTTCACGAAGGCGTGGCGATGTGGGCATCGCACGAGTGGCGTTTGCGACAAAGCGCGGCTGTGTTTTACGCGGTCTTTTCGGAAAACTTAATCCCGCTCTCCGAAATTGATGACGTCCTTTCTTTTCCCTCGGCAAAAGCCGACCTGGCCTACACGGAAAGTTTGCTGGCAGTCTCATTTTTAATCCGTTTGGGCGGTCCCAATGCCGTGGTCGTCATGCTCTCCGAACTGGAAGCAGACGCACCCTTTGAAGTCGCATTATTTCGCGTAACCGGCGAAACGCCCCGCGAATTTGAACGGCGATGGCGCGATGATGTACAGGCGCGATTCAGTCTGATGACACTACTCTTTTCGCCCGATTTGATCTGGCTGTATCTCACCTTGCTCTTGCTGCTCGCCTATATATGCGTGAGACTGCGGAATCGCGCGACCTTGCGGCGGTGGGAAGCCGAAGATGCAGCCGAGGAATTGACCTTACAATTGCGCGTATATCGCCGAGAGGACGAGCAGTGATCATAGGCGTAACAGGAGGCATTGGCGCAGGGAAAAGCACCGTGTGCGCCGTATTTGAAAAAGCTGGCGCGCGCGTAATCGACGCCGATGCAACAGGTCACGAAGTACTCCGCGATCCAATTGTAATTCGCAACCTGACCAACGTATTCGGACGAGAGATTCTGGATTCCGACGGACAAATCGCACGCCGGAAATTGGGCAAACGGGCCTTCGCCTCTGACAAAAACCGCGAAAAACTCAACGCCATCGTATGGCAACCACTTCGGCAGTTGTTGCTGGACAAAATTCACGCGGCTCTGGATCGAGAACCCACACGCCCCGTAGTCGTGGATGCGGCCCTGCTGGTCGAGCGCGGCGATCCAAAAAAAATCGTCGATATACTCGTAGTAGTAACAGCCCCCGAAGCCTTGCGGATTCAGCGCACAATGGCGCGATTGGGCATCTCCAGAGCCGAAGTTGTAGCGCGACTATCCGCACAATTGCCCGAAGAAGACAAAGTCGCAGTTGCGGATTTTGTCGTAGTCAATGACAAAACACCCGCCGTGTGTCGCCAGCGCGCGCGGGCTATTTGGAACAAATTGCAATGTGAGGAACAATGAATTACACGCCGCATACAGAACGCGATATTCAGCACATGCTCAATGTGATCGGAGTAGCATCCACAGATGATCTGTTTGCACCCGTCCCCGAATCCCTGCGCCTGAACACACTCAATTTGCCCCCTGGAATCAGTGAAATGGAAGCGATGGCTTTTGTGCAATCGCTAACCGACCGCGGAAGCGAGACACCCCTATCATTCCTGGGCGGAGGTGCTTACGATCACTTTTCGCCCAGCGTAGTCGATGCCATCATTTCACGAGGCGAATTCTTTACAGCCTACACGCCCTATCAGCCCGAGGTGAGCCAGGGAACCCTTCGGGCTATTTTTGAATTTCAATCCATGATTTGTGAACTGACCAACATGGAAGTCGCCAATGCGTCCATGTACGACGGCGCTTCTGCACTGGCCGAAGCCGTACTTATGTCAGTCCGTCTGAACAACCGTACACGCGTCTTATTGCCGCGCAGCCTGCACCCGTTTTACCGCCAGGTGGTAGCGACCTATGTGCGGGGTATAGATCTCGAACTCGTGGATATTCCCTGGTCCGACTCCGGCACACTGGATATCGCCGTTTTGAAGCGCGAATTAAACGACAACACCGCCGCCGTAGTCGTACAAAATCCGAATTTTTTGGGCGTGCTCGAATCCTTAGACGAAATTGGCGACCTGATCAACAATACCAGAACAGCTTTTATAGCCTGCGTCAACCCCATATCCCTGAGCGCGATTCGTCCACCGGGCGACTTCGGCGCCGATATAGTCGTAGGCGATGGGCAGTCATTGGGCCTGCCCCTGTCTTACGGCGGACCTTATGTCGGCTTTTTTGCATCGCGGGAAGCACACATGCGAAAAATGCCCGGTCGTATCTGCGGCCAGACCACAGATGTAGATGGCAAACGCGGCTTTGTACTGACATTGCAAACCCGCGAGCAACACATCCGACGCGAACGCGCCACATCGAACATCTGCACCAACCAGACCCTTTGCGCAACCGCAGCAACCGTGTACCTATCCTCGGTCGGACCGCAGGGCTTCCGCGAAGTTGGCGAATTGAACTGGCATCAAAGCCATCGCGCATTGCAGGCATTGACCGCATTAGACGGCGTGCGCCAAAAATTCTCCGGTCCAGTATTTAACGAATTTGTTCTGGAAACAGACCGCAAAGCATCCGATGTTCTAACAGCTTTGCAACATCAGGGCATCGAAGCCGGCATTGATCTGGGCAGATTTTATCCCGAACTCGAAAATTGTATTCTCACATGTGTCACAGAAAAACGCACAGACGCCGACATTGATCGCCTGATCGATGCATGGAGGACATTGTAATGAACCGCGATAAGTTGATTTTTGAACGCGGCGCGCCAGACCGTCGCTGTGTCGCATTTCCCGCGGCCGTGGATTCCGGAACAGCCATACCCGAAACCATGCGCCGCGACATCCCACCCGGTCTCCCCGAAGTAAGCGAACTGGAACTCGTGCGCCACTACACCGCGCTCTCGCAGATGAACTTCAGCATCGACACGCACTTTTATCCCCTGGGATCTTGCACCATGAAATACAATCCCAGAGTACACGAAAAAGCTGCGCGTATCCCACAAATCGCGGGATTGCATCCCCTATCGGAAAATGCCCAACCCGCCCTGAAAATCTTATGGGAAATGGAACAAGTGCTCAAAGCCGTCAGCGGAATGGATGGATTCACCTTTCAACCCACAGCCGGGGCACAGGGCGAATTTGTGGGCATCTCACTGATCGCCGCCTATCACAGAGCACAGGGCAACGCCAAAAAAGTAGTCCTTATCCCCGACTCTGCCCACGGCACAAACCCGGCAACCGCGGCAATCTGTGGATACGCAGTACAGGCAATTAAATCAACAGAACGCGGCACAGTCGATGTAGAAGATCTCAAAACGCACTTGACCGAAGACGTAGCCGGATTGATGTTGACCAACCCCAACACATTTGGCGTATTTGAAGACGAAATTGAAGACATCGCCGCGTTAGTACACGACGCGGGTGGCCTCTTGTATTACGACGGCGCAAACTTAAACGCCTTTCTGGGCCAGTGTAGGCCCGGCGACATGGGCTTTGACGTCGTACACATCAACCTGCACAAAACATTTACCACGCCCCACGGAGGCGGGGGACCAGGCTCTGGTCCCGTAGGCGTAACAAAAGCCCTCTTGCCATTCTTGCCCCTGCCCGTAGTCCTGAAAGAAGGGGATACATTCAAACTCGACTTTGACCGCCCGGAATCCATCGGCAAAGTGAGTTCATTCTACGGCAATTTTGGCATGGTAATACGCGCTCTAATCTATGCCAAAATGCTCGGCGCAGAAGGCATGCGCCGCACCAGTGAAATGGCGGTCTTGAATGCAAATTATATCGCGGCAAAACTCGACCCCCACTACGACCGCCCCAAAAATGCACAACCCATGCACGAAATGGTATTCTCGGCATCGCGACAAAAAAAGGCGAACGGGATCACCGCAACCGACATCGCCAAACGGCTGATCGATTACGGCGTCCATCCGCCCACGATCTACTTTCCTCTCCCCAACGTCGCGCCCGAAACCATGCTCATCGAACCGACCGAAACCGAGAGCCTCGAACAGGTTGACGACTTTATCGAAGCCATGATTCAAATCGCAAAAGAAGCCGAAGAAAATCCCGACCTCCTCAAAGAAGCCCCCCACGCAACGCCCGTGCGAAGACTGGACGAAGCAACCGCCGCGCGAAAGCCCATCCT
>JAPPIE010000388.1 GCA_028874765.1 Gemmatimonadota bacterium
GCGGGGTCTTCCCATCCTTCGGGTTTGAGTATTTTGCCGTCTTCTCGGCGAATGACTTTTCCGTTTACGACTTTTTGCATGTTTGCTTTGTGGACGATGTCGAAAAGCGGGTCGAGGTTGATGCCGTTGCGTACGGCGAAATCGCAGATGTAGTAAATTGCATCGACGAGCGCGTCAGCCTGTTCTGTGACGGTTTGCGCGTCCATTAATTCGTCCATTTCATCGTTGACCATTTGTCTTATGAATGCGATGCCTTCTGCGGTCATGTTTTGCGGATGCGCTGGCAGGTCGTCGTTACAGGCCATTGTAAATTCGCGCACTTGAGCTGTGTATCCCATGCGTACTCCTGGTGAATGGTCAGATACAAGATGTGTACATTAGAAATTACTAAAGTACAAGATCAAAAACAAATGCAATGGTTCGTCTATTCGTTTTTGGTCTTTGACTTTTGGGCGTTGCGTCTATATTTTTGGCGCGATATGTTGTTGATTGGTGAACTATGACGCGAAAGGATTTAGATTATATGGCGAGTATTAATGCAAATTATGACAAATTGGCTGCGGGATATTTGTTTCCCGAGATTGCGCGGCGGACACAGGTTTTTCTCGATGCACATCCAGAAGTGTCCGTGATGCGGTTGGGCATTGGCAATACGACCGAGCCGCTGACGAGGAGCGTGATTGCCGGTTTGCACGATGCGGTGGATCAGATGGCGCGTGTGGAGACGTATCGCGGCTATGCCGATGGTGGAGAGGGCGAGCCTGAGATGCGGGAGGCTCTGGCGAAGCGCTATGCAAAGTACGGGGTTGATCTCGATGCGTCTGAGGTTTTTGTGAGCGATGGCGCCAAGTCAGATTCGGCGAATATCCAGTCGATTTTTGGTATGGATAATGTGATTGCTGTGCAGGATCCGGCATATCCGGTATATGTCGATAGCAATGTGATTTCCGGACGGACCGGCGAGGCGGTGAACGATCAGTATGCAGGACTGGTTTATATGCCGTGTACGGAAGAGAATGGTTTTATGCCCGAGGTGCCAGATGAAAAAGTGGATTTGATCTATATTTGCAGCCCGAATAATCCAACGGGTGCTGTGGCAACCCGAGCGCAGCTTCAGGCGTTTGTAGATTATGCGATAGAACACAGGGCGGTGATTATTTACGATGCGGCTTATGCCGGGTATATCTCCGATGCGGATTTGCCGCGAACGATTTACGAGGTTGAGGGGGCAAAGTCCTGCGCGATTGAGATCAATAGTTTTTCCAAAGATACCGGGTTTACGGGTGTGCGCCTGGGGTGGACGATTGTGCCGATGGATCTGGTGGTGGAAGACGCGGAGGCGGGCAAATTGAATACGCTGTGGGGTAGGCGTCAAAATACGTTTTTTAATGGTGCTTCTAATATTGTGCAATTGGGTGCTTTGTCGGTGTTTACCGAAGAAGGCGAACGCGAATGCCAGGAGATGATTGCGTATTATATGGAGAATGCGCGCATTATTCGGGCGGGTCTGAGAAGTATTGGGCTGACGGTTTTCGGCGGTGTACACGCGCCTTATTTGTGGCTCAAGACTCCGAATAATATGTCCTCGTGGGACTTTTTTGACAAGTTGTTGTCAGAGGCGCATGTTGTGGGTACGCCGGGTTCGGGTTTTGGGCCTGCTGGCGAAGGTTATTTTCGCTTGAGTTCGTTTGGACATCGAGAAGATGTCGAGCGGGCAGTGGCGAGTATTCAGGCGAATTTGAAGATTTGAGGCGAACAGATGACGCAGTCCAATCCAAACATCATTTTTATTCTGGCTGATGATATGGGCTATGGGGATCTGGCGTGCCAGAATAGAGAGTCTAAAATTCCAACGCCGAATCTGGACCGGTTGGCGTCGCAGGGGGTTCGTTTTACCGATGCCCACGCGCCGTCCAGCGTTTGTACGCCGTCGCGCTATGCGATTCTTACGGGGCGGTATTCGTGGCGAACCCGGTTGCAAGGCGGCGTGTTGTGGCCCTGGGATCCGCCTTTGATTGATCCGGGGCGAACGACAGTGGCTGCATTGCTGCGAGATCAGGGGTATCGCACGGCTTGTATTGGGAAGTGGCATTTGGGATGGCACTGGGAGACAAAGGATGGGCGTGCGGCTTATGAAGGCGCAGAATACGGGGTGTTGGGTAGAGATCATCGGTATGAATTGGGCAAGAATATCGATTTTAGTAAGCCGGTCACTGGCGGTCCTGTAGAATGTGGATTTGATTATTATTTTGGCGATGATGTGCCCAATTTTCCGCCTTATACCTGGTTTGAAAACGACAGGTTGGTGGATGCGCCAGTTGAGGAGAAGCCCGAGGAGATGTTTGGATCGCCCGGGGCTATGGCGCCGGGATGGTCTCTCGAAGCGGTGATGCCCGAGTTGACCCATCGCGCGGTTCAATATATTGAGGCGGCGGATGATCAACCGTTTTTTTTGTATTTTCCACTGACTGCGCCGCATACGCCGATTGTGCCAATAGATGAGTTTAAGGGTATGAGCGAGGCGGGTGAATACGGAGATTTTGTGTGTGAAGTAGATTGGACTGTGGGAGAGGTGATGGCGGCTCTTGATCGAAAAGGGATTGCCGAGAATACGCTGATTATTTTTACCAGCGATAATGGGCCGGAAAATTTTGCGTATAGACGGATCCAGGAATACGGGCATTACAGTATGGATGGTTTGCGGGGGTTGAAACGCGATGTGTGGGAAGGCGGGCATCGGGTTCCGTTTGTTGCCAGATGGCCCGGTCAGATTGAGGCGGGCAGGGTTTGCGATGAGGTGATTTGTATGTCCGATTTTATGGCTACGGCAGCGGCGATAAGCGGCGCGTCTTTGTCGGAAGATATGGGTGAAGATAGTTATAATATACTGCCTGCGCTTTTAGATGAGCCTTTTGATGCGCCTATCCGGGAGGCGACTGTGCATCACAGTATTCGAGGGAAGTTCGCCATTCGGAAGGGCCGCTGGGTGTTGATTGATGCACCGAGTGGGGATGATAATAAAGAACCGGATTGGTTTGTGGAAGAACGCGGGTATGTGCCCCACGATCATCCGGGCGAACTCTTTGATCTCGAACGCGATCGGATTGAGCGATTTAACCGTTATGCAGAATATCCCGAGGTCGTTGAAGAACTCAAGACTTTGCTCGAAAAGTATAAGCGAGAGGGCCGAAGTGTTTCGCGCTGAGCGGTAGAGGGATGAATTTTATGAGACGTATTTTTTGCATCCTGATTGTATTTGTATGGGTTGGCACGGTTGGGGCAGAGGTGCAGGTCGCATTTCGCTTTGAGGCTGTTTTTGGCGAAATAGGGGGTGGCGATGGACAGTTTCTCGATCCCGAGGGATTGACTCTGGATACGTCGGGCAATGTGTTTGTGGTCGATACCGGGAATGATCGCGTCCAAAAGTTGTCTCCAACCGGAACTTTTTTGAGGGCAGTGGGGGGACCGGGGTGGGAAGATGGGCAATTTAATAAACCGGGTGGTATTGCCGCGAGCAAGGGGCTGGAGATTTATGTGGCCGATGGTCGAAATCACCGCATTCAGGTGTTTAATTTCAATTTGCGTCTTCTGTCGGTGATTGGTGGGGCGGATGCCGGTGGTTCTATAGATCTGGGTACGCTCAGTGGTATTGCGGTGTCGGATGCAGATGAGATTTTGGTGGGCGATATCGATGCCGATCAACTGGTGCAGATCGATACGTATAGCCGCGTTGACCGCAGTTTTGGCGGGTTTGGGTATGGGGCTGGCAATTTGCGGCGGCCTTTGGGGATTGCAGTAGAAGGGCGTGAGGTAGTTTATGTTTGCGATAGTGAGAATGATCGGATCGCGGTGTTCGACAGGTTTGGCAATTTCCAAAAGGGAATGGGCGAAGATGTTTTATTGCAGCCCGCGGCGCTGTGTGTGGGTCCTGAGCGGACGCTGATTGTGGCGGATACGGGGCACCATCGCATTGTGGTGTTTGATCTCGATTCTGGCGGTGTTGCAGGCTCTTTGGGTGGTCCCGATCCGGGAAAGGGGGCAATGGCGTTTCAGTTTCCCCGGGGTGTCGCACTTGGACGCGCTGGCAGGTTGTTCGTTCTGGATTCGGGCAATGGGCGCATTCAGAAGTTGCAAATACAAGTTTCAAGGGGGAAGTAGGAGGTGGGAAGTAGGAAGTAGGAAGTGTAAGGCCGGGATGTTCCGCGGGGCGGGATGTCCTATTTTTTTTAGATGCGAGACGCGAGAGATGAGTTTTAGCACCCTTCATATTGCTCGGGGCATTGTATTTTTTTTCTTGTGCGTTGTGACGGCACATGCACAGGTTCCCGTGCCAGAGAAGTTTACGCTGTTCGATGGGGAACGGGTGTTTCAAGCGGATGGTAGCCGCGGGCCTTTTTCGATTTCCGATCGCGCTATTGAGGCGGCGAGTGAACGGGTTTGGGTGGATGGGGTGTTGCTCGTTCGGGACCGGGATTATGTGGTGGATGCCAATCGCGCATTGCTGACGCTTTTGCGGGATGTTGCGCGGGGTGTGGAGATTGTGGTGCGTTTTAGGCAGCGTCCTCTAGTGACTGCACCTGTGGTTCAGCGTCGTCAGTTCCAACCGGGGGAAGGCGATGGAGATCAACCGATTGTGCGCGTGTTTTCTCCGCGTGTTGTGCGAGAAAGGGATGAAGAGCAGAAGTTGACGATTGGTGGTCATAAGAGTATTTCTGTGACCGCGGGATCACAACACGCGGTTCATCAGGCTTTGCAGTTGCGTATTTCGGGCGAGGTTGCCGAGGGGGTCAATTTATTGACCGTGCTGTCCGATCGCAATTTGCCAATAGGCGAGCAGGGTGGGTCGAAGCGGTTACAGGAATTGGATCGCGTGTTTTTTCAGGTTAATGCCAATCAGGTATCGGCTACGCTCGGCGATCTCGATGTGGCGTTTGACGGGACTGTGTTTGGGCGCTATCGGAGGCAGTTGCAGGGCGCGCGCGTGTTTGCCCATCGGGAGAAGGGGCAAGTCGCGGCTTTTGGGGCGGTATCGCGGGGGCGTTGGGAAACGCGGCGGCTGGTGACGGTTGAGGGTTTTCAGGGACCTTATTCATTGTCCGGTGGTGGGTTGAGGGGGCAAATTGTGCCGGAGTCCGAGCGGGTGTATATGAATGGGCGATTGCTCAGACGTGGGGATGGGGCAGATTATACGATTGATTACGAGCGCGGGCATGTGGCGTTTATGCCTGAGATACCAATAGGGGTGGAGAGCCGCGTTACAGTGGAGTATCAGGTGATTGATGCCGGTATGAGAAGCCGGCTGATGGGTATAGAGTCCCGCGTGTCCCTCGCTGAGGGGATGTCTGTGGGAACAACGCTGATTCGAGAGTCTGATCGTCCGGCATTGTCGCCTGGAATAGCTTCAGTGCATCGGCAGTTGGGGGTGGTGTACGCGACGTACACGCCGTGGTCAAATGCGCGTATTTCTGGGGAGTTCGCTTTGAGTGATCGGAATTTGGGAAGTGGACGCGGGTTTCGCATGGATGGCGCGTGGAAAGCGCGCAATTTTGAAGTCACGGGCCGGTTTCGCCAGGTTGGGGCCAATTTTGAAGCATTTGAGCGATTGGATAGAGGGCGGGCAGCCGGGCGGTGGGGGTGGCAAGCCGATACTGCGCGAACTGCCCAACGCGAGGGTGAGGTGGCTGTGCGTTGGGATTTGGGCAAGGCGTTTTCTGTTGTCGGGGAATACGGACAGCATTTGGGGGCTGTGCTAACGGATCGGAAAAGTGTGGGGATTCACGCGCCTGTAGGGATGTATCGCTATGAGTCACTCGGGCGCGGTAGCGGCGAGATGCGCCGGCACGAAGGTCAAGTTGAAGTGTCGATGGGAGGTGTTGTGCCGGGGTTTCGTTTTTCGCTGGAAAATGGGATGGGTGATGGGGTGGGTAGCAGTTCGCTTTTTTATGCCATACGTCCGCGTGTTTTGCCCCAGGGTGTTGACAAACAGGAGTTGGTGTGGCACATAGGTGTTGGCGAAGGGCGAAATTGGTCGTGGGTATCGGAGTTGAAATATCGGAAGTTCAGGCAGCGAGAAGCGGTGTGGCAGGATAGTTTGCGCGGGTGGTTGCACACCCACAGGGCGCAGATGACAAATTGGAAGGGTTGGATTTTTGCGGGTTCTTATACGCACGGAGAAATCCAGATTGGGCGCGAACATCAGCAGACGACGACGCATCTGGGACGCGTGCGGTTGGGACATAATCGTCCTGGCTCATCACATCAGATAACGTATCGCGTTTCGAGTACGCGGGTCAGCCAGCCCATTTTTGTCGAGGTGGCATCCGGGCTGGGGGAATATATCTGGGAGGATGCCAATGGCGATGGTTTGCGCGATGTGGAAGAGTTTGTACCCGATGTCGATGGCAATTATGTACGGGTTTATGATTACGGGCAGTTTGCACCTGCTCGCGATGGCGCACTGGGCATGCGCGTGGAGATTGATTTTCGGCGTTTGATTGACGATGAGCACTTTTTGTCCGCTGTTGCGCTGGATGCATCGTTGCGTGCAGAGCGGCAGATTGCGACTGGGGCGAAGCAGGCGGCTCCCTGGGATCTGTTGGGTTTTGATGCGGATGCCGGGATTTTGGGCGCTCGCAGAGATGGGCTGGTGCGTCTTTATTTGTTTCGGTATCACAGGCGGGGATCGTTGCGTTTAACTGCGCGCGTGCGCGATCTGGTTAATCAGGCATTTTACGGGGGGGTTGCCGAATTTTTTGTGCAGGGTGGTTTGTTGGGAAAATTGAGGCCTGTCAATCGTCTTGAATTGGAGACGGAATTTGATCTCGGGCATAGAGCGCGCGAGGGCGCAGGTGCTTTTGCCTATCGCATTGATGGGGCGAGCGGTGCGCTGCGCTGTGCCTTCAGGTCCGGGCATAAATGGTATTTGCGTTTGGGCATTTTGGGCGGGCGAGATTGGGAAGGGATCCGGGCGTTGCGCGTGTGGCATATCGGTGTTCAGCCAGAGGTGATTTACGCTTTGCCCGGTCGCGGGCGATTGCGCGGGCGGGTGGATTGGACGCGGGTTTGGGCGACGGATACAGCGCCCTTATTTTTGGGGTTGGCAAGGGGTAATCGTCAGGGACAGAACTGGGGGTGGCGATTGGGGATGGATTACCGTTTTGGCAAATATGTATCGGCGCGGGTGATGTACGATGGTCGTGTAAGGCCGACTCGTCAGACGATACATCTCGGGCGCGTGGAGATGCGGGCGGTGTTTTGATCCGCAGATGGACGCAGATGGACGCAGATGAAAAATCAAATGTAGGAGCGGCATCCCTGCCGCGATTGGGGCTGAGAATAGGCAGATGAATACAGATAGGTACATAAAAGTATGGCGGTATTTGCTTTTTGCGATTTGGATGGTCTGTGTCGCGTCCAGCGCGGAGGGAGAGATGCGTGTGATTGTGAAGCGCGTGCAGGTTGAAGGTGCGCGGTCTGTAAGTGCGCGCGATGTGCGGGGTTGGCTGGTTACGCGGGTGGGCGTTGCGGTGGATTCGGCGTTGTTGCGAAAGGATGTTCACCGCATTTTGAAGGGGTATCAGGCGCGTGGGTTCTGGCGGGTGGCGGTGGCTTTTCCCAGGATTGCAATGCGGGGGGGCGACGCGACGGTGACTTTTGGAGTTACTGAAGGTGTGCGAACACGGGTTGCGTCTGTGGAGGTGCGCGGCGATCTGGTCTTTGATCAATCGGAGGCTTTTGGTCTCACGCGGGGTATGGTGTTGCTCGAAAGTGATTTGGAACAGCGGTTGGATCGTTTGTTGCGTTTTTATGAAGACCGGGGCTATCCGTTTTGTGCATTGCGCCCAGATGTGCAATTTGATAGTGATAGCGCGCGCGTGCAGGTGGTGGTGTCGCCCGGTCCTCTGGTGCATGTCGATGTGGTGCGTTTTGATGGCAATGAAACGACGCGGGAAGATGTTTTGTTGCGGCATATTTCGTTTGTTGCGGGCGAGGTCTATGACCAGCGGCGCGTGGATACTTTTGTGCGGCAGTTGCAAAGTTTGCCATTTATCGACCGGGTTTATACGCCTGAACTCGTATCTACCGGTGATGAGATGGCGCTTGTGATCGGTGTAGAGGAATCGCGTCACACGCGCATTGAAGGGGTGCTTGGGGTGGGGTCTGGACAGAGTTTGACCGGGGAGATGGCGCTCGATGTTCTGAATTTTTCTGGTGGAGGACGAGAGGGGTACGCGCTGTGGTCGCGGCAAGGGGTGGGGTTGTCGAATTTGCGGGTTTCGTATCGCGAGCCCTATGTGTTAAATAGTCCGCTTTCAGGTTGGGGTGCAGTGGAGATGGTTGCGCGCACGGGGTATGTGACGCATAGGTTTGGGGGCGGCGCAGATGTTGCTGTGGGTGAGGGTGCGCGGTTTTTTGGCGGTGTTGCACACAGGCGCGTTTTGCCCGATTCCGCAGGGTTGGGATTTTTCGAGGCTGAGAGGATGTGGTCTCTCGAGTCGGGTGTTCGATTTGATCGGCGAGGGCAGGCCCTGGGCGGTTGGAAAGCGGAGATCAGGGGAGAGATCGGCGAGGTTTCAGATGGGGTCCGGCGGGTGCAGTGGGGTGTTGATGGACAGGTGTTTTTGCCGGTGGGCAGGCAGTCTGTTATCGTGGGACGGGCGCGCGCTTTTTGGGTGGGACAAGAGGGGGATGTGCCGCAGTCTGCCGGTATCTGGCTGGGGGGCGCACAATCGCTGCGGGGCTATCGAGAAGAGATGTTCTGGGGAACAAATGCGGGGTG
>JAPPIE010000440.1 GCA_028874765.1 Gemmatimonadota bacterium
TCCAAATACAAAACTACTGCCTCGAAATACTACCATCCTAAATAGTTACGATATTTCAAAATTACTGTGTTATACTACAAAAGTCAATGAGATGTCTCAAAAGGATGAATCATGACCAAACCAAAACTATATGAAGAAGTGGCAATAGCGCGCAACATACCAGAAGAAAATCTAAAACAGGGTGATGTTGCTGTCGTGGTCGAATATGTACCGCATCCTACGGGTGGAGAAGAAGGAGCAATTTTAGAGATTTTTAATGCCATTGGCGAATCCGTCGCTGTGGTCACAGTGCCTATCTCTGCGATTAAATCGCTACATGCTGATCAAGTACTGATGGTGCGTGAGAGAACGCCTGCAAAATTTTAGATCAGGAAGGATTACCCGACTACTGGGGTATTGAAACTGTGCTCGGATGTGCGTTTTTGCACAGATGCGTGCATTTCTGCACGCCCGTTTTCCTCTGGTGAACGCCTATTTGAGATCTTTTTGCAAAAAAAATCTTGAAAAAGAAACAAAAAAAGAAAATCCTCATTTTTTGGAGGATTTTTTTCTTTGGCACGCTTTTTGCATATAAATAGGGTGTTCATCAGAAAGGACTACCCGCTTATTGGGGTATTAAAACTTTTTTTCTTGACAAGTGAACATTTGAGCACTAATTTTTGGGTTAAAATTAAAACCTCCAAAAAGAGTAACGTGAGCCACAGGTGTCCCCCGCATGTGGTTATATTTTTCTCCAAATAGAAAGGAATCTCCCCATGACAACCCCTGCGATTGAACAGTCTCCCACATCTCTCGTAGATACCCTCTGCGAAAAGGCTCAGGTGCTTTTGGAAAAAAACAATGTGGATGGCGTAGAGGCACTCGCATCAGAAGCCTGTGCGCGCGACCCGGCCTGCAACCGCGCACATCAATTAATGCTCCGCGTAGCCCTCATCCGAGACGAACAGGACAAAGCACAGACATTGCTCAATCGGTGGCGCGACCTGCCGGTAGATGATGCGTTTGGTGAATGGGGTGTACTCGCAGAAGAAATGAACGACATACAGGCAGCCGTTGAAATCTATCAGGCGCACCTATCCCAATGTCCTGACGATGCCAAATCCCTATTTGGACTGGCAATGCTACACGCAGACCGCAATGAAACGGGCCTCGCGCAATCGCGCTTGCAAAACCTCATACAGCATCATGCCAATCATGTAGAGGGCATCTTTGAACTCGCCCGTCTGTACGAAGAAGACGGCATGATGGGCCTCGCCCAGGAACTCTATGGTCGTGTGCTCGAACTCGACCCGGACCATGCGGGCGCACTCGCGGGCAAACAACTCGTCGGCGCGCAATTGCAAACATCCCAAACCTTACCAGATGCAGAAATCAAAAACCACCCCGATAGTGCCGCCCTGATCCTCCGGCTATTTGCCGCGCGAAAAGACGTGTACGCACGCCAATGGATCGATGAAGACGGAAAAACCGGCTATGTCCCCGTGCGTGAACCCCTCACAGAAGACGCGATCCAATCCCACCTGCGAGGAGATACAACTGTAGGCGTCTATCCAATTTTTGACCGGGACAAAGCACAATTCCTGGCCCTGGACATCGACATCAAAAAAGAAGCCCTCAACACAGCGCAGCAAAACAACACCTTAATGGATGCACTACGCGCACAAGTATGCAAAGACATCCGACGGGTCTGCGCGGGATTTGCGTCCCTCAACCTCCCGGTTCACATCGAAGACAGCGGGAACAAAGGGGCACATATATGGCTCTTCTTTGAAAACCCCATCCGCGCATGCGACCTGCGCGCCTTTGGCCGCGCCTTTGCAAAGCGATTTGGCCCAGCATCAGAAGATTTGCAGTGGGAGTGGTTTCCCAAACAAGACGCCGTTGGGGAAGATGAACTCGGCAACCTGATCAAACTACCACTCGGCATCCACCGCAAAACAGGACGCCGCGCGTTATTTATCGACACAGAAGGACACGCACTCGCAGATCAAGATCGGGTATTGCGCGACATCAAACCCATAGACGCGCAGGCATTCGCCCATGCAGTCTCGCGTCTGGGCGGAGGAGAAACCCACACCCCCCTGAAACAAGTTGATCTGAAAAAAGCATTTCCAGAATTTCAACCCCTTATGCAAGGCTGTGCAGTCATTCGCGCACTCACAGAAAAAGCCTTTGCAACCGCCCATCTGGTACACATCGAACGCCATGTCTTAAAATGCGTATTTGGGCATCTCGACGACCAGGGGCGCACCTTCTTACACGCGGTAATTGGCGCGTGTGCAGACTACAAAGCCGAAATAACCGATTATCAGATCGAACGCCTGCATCCGCATCCCATTGGCTGTCCGAAAATCCGCAAACACCTGCCCGACCTCATTGAAACCGTCCCCTGCAACTGCGAATTTGACCTACCAGAAGGCGGGTACCCCTCTCCCTTGCTACATATCGACCCGGCATTTACCGCTGGCATGGGACGTGTGGATCAACCGCAAAACCGCGAAATAGTAGATCGCTACATCACACTGCGCCAGCAAGCCGCACAGGTAATGGCCGACCTATCGCGTACAGAAGATGAAATGCGCGACATATTGCGCCACCGCAAAGGCAAAATCTCCACAGGCGTCTGGGTAGTCACAGCGGATGACGCTGGACGATTGCAAATAGGCATTGAGGCGGTTTAAGAATGAAAAATTAAGAATTAAGGGGATCTCACGTCTTACCGGCTTTCGGGGTTTAATATGGCCGTACTCTACGTCACAGAAACCGGTGCCCAGGTGCGCCGCGAAGGCGAGCGATTGGCCGTGTGGAAAGGCAAGAAAAAACTCCACACATTGCCTGCGTATGACCTGCACCAGATGGTCTTATTTGGCAACATCGGAATAACACCTGCGGCAATGCACACCGCGCTGATGCAGGGCATCGACCTCGTATTACTCAGCACCACGGGCAGTTATCGCGGGCGACTCGTCGGACCGCAGGGCCGCAACGTAATACTGCGGCAAATGCAATACCGTCGCTACGAAGATGAAGATTTTCGATTGGGTGCTGCACGGGGATTTGTATCGGGCAAAATCCGCAACATGCGTACCCTCATCATGCGCCTTGCACGACGCCGAAACCGGGACATTGCCCACACCGCACAGCGACTGCGCGCGCTCTTAAAACAGATAGACCGCATAGACAATGCCGATGCGCTGCGAGGAATCGAAGGCGCGGCAACCGCGACTTACTTCGGTGCGCTGAGCCAATTTTTACCCACCGCATTTCCCTTTGTCAAACGCACGCGGCGCCCGCCCAAAGATGCGGTCAACGCCATGTTGAGCTTTGGTTATACGCTGCTGTCTTCAGGCCTGGAATCGGCTGTCTTGCGCGTGGGATTAGATCCCTATATCGGTTATCTGCATCTCGTGGATTACGGACGCCCCTCGCTCGCCCTGGACATGATGGAAGAATTTCGCCCAATAATTGTAGATGCAATGGTACTGGACCTGTTGAATCACGGACAAATAAAAAAGGAAGACTTTGAACAGCGCGATGGAGGTGTGTTCCTATGCGGCGACGGACGACAGCAACTAATCCGCGCCTATCAGGACCGGGTCGCAACTAAAGTTCAATATCTGCAACCCAGTGGACAGGTACAAAAAGTGCCGTATCGCCAGTGTTTCGAATTGCAAGCCCGCCGTCTCATCCGCATGTTGCGAGGTGAAGACACGGCATATCAGCCATTTTTAATTCGATAAATGTAGAGACCAATACAATGCTCGTGGTCGTAGCTTATGACATAGCCGACAAACGCCGATTGCGGCGGGTGATGAAACTCATGGAAAATTACGGATCGCGTCGCCAGAAAAGCGTTTTTGAATGCAATCTGAACGAGCGGCGGTTTCTCGCGTTGCGGTCTAAAATGTCGGAATTGATTGACCCGGAAGACGATCGCATCTGTTATTATCATCTATGTGCAGCATGCGAAAAGCGGGTTGAAGGCATCTCCGAACGCGAACATCCCGTGCCAAAACGCGAGGACTATGTGATTGTGTGAGTGGCTTTACGGTAGGAAGGATTACCCAACTGCTGGGGTATTGAAACGGAAAACGGGACGGCACAGGGACCGTCCCCTACAGGTGGACACACAGGACCGAGATGGAGATAAGTTGACGACAGACCGAAAAATTGCTTTTTTCCACACCTGATTGCGCCCCCGTGGAATAGAGCCAGAATTTAACAACCCGTTGATGGAGCGTATCAGCGGGTTTTTTGTGAGGAAGTACATGAAACCTGTCGTCGCGCACAGTGCCAACCCCTATTTGCCAGCCACAGCCACCTGGATATACGATCAAATTCGCGCACTGAAGCGGTATCGCCCCATCGTCCTCACACAAACGCGCCAGAACCTGGATCGTTTTCCCACAGAAACCGTCTTATCCGCCGAAGATATCTCACCTGTCCGCAGAACAACCCTCCGCCTCATTCGCAAAATGCGCGGTACGTACGCTGGCTATAAAAACTGGCTGCGCGAATACAACGCCGTCCTCATCCACGCGCACTTTGGGCAAGAAGGATACCGGTGTCTCTCCGCAAAACAGCGCGCGGGCATCCCCCTCATCACCACCTTTTACGGCCTGGACGTATCGGCACTGCCCCGGCAAAAAAAATGGCAAAAACGATACAAACGACTCTTTGCCGAAGGCGACCTCTTTCTGGTCGAAGGACCCTTCATGGGCGAACAACTCATCGCACTGGGATGCCCTGCCAACCGGGTAATCGTACAACATCTGGGCGTAGATCTCGAAAAAATTCCCTTCAGAACAGACCACACACCCAAACAACCCATCGTATTGACATACAGCGTATTTCGAGAAAAAAAAGGATTGAAATACGCAATCCAGGCATTTTCAAAAATAGCAAAAAAATATCCAAACGCCCAACTGCGGATGATCGGCGACGGACCTTTGCGTCCACACCTACAAGCTGAAATACGAAATCTACACCTTGAAAACCGCGTCAAAATGCTCGGCCTGCTTCCCCATCCCACCGCACTTGAAGAACTAAAACGCGCGACAATCCTCCTCTATCCCAGCGTCACAGCATCAGATGGCGACACCGAAGGCGGCGCACCCGTCGCGCTCATCGAAGCCATGGCAATGGGTATCCCCATCGTATCGTCTCAACACGCCGACATCCCCGAAGTCGTCATCGACAAAACCTGTGGCCTATTATATCCCGAACGAGATATAGCGGGCCTCGCTGAAGGATTGGACACCCTCCTCAGTTCCCCCGAACAATTTGGCCGCGCTGGCCGCGCCCATGTCGAAAAACAGCACAACCTGGGGAGACAAGCCGAAAAATTAGAGGTGATTTATGATAGGGTCCTGAAAAAAACATAAAGAGTGGGACGGCACAGGGGCCGTCCCCTACAACAACACCTTCTGGATCGCGGCTCAACACCATGCCGCGATGACGGATGACAGAACGACACACGCACTCCAGCCCCCAAAGTATAATCCTTGACATCCGTGACTATTGACACAATTTATTGCAGTGTCATTCCCCGCGAATTCAAACTGGAGACAGAAATGCCTGAACACCCCAACCTCGTATTTGTATTCCCCGACGAATATCGCAGACAGGCCATGGGATTCATGAACGAAGACCCCGTCATAACGCCCAATATCGACCAATTTGCGTCTGAAAGCCTCGTATTAACCGACGCCGTAAGCACCAGACCCGTATGCAGCCCATATCGGGCAATGCTCTTCACCGGACAATATCCCCATGCCAATGGCGTACTGGGCAACGTCAACTCCACCACAGTACAATACGAAAACTACCTGCGAGAAAACGCGCGGTGCTTCTCAGACGTATTGCACGACGCTGGCTACAACCAGGCGTACCTGGGCAAACTACACCTCGATCCCCCCAATGAGCAATATCAATACACAGAAGGACCGAGAGGAAATGGCGTCATCTGGGACTCATACACCCCACCGGGACCGCGCAGACACGGATATGACTTCTGGTATTCCTACGGCTGTTGCGACTGGCACTTCAACCCCCACTATTGGACCGGCAATGACCCCATTGAAAAGCGCATTGACCCGCGGGAATGGTCTCCCAAACACGAAACCGACATCGCAATAAACTACATCCGCAACAAAGGCGGCAAATACAGAGATCCCGAAAAACCATTCTCACTCGTCATATCCCACAACCCACCGCACATGCCATTCAAACAAGTACCGGAAAAATACGTCGCCCAATACGGCGATGCCACCCATGAAGACCTCTTAACGCGCCCCAACGTCCCCACAGACACAAGCGGCGACAGCGCCCGCGAAAATGTAAAACACTACTTCGCCATGGTAACCGGCGTCGATGAAAACTTCGGACGCATCCTGGACTGTTTGAAAACAGAGGGCCTGGAAGAAAACACCATCGTAGTCTTCACCTCTGACCACGGTGAAATGATGGGCAGCCACGGCCGCATAGGCAAAACCGTACACTACGAAGAATCCTTTACCGTGCCATTTATCATCCGCTGGCCCGGAAAAATCACACCCGGCACAGATAATTTGTTAATCGGCACACCCGACTTAATGCCCACATTGCTCAACCTCATGGGTGTGGGACAGGTCCCCGACAGCGTCCAAGGAACGGATTACTCCGACATCCTCCTGGGCAAAGAAAGCACGCGCCCGACATCTGCACTCTACCTCAACGTAAATCCCAACGACCCTGCGGGCGGATCGCGCGGTGTGCGCACACACCGACACACGTATGTGATCACGCGAACGCCCGAAGGCGAAGAAATAATCCTCCACGACAATGTAGCAGACCCCTATCAACTCCAAAACATCGCCAGCGATCATCCCGGCCTTGAAGCAGAACTTGAGAAAGAAATGAATAACTGGTTGGAAAAAACCGGCGACCCATGGTTAATCCAACAATAAGGAGCAATAAATGCCAGACACCCCAAACCTCCTCGTCATACACACCGATGAACAAAGCTGCTGGACATTGAGCGCATACAACGGAACACTCGTCGAAACGCCCCACATCGACTCCCTTGCAAACGAAGGCGCGATCTTGACCAACTTCATGGTCAACGTCGCCGTATGCACCCCATCCCGGGGCGTATTCCTCACTGGACGCTACGAACATGTACACGGCGCGTACCGCAACAACATCCCTCTCAACCGCGATGAAATCACATTTGCTCAAGCATTAAAAGACCGCGGATACGACACCGGATACGCGGGCAAATGGCACCTGGACGGTCCCCCGCGCCCCGGCTGGGTACACCCCGAACGCACAATGGGCTTTGACGACGCCCAATACATGTTCAACCGCGGACACTGGAAAAAAATCGAAGACGTCAATATGGGCGATGTACAACCCACAGTGTTTAACTACAGAACCATGGGCGACGAAAAAACCTATCCAACCGACTGGCTAACCGAAAAAACCAACGAATTTATGACGCGAGATCGAGAAAACCCATTTTGTTTTATGCTCAGCATACCCGATCCCCATCCGCCATTCACCGTGCGCCCACCGTACGACACCATGTACGATCCCGCAGACATGCCATTGCCCGACACGCGCAACGAAGAAAATCAGCCCAGTTGGGTACCCAAAAAACAGGCTCCAAAAGACGAAATCCTGCGCAAACACATGGCCCAATACTGCGGCATGGTCAAAGTCATCGACGACTGCGTGGGCAGAATGCTCGATGCGCTACGCGAAAAAGGGATCCTGGACAACACAATAGTCGTATTCACCTCCGACCACGGCGAATACCTCGGCGAACACGGATTAATGGGCAAAAATCAACTCTATGAAACGGCTTATCGCGTCCCCATGTTAATCCGCTGGCCCGAAAAAATCGCTGCAGGAACGCGAATAGATCGCCTGGTCGGATCCGTCGATTTTATGCCCACCATCTTGACCCTCATGGGATTTGAACCCTGTGGCCGAGAACACGGGCGAGATGCATCTGCACTCTTATGCGGCGAAGAAACCGAATGGGACGACATCTGTTATATCCACCACGACCCGAACAGAGCTGGCGTATTCACCCCCAATTACGAACTCGCCTATGTGAAAGACCACGACGCCATACTCTTTGATCGCCAAAACGATCCCGACCAGGTGAACAACCTGTTTGATGCCCCCGAACACCGGGAAATGATCGCAACCATGACCGCCGACCTCGCCGCACATCACGCATCGGTCAACTCGCCATCAGCAGAATGGTTGCGGGAGCTATAATAGGAGGATCTATGGCATTTGATTCACGGCTGCAACGAGATATAATGGGGCGGTTTGCAACCGGCGTAACCGTCGTCACCACGCGATACAAAAACGGCGACATAACCGGCATGACAGCCAACGCCGTCATGTCATTGTCGCTGGATCCACCGCTCGTCGTGGTATCGGTCGATAAATCGGCCACTATGCACAGTGCCTTATCGGACGGACAGTGTTATGCAATCAACATCCTCACCCGGGAGCAGGAACATCTGTCCAACCGATTTGCCATACCGGGACCAAAGGACTTTTCCGATCTGACATTGCGCGAAAGCAAAACGGGCGCGCCGATATTGGAGGGAACACTGGGATATCTCGACTGCAAGATAGTGAACATCGTGCCAGCAGG